>JAFXQI010000076.1 GCA_017527155.1 Kiritimatiellia bacterium
GATTGGCCCGAGGTCAAGCAGCACGTCGACGGCGCCACGCCCATCTCGACCGCCGAAGAGCTGCTCGCCGTCACCAACGACCTCGCGGGCATCTACGTGCTGACCGCCGACATCGATTTCGAAGGCGCGGCCATCGAGCCCATCGGGAACTCCACCGCCTTCAGCGGCGAGTTCTACGGGCAGAACTACGCCATCCGCAACTTCGTCGTCGACGTCACCAACCGCTACGTTGGCCTCTTCGGGTGGATCGAAGGCGGACGCGTGAGCGGCGTCGTGGCGGAAGGCTCCGTCAGGGGCGCCTATGCCTCCTCGGGAAGCAGCACCGGCACCGGCGGCTTCGCGGGCAAGATTGGGTCCCAGTCGCTCGTGGACGGCTGCTCCTTCGAGGGCGGCGTCACGAACGCGACGACCTACAACGCCGGCGGCTTCGTCGGGTGGACGGACGGTTCTCCCGTCATCCTCCGCAACAGCTTCACGGGCCGCGTGGTGCAACAGGCCAACGGTTTGGCGGATGCAGGCGGCTTCGCCGGCAACCACGGCGGCGGCTACGTCATGGACTGCTACGCCATCGCCGACGTCGAGGCGGGCAACAACCGCTACGCGGGCGGCTTCGCGGGCAGCGCGGGCGGCCGGATCGCCACCTCCTGGTGCGCGGCCTCCGTCGAATCGACCGGCACCTACCGGGGCGCGTTCGCCGGGTACGCCCAGACCGGTTACATCACGGACTGCTATTACGACTCCGGCAAGACGGACCTCCAGGCCGTCGGCAACATTGTCTCTTACGACGCCATCCACCCGCTCGCCACGGACGACATGCTGCACGAGGCCAGCTTCGCGGGCTTCGACTTCGTCGCCACCTGGAACATCGACGAGGGCGAGTCGACGCCCTACCTGCGCACCGGCAGCGGAGAGCAGATCGTCGAGTTCGACGCCGGCGAGGGCACCTGCGACCCGTCCAGCGCCGTCTACGAGATTGGCGAACACTACGGCGAGCTGCCCGTGCCCGTCTGGGCGGGCCACGCCTTCCTCGGCTGGTTCGACGCCGCCCAGGGCGGCACGCAGGTGACCGCCGAAAGCCGCGTCACCGCCCGCCCCGCCCGCATGCTCTACGCCCGTTGGACCGACCGCCAGACGGTGCATTTCGACGCCAATGGCGGTCAGTGCGACACCCCCACCGCCACCTACGCCTTCGGCGAGCCCTACGGCGACCTGCCGACGGCGACCAACGGCGACCTGGCCCTCGGCGGGTGGTACACCGAACCCGAAGGCGGCGAAGCCGTCCTGCTCGCCACCGTCGTCGAAGAAGTCGCCGAACGGACCCTCTACGCCCATTGGGGCCGCCCCCAGACCATCACGTTCATCCCCGCCGGCGGAACATGCACGGTCGAAAGGCTGGTCATCGGCCAGGGGGGCGTCTACGACCGTTTCGTGCCCGCCAAGTGGGGCCAGGACCACACCTTCGCGGGATGGTACGACGCCGAGACGGGCGGAACCCGCATCAAGATGGGCATGCCCGTCACGACCAACGACGAGCTGACGCTCTGGGCGCACTGGACCGGAGCCCGCCAGACCATCACGTTCGATCCCAACGGCGGGACCTGCTCGAAGCTGGTCGGCCATTGCTTCCTGGACGCGGACTACTCCGGCTTCAAGGTCCCCGTCCGCGGCGACCTCGCGTTCCTGGGCTGGTTCGACCGCCTCGAAGGCGGCGAACGCGTCCGCATGGGCGACCCCGTGTCGCAGGAATACGAACGGACCCTCTACGCCCACTGGGGCCAGACCGTGCATTTCGAGCCGAACGGAGGGACGTGCAAGCTCCGGTCGAGGACGGCCGTCGTGGGCGAAACCTACGTGAAACTCGCGTCCGCCACCCGCGAAGGCTTCGACTTCCTCGGCTGGTACGACGCGCAGGAAGGCGGGAACCGCGTCCGCATCGGCGACCGCGTGCCCGACAGGGCCGAGTTGACCCTGTGGGCGCACTGGGGTCCGCGCCGCCAGACGGTCACGTTCGACGCCAACGGCGGAACCTGCACCAAGACGACCGCCAAATACTACGTCGGCGACCTCTACACCGGCTTCAAGATTCCCGTCCGCGAAGGCTTCAAGTTCCTGGGCTGGTACGACGCCCTGGAAGACGGGCGGCGCGTCCGCATCGGCATGACCGTGACCGAAGACTCCAGGCGGACCCTCTTCGCCCACTGGCAGGCGACGGCCGCCTCCCTCTCCATCACCGGCTTCTCGCGCACTCCCCGTCCCGCTTCCGCCGCCCGCGACGCCCGGGTCCCCGCCACGGAGTGCACGATCCGGGTCGAAACCATCGCCGGCGCCGTGTACGAAGTCCAGTGGACCCCTGAGTTGGGCGGAGCATGGACGGTCCTGAAGCGCTGGACCGCCGATGCCGACGGTGAAACGGCTGTATCCGTGTCCGTCCCCGCCGGGGAGGCCACCGGATTCTTCCGGGTGCGTGAAGTCGCGGACTGATTCGGTGGCGGGGAGGCGGGATGAGGAGGGAGAAGGGCGGCTCGCTCGGAGAGCTCGCCCTACCACAGGGGGCCGGGAGCGCTACCATCCGACGGCGGGGGCGCCGTCGCTATGCACGCCGGTGGCGGTGGGGCGAGCACTCCGTGCGAGCCGGGGAGGGCGGGATGAGGAGGGAGAAGGACGGCTCGCTCGGAGAGCTCGCCCTACCAAAGGGGGGCGGGAGCGCTTCCACACGACGGCGAGGCGCCGTCGCTACGCAGCTCGTACCGAGCCCGATTCGGGAATCCGTCCGGGGGGGGGCATTCGGGCCAACGTGGCCATCCTGCTTCCATGCCGCGCGCCAAAAACACGGGCGTTTCCCCCTTGCCCTCCCCTGTTCCCCATGCTACTCTCCCGCGCGCTTGTATCAAGAGGCCCTCCCCATGACCATCGATGACATCCGACCCGGCATCCTGGCCGCCATGAAATCCGGGGTTGCCGCGGTCCCCGCCGTACGCAAGGCCGGTTGCCCGACCTCAATCCGGTTTGCCCCGTCCCTTCTTTCCCGGGAGTTCCGTCCATGACTGCTGCCCTCGACTTGTCCGCTTCCCATTACCTGCTGCCCCACATCCATCCCGAAGGATGGAAAATCGTCGTGCCGGTGCTCGTCGTCGGGCTCGCCGGCGTCGGCGCGCTGTGGTATTTCGTCCGCACGCCGGGCTGGACCGCCGCGGCCGGGGTGTTCGTGCTCGCGCTTTCGTATGCCATCGCACTCTTCTTCCGCGACCCCGAGCGCTATCCGCCGCCCGACCCGGCCGCGCTCGTCTCGCCGGCGGACGGAACGGTGTGCCTCCTCCAGCAAGTCCCCATTCCCGCGGAGCTGTCCCCGGCGTCGGCGGAGCCGGTGTGGCGGGTCAGCGTGTTCATGTCCGTCCTCGACGTGCACGTCAACCGCATGCCGTTCGGCGCGGAGATCGTGCGGCGCGTGTACGTGCCCGGAAAGTTCTTCAACGCCTCGCTCGACAAGGCGAGCAAGGACAACGAGCGGATGCTGTGGCTGGCGCGGGCGGACGGGGGGCGGGAATTCGCGTTCGTCCAGATCGCGGGGCTCGTGGCGCGCCGGATCGTGCCCTTCGCGGCGGAGGGGGAGACGCTGGAGCGCGGGACGCGGTTCGGGCTCATCCGCTTCGGCTCCCGCCTCGATGTCTACCTGCCGCCCGGCGTGAAGCCCGAGGTCGCGCTCGGGCAGACGATGGTCGCCGGCGAAACCACCCTCGCCCGGCTTCCCTGACGCCCCCACCCAGCCGCCCCATCCCCCGAAGAACGCCATGAAACACCGCCGCCGCAACGACAACAATCCCCTCCGCCGTTCCCAGCCCCTGCGCAACCTCGTGCCGAACCTGGCCACCGGCATGGCCGCCGCCTGCGGCATCACGTCGATCCGGTTTTCCTGCGCGGGGCAATGGAACCTGGCCGTCATCTTCATCCTGGCCGCCTGCCTGTTCGACGGGATCGACGGCCGCCTCGCCCGGTTGCTGGGGGCGACGTCGCGGCTGGGCGCCGAACTCGACTCGCTCAGCGATTTCGTCTGCTTCGGCGTCGCGCCGGCGCTCCTGCTCTACTTCTGGGCGGATGCCGACGCCCTGGCCCGGCCGCTCTCCAACCTCCTCTGGGCGCTGTCGCTCTTCTATGCGCTGTGCGGGGCGTTCCGGCTGGCCCGGTTCAACATCATGCTCGACGAACCGACGACGCCCGCCTGGAAGCATTTCTTCATGGGGTTGCCCGCGCCGGGGGGCGCCGGGCTGTGCATGCTGCCGATCGTCTGGGAATTCGGGTTCGGGTCGCTGCCCGGGAAGCCGATCTTCGCGGCGGCGTCGCTCCTCGTGTGCGGCGTGCTCCTGGCGTGCCGGATTCCGACCCTGTCGATCAAACGGCTCCGCATCGCCCACAGATGGCGGGTCCCGTTCCTGCTCGTCCTGCTGCTGGCGATCGCATTCCTGGTTTCCGACTTCTGGCGGACGCTGTGCGTGATCGCCGGGCTCTACTACCTGTCCATCCCGGTATGCTCGTGGGTGTTCCTCCGGCTTTCGTCCCGGCAGTCCCCGGACGAACCCGCCATCCCGCCCGGGCTTCCGCCCGAGCCCCCCTCCGTCTGACCCGTCATCTGCACGGCGGAGGGCCGCTGCCCCCGGCGGAGGCGGAGAGCAGACCGCAGGCGGCGAGGATGTCGGCCCCGCCGGAATAGCGGCGGGAGACGGGGATGCGGACGTGGAGGCGCAGGGCGTCGAGGAACGCGTTGCGGGCGGCATCGGAAGGGGGGCGGAGGGCGAGGGTGGGGTCGTTGACGTCGATGAGATCGAGCGCGGCGGGCAGGCCGTCGAGCCAGCGGGCGAGGGTGATGGCGTCTCCGGCGGAATCGTTGACGCCGGCGACGAGCGGCCAGGCGAGGGTGGGGCGGCGGCCGGTCGCGAGATGGTATCGGAGGAGGGCCTCGCGGAGTTCGGGGAGGGGATGGCGGCGGGAGACCGGCATCCAGCGGTCTCGGACTCCGGGCCGGGCGGAGAAAAGCGTGACGAAGAGGCGGAGGGGCGGCGCACCGGGTTCGGCGAGGCGGAGGATGCCCGGGACGATGCCGGCGGTGGATACGGAGATGGCCTTGGCGGAGATGGCCAGGGCGCAGGGGGAGGCGAGGATGCGGACGGCCGCGAGGACGGCGTCGAGGTTTTCGAGCGGCTCGCCCATGCCCATGAAGACGACGCCGCGGAGGGGCGCGGGGGCGGCGGAGCGCACGGCGAGGACCTGGGCCACGATTTCCCACGGGAGGAGGGAGCGGGCGAGGCCGAGGCGGCCGGTACAGCAGAAGCGGCAGCCCTGCGCGCAACCGGACTGGGAGGAGACGCAGGCGACCGTCTTGGGTTCGCCGCGGCCACCCAGAAGGGGGATGGATACCGCTTCGAAGTCGCCCGGGAGACCGGGATTGCGGAGAAGGAACTTGGAAAAACCGTCGCGGGGCGAGGTCCGCCGGTCGAGGACGCGGAGGGCGGGGAGCGGCGATACGGCGGCGAGGCGGGAGAGGAGGGTGGGGGAGATTTCGGGGAGCGCCGCGGGATAGGTGCCGTGGTTGCGGAAGACGGCGGCCTGGATGCGGCGGAGCGTGCGGAGGGAGAGCGCGGGGACGCGGGGGGCGAGCGCGGGCAGGAGGTCTTCGGCGGGAGTGTCGAGGAGCGTGGGCATCGGGGGGGCGGAGATGGCGGGAACAGGCACCATGGGCGGCATATTGGCACAAGACGGCGGGGGGCGGCAAGATTTCCGCGACATCGGCATCCTGTCCGCATGCGCCACCGCGCCCCCTCCCAAGGCCGTTGCCCCGATGTGCCCGGTCACAACGGGATATCAAGGAAAACATGAGTGTTTTCCCCTGTTTTCCCACTCCCTTCCCTCCATGAACGCATTCCCCGTTCCCCGCCGGTGAACCCCGGCGACGCCGGGGACGCTCATACCCTTGCCATGAAAAACCGAACCGGCTTCACCCTCATCGAACTGATCGTCGTCATCGCCATCCTGTCGATCCTCTCGACGCTGGCGGTCAACCGCATCGGGGCCATCCGCGAGCGCGCGGCCCGGATGGTGTCCGTCGCCAGCCAGCAGGCGGCCGGGCGCGCCGTCGAGACCTTCCTGGCGGCGAACGACGGCCGCCTGAACCGCCTCGATGCCCTTCTCGACGACGGGACGTCCGCCTCGCCGGGAGCGGGCTTCGACTTCGGCGACCAGGGCGCCGTCGGCACCGTCGGCGGCCTCTACCGCGGGCCCGACGACCAGACGGCCGCCGCCGTCCGTGACCGCAACTCCGGCCTCTGCGACGAACCGGGGTCTTCGCTCGTGGACGTCCTGTGCGTCTACCGCGTGGACGCCGCCGAAGCGGCGGCCCTGCGCCGGATCGGCCTCGAATACGTCCAGCGCCACGACACCTACGCCGACGGCTCCGCCTACTCGCATTACGGCAAGGGCGACGACGGCTCTATCCCGCAGGCCCCCGACGGACTCGACCCGGAGCTGTCCGCCTGCATCGTCCGCACCGTGACCAACGGCATGGCCTTCGCGGCAATCAACGGCAAGACCGAGCCCGGCCGCGCCGTCTACCGCGCCTGCGGCCAGGACCTGCTCTCCACCGACGAAAGCGGCTCCTATGACGAATCCGCCGTCCGCACCGAAATCGCCGCCACCGGCGGCCCCCTGCTCGCCTTCGGTCTGGGCCCGCGCGCCTCGATCGTCGGCGCCGCGCGCGGCGGGATCGACGCCGCCCCCTACGCCGAAATCCTCCCGGCCCGCTACTACCGCCAGTACATCCTCCTCTTCCGGCTCCGCCCCGCCGCGACCGGGAGCGTCACCGCCGAGTTCGCGGGCGTCCTCGACCCCTGCGGGCGCTCCGTCACCGACGCCCGGCAATCGCTCAAGCGCTGATCACGGGTCGCCGACCGCGTCGGTGCCGATCTGCGCCTCGGCGGCCTCTCCGATGGCGGGAAAGATGGCGAGGAAACCCTCCGGGACGCTCACGGGCCGCTGGCGCTCCAGGTCGAAATACACCCACTCCGTCTCCGCGCGCGCCAGCACCGCGCCATCGCTCTCGCGCACGAAGCGGTAGCGGCGGTGCGACCGGATGCGCTGGAAGTCGTGCACCCACGTGTAGAGCGCGATCGGCTCCCCCGCGCGGCACGAATGCAGATACTCGATGCGGTGTTCCCGCACCACCCACGTGTGGCGTCCCGCCAGCAGCTTGTCCATCCCCCACCCGTTGCGCCCGATGTGCAGGATCGAGATCTCCTGCATCTTGCGCACGTACTCGATGTTGTTGACGTGCCCGTTCACGTCCTCCTCCGCCTCCGTGAACGCGAACCGCAGCCTCAGCACCGCCACCGGCGGGCGTTTTTCCATCTCATCGGCCATCTTTCTTCACCATCCCTTGTCCCCCGTTGTCCTGTTTGTCTTCTTTCACACCGGCCCCAGCGGATTCACGATCTTGGAGAGGTAGTTCTGCAGCTCCCGCCCGTAGTCGCTGTCCATCCCCCCGATGGTCAGCTGCTTGTGCACCTGCGCGATGCACGCGTCGGCCTCCTCGGCGCTGGCAAAGCGGTCCTCCGGCTTCGCCGCGAGGAAGCGCCGCATCAGGTCGTAGAACGTCTGGTTCTGCCGCACGTGCTCCGGCAGCAGGTCATAGAGCTTGTCGGGCAGCTCCAGCTTGGTGCGCTGCAGCTCGCTCTCGGGATGCGGCACGCGCGGATCGAAGATCCGCTCCCCGCGCAGCATCTCCAGCGCGACGAGCCCCAGCGAGTACAAATCCGACGCCACCCGCGCGATGCGCGGCGCGCTGTGGATTTCCGGCGCCATGTAGACGGGGGTGCCGAGCAGGAGCGTGATCTTCTCGTCGTTCATCATCGCGCGCCCGTAGTCGATGAGCTTCACGAAGCCGAGGCGGTCGATCATGATGTTGGCGGGCTTGATGTCGGAGTGGACGAACCCCATCTGGTGGAGCGTCTCCAGCCCGCGCAGCACGAACCGCACGATGTACAGCGCCACGCCCGGCTGGATCGCGATCCGTCCGTTTTCGAGCCGGAAAATCACGTCCGTGAAGTGCCGCCACTCCTCCTCGCTCGACCGCGCCTGGACCTGCGGAAGGTGCGCGCCGTCCAGCATCTCGCGCAGCGACACGCCGGCGACGGCTTCCATCTGCACGTACCCGATGCCGTTGGTCTCCTCGTAGATTTCGGGGGCGACCAGCGCCGGGTTCTTGACCAGCTGGAGCTTCGAGGTCTGCGCCGCGATGCGGCCCATGTCGGTCCAGTATTTCTTCGCCGACGAATAAATCCCCGGGTCGAACAGCTTGATCGCGTGCCACGTGATGCACCCCCGCGCCCCCTGGCGGAGCCCGAGGAACACGACCCCCTGGCGCCCACGGCCCAGCTCGCGCGGGAAGCGGTAGGCCACCGGATAGTAGATCGCCCGGTCCGCGAGGATGGCGCGGTAGTTGTCGACGAGCTGGCGGCTGCCGGCGCCGTTGGGGACGCGCACGGGTTCGGGCGCGTCGGGGGCGAGGTCGCGGAGGATCGACGGCATGCCGCCGCCGCCCGTCGGCGGATGCACGTCCAGCGCCGTGGGCGCGTCGTGCGTCGCCCCCGGCGTGATTTCCAGCGCGGTGGTACGGTCGAAGATGGGTCTGTCGTCTTTCATGCCCTCCACCATACCCCCCGCCCCCCGCCGCCCGTCAACCCCTTTCCGTCCGCCCGCGGGCGGCGGCGGCGGGATTTTTCATGGTGGGGACCCTGCATGGACAGAGGGCCAAAACGGGGGGATTTTCCTGTTTCCAAAAGGAGTGGAGACCGTGCGGCGCGGGGCGGTGGAGAAGGGGCGGGGAGCCCGCTTGCAAAGGGGCGGAAGTGGCGTAGTATGTCCGGCATGAACGAAATCGAAAAGGAATGGGCCCGGAACCGCATCGTCCGGGCGGAAATCGACAAGTACCTCAATGCCGACGGGTCGGACTACGTCCGCGACGACCGCATCCTGGAGCTGCTGCAGGACACGTCGGAGCCCGATCCGGCGCAGGTGCGGGCGATCATCCAGAAGGCGCTGTCCATCCAGACCCTCACGCAGGAGGAGCTGGCGGTGCTGATCCGGGTGAAGGACCCGGGGCTCTGGGACGAGATGAAGGCGGCGGCGGGGAAGATCAAGCACATCGTGTACGACAACCGCATCGTGACGTTCGCGCCGCTCTACCTCGCGAACAAGTGCGTGAACAACTGCGTGTACTGCGGCTTCCGCGAGTCCAACAGCCAGCAGCAGCGCCGCGTCCTGACGCAGGACGAGGTCCGCCGCGAGGCCGAGGCGATGGCCGGCCAGCTCGGCCACAAGCGGCTGATCGTGGTGTACGGCGAGCACCCGGAATCGGGCGTCGACTACATCGCGGAGACCATCCGAACGGTCTATTCGGTCAAGGTCAAGACCCGCCGCGGCACGGGGCAGATCCGGCGCGTGAACGTCAACGCCGCCCCGATGCCGGTCGCCGAGCTGAAGGTGCTGCACGAGGTGGGGCTGGGGACGTTCCAGGTGTTCCAGGAGACCTACGACCGGCGGATGTACGCGAAGCTGCATCCGGCGAACACGGTCAAGGGCGACTTCCGCTGGCGCCTCTACGCGATGCACCGCGCTCAGGAGGCGGGCATCGACGACAACGGCCTCGGGGTCCTCTACGGCCTGAGCGACTGGCGCTACGAGCTGCTCGCCCAGCAGGACCACGTGCTGGAGATGGAGCGGTTCTGCGGCATCGGCCCGCACACGCTGTCCTTCCCGCGGCTGGAGCCGGCGATCAACACCCCCTGGCTGGAGCGCAACGACCGCAAGGTCAACGACGACGACTTCGAGAAGATCGTGGTCCTGGCGCGCCTGGCGGTCCCGTACTCCGGGCTGATCATCACCGCGCGCGAGTCCCCCGAGATGCGCCGCCGCCTGCTGCCGCTGGGCGTGACGCAGATGGACGCCTCCAGCAACGTCGGCGTCGGCGCCTACTCCGAAGGCAGGCAGGAAGAGCAGAAGAGCGAGCGCCAGCAGTTCATCCTGGGCGACCCGCGCCCGCTGGACGTGGTGATCCGCGAATGGGCGTCGATGGGCTCGATCACGAGCTTCTGCACGGCGGGCTACCGCTGCGGCCGGACGGGCGCGTGCATCATGAAGCTGCTGCGCACGGGCGAGGAAGGCAAGTTCTGCAAGCTCAACGCGGTGCTGACGTTCAAGGAGTGGCTCGACGACTTCGCGTCGCCGGAGACCCAGGCCGTCGGCGAGGCGCTGATCAAGAAGGAACTGGCCGAAATCGAAGCCAAGCAGCCGAAGATCTGGCCCGAGTTCAAGCGCGACTACGACCGCATCGCGGCGGGCGAGCGGGACATCTACTTCTGACGTCCCCGGCACCGCCGGCGTTGCAAACCGAACCCTCCTGCGGGCGCATCCGCGGGAGGGATTTTTCATGGCGTGGGGATTGACGGAAAACAGGTGAAAACGTCAATGTTTTTCGTAATCTCAAATGTATTCGGAACGGCCGGGGGAAGGGGCGGCGGCGGGGTGGGGGAAGGGGAGGGAGGGGGAGTCAGGGGGCTGGGGGGAGGCCGTCCTCGGACTGGCGGAACTGCATGGCCTTGGCGAGGAGTTCGGCGAAGGAGGAGCATTCGAGCTTGCGGCGGATGTTGACGCGGTGGACGTCGACGGTGCGGCCGCTCAGACCGAATTTCTCGGCGATTTCGCGGGTGGTCAGGCGGCCGCCGATGGCGTAGAGGATTTCGCGTTCGCGGGCGGTCAGGGAGGCGATGCCGGTCGCGGGTTTTTCGGCGGGCGCGGCGGGGTCGTCGGGCGTCGCCAGGAGGGCCGCCGCGGCGGGGGAGAGGTGGAGGCGGCCGTCGAAGACGGTTCTCAGGGCCGTGAGAAGGGTGTCTTCGGCCTGGTCTTTCATGACGTAGCCCTGCGCGCCGGCATCGATGGCCTTGGAGGCGTAGAGGGTTTCGTCGTGCATGGAGAGGACGAGGATTTTCCCGGCGTAGCCGGCGCGGCGGACCTCGCGGATCCAGTCGAGTCCGGAGCGGTCGCGCAGGGAGAGGTCGAGGAGGACACCGTCGGGCGGCGGGTCGGAGAGGGCGGCGGCGAGGGCGTCTTCGTAGGTTCCGGCTTCGGCGGCGACGCGCCAGTCGGGGTCGTTGGCGAGCAGGGCGGCGAGGCCCTGCCGGACGATGGCGTGGTCGTCGACGAGGAGGAGGCTGTGCGGGGTGGCGGTCATGGGGCGGGCCGTGGCGAGAGGGGGGGAAGATTTGCATTTCCGCCCGGCCTGGTGGGGCGAGCTCTCCGAGCGAGCCGTTCCAGCCTCCCATGCGGCTCGCACGGAGTGCTCGCCCCACCACGGGGCGGGCATGACATGGGATGGGCCGGCAACGGCATGGAGCAATCCTCTCTAGTCGCGTTCGGCGCGCGGGTCGCGGCGCATGAGGGAGAGGACGGCTTCGGCGGGTTTCTTGCGGCCGGAGAGGATGGCGTCGGTCTCGGCCATCAGCGGGGTCTCGACGCCGCATTCGCGGGCCAGGGCCAGGGCGCCGGCGCAGGTATGGACGCCTTCGGCCACCTGCACCATGCCGCCGAGGATGGCGTCGAGGCTTTCGCCCTTGCCGAGGCGTTCGCCGACGGTGCGGTTGCGGCTCTGGGGGCTCATGCAGGTGACCATGAGGTCGCCGATGCCGCTCAGCCCCCGGAAGGTTTCGGCCCGCGCGCCGAGGGCGGTGCCGAGGCGGGTCATCTCGGCGAGGCCGCGCGTGACGAGGGCGGCCTTGGCGTTGACGCCGAGGCCGAGGCCGTCGCACACGCCGGCGGCGAGGGCGATGACGTTCTTGAGGGCGCCGCCGTATTCGAGGCCGCAGACGTCGTCGTCGGTGTAGACGCGGAAGGTGTCGCCGGTGAAGAGGCGCTGGAAGAAGACGGCGGTCGCGGGGTCGGCGGCGGCGATGGTGACGGCGGTGGGCACGCCGCGCGCGGTCTCGGGGGCGATGCTCGGGCCGGAGAGGACGGCGGCGTCGGCGCCCCAGACTTCGCGGACGAGTTCGCTGATGCGTTCGCGGGTGGCCAGGTCGAAGCCCTTGGTGGCGCTGACGACGGGCGGGCGCCCGGCGGCGGTCCACGCGTCCTTGAAGCGCTCCAGCGTGGCGCGCGCGTACTTGGAGGGGACGACGAACACGACGGCCTCCGACCCGGCGAGCGCTTCGGCGGGGTCGGCGGTCCAGACGATGCCCTCGGGCAGCTCGACGCCGGGCAGGAAGCGCGGGTTGCGGCGGGTGGCGCGGACTTCGGCGCTGTAGGCGGCGTCGGGACCCCACACGCGCGGGGCGTGTCCGTTGCGGTGCAGGACGAGCGCCAGGGCGCTGCCCCAGCCGCCGTCGCCGATGACGGTCGCGATCATGGCAATTCCTCCTTGGCCGCCTCCGCGCCGGGGGCGACGACGATTTCGTTGGTGGGCACGGGGTTCTCGAGCCCCTTGACGTAGGGGGTGGCGAGGTAGACGTGCTTGATCCAGGAGTTGAAGAATTCGTTGCGGTTGGCGCGCCAGTTGTTGACGGGCGCCGACGTGTCGATGCCTTCCAGGGGGCCGACGTCGGTGCGGCCGAGGCGGCGGTCGCGTTCGGCCTCCATGAGCAGGCGCGAGGAGTTGTACTCCTGGTGTCCGAGGTGCATCATCAGCTGGTGGTCCGGCGTCTCGAAGATCACGTACCCGCCCGTCTCCGCCTTCGCCAGCAGCCGGATGCGCCCCGCCCGCTCCTCCGCCTCCAGCACCTCGTCGGGAATGCCCGAATGGCGGCTCTGCGGGCACCAGAATTCGTCGTCCATGCCGCCCGTGATGACGTGGTCGGGGACGAGGGTGCGGACGCGGTGGACGCCGAAGACCTTGCGCGGGTAGTTGACCTTTTCGATGCCGATGAACTTGGCGAGGGCGAGTCCGCCCCAGCAGATGCCGAGCAGGCAGGTGCCGGCGGCGCGGGCGAGGCGGAGGATGCGCTGGAGCTCCTCCCAGTAGGTGATGTCGGACCATTCGAGCTGCTCGACGGGGGCGCCGGTGAGGATGAGGCCGTCGAGGGTGCCGAGGGCGGTGGCCCAGTCGTAGGGGAGGTAGTTGGTGTCGAGGTGGCGGCGGTCGGAGGTCTTGTATTCGTGGTTCTGGAGGCGGATCCAGATGGGGTCGATCTGCAGGATGCTCCGCCCCATCGGCGCGAGGATGTTGTACTCGTACTCCTCCGCCTGCGGCATGATGTTCAGGATGCCGATGCGCAGCGGCCGGATGTCCTGCCGCTGGGCGGCCTCCTCGCTGAGCCACGCGACGTGGTGCCGCTCGAAGAGCGGTTTGAGGCGGTGGTTGGCGAGCAGTCGGATGGTCATGGCGGGATTCCTTCGCGGATGGGCGATTTCCGGCCATTGTGCCACGGCGGGGGGCGCTTGTCCATCCCCCGTGCGGCGCGGGGGTCAGCCGGGCTCCGCGGCGTCGAAGTCCATGCCCTGCATGGCGAGGAGGCGGCGGATGCGTTCGGCGGTCGGGGGGTGGGTGCCGAAGATGTTGGAGGAGCCGGAGGCGGCGAGCGGATTGATGATGTACAGGGGGGCCACCGCGCCGTTCGAGGGGATGGATTTCGGATTCTGCTGGCCGGAGATCTTGCGCAGGGCGTTGGCGAGACCTTCGGGGTTGCGCGTGAAGCGGGCCGCGGAGGCGTCGGCGAGGTATTCGCGCTGGCGGGAGCACGCGAAGTAGAGGAGGCGCGCGGCGAGCGGGGCGAGGAGGGCCAGCACGAGGGCGAGCAGCATCATGACGACCCCGAGGCCGCCGTCCTTGTTGTTGCGGCGGCGGTTGCCCCCGCCGTAGATCAGGGTCCGCATGCCGACGTCGGCCAGCAGGACGATGGCGCCGAGGGTCACGCCGGCGAGCGTCATGAACAGGGTGTCGCGGTTGCGGACGTGGCCGATTTCGTGGGCGAGGACGCCCTGGAGTTCGTCGCGGTTCAGCCGCCCGAGCAGTCCGGTGGTGACGGCGACGCACGCGCGCTCGGGCTTGAGGCCGACGGCGAAGGCGTTGGGCACCTCGGTGTCGATGATGTACACCTTGGGCATGGCGGGCAGCGCCGCCGCGATGCGCATCTCCTCGACGATGTTGTAGAGCTGGGGCGCGTCCTCGTGCGACACTTCGCGCGCGTTGGCGGAGGAGAGGAGGACGCTCTCGCCGCCGAGCAGGTTCACCAGCAGCAGCACGCCCCATACCGCCAGGCCCGCCAGCGCGCCGAGGGCGGCGTATTCCTCCGTGCCGCCGAAGCCGTAGCCGATGGTCCCCGCCAGGCCCGCCAGCACGAGGCCCATCGTCACGATCAGGATGGCGCTGCGCCGCTTGTTCTCGGCGATGGCTTCCCACATGGAGATGCTCATGGCGGGCGGGGCTCCGGTCGGCGGGGGCGGACGGGACGGGGGAGGGGACGGCGGCGGCTCAGAACTTCACTTCGGGGACGGCGCGTTCGGCTTCGTCCTTGACCTCGAAGAGGTCGCGCGGACGGAACCCGGCCGGCCCGGCGATGATGTTGGCGGGGATGGTCTGGATGCGGGTGTTGTAGACGGTGACGGAGTCGTTGTAAGCCTGGCGGGCGAAGGAAATCTTGTTCTCGGTGGAGGCGAGTTCCTCCTGGAGGGCCAGGAAGTTGGCGGAGGCCTTGAGGTCGGGGTAGCGCTCGACGTTCACCATCAGCCCGCGCAGCGCGCCCGCCAGCTGCGCTTCGGCCGGACCGGCCTCGGCGGGGCCCTTGGCGGCCATGGCGGCGGTGCGGGCCTTGACGATGGCTTCGAGCGTCTCGCGCTCGTGGGCCATGTAGCCCTTGACGGTGTTGAGGAGGTTGGGGATCAGGTCGTGGCGGCGCTTGAGCTGGACGTCGATCTGCGCCCAGGCGTTGTCCACCTGGTTGCGGAGGCGGACGAGGCCGTTGTAGACGGACACGAACCACAGGACGAGGACGAGGGCGATACCCAATACGATCAGCAATGCGGACATGGCGGACTCCTTTGTTCCAATCTGTCCCCCACCATACCGCATTTTCCCCGGAAGTCCAGCGCCGTGCGCCATCCGCGTTCATGGGGGAGAGGATGGCGGGAAAGCGGGGGATTGCAAGGAGTTTTCCTTGATATCGCGAGTTCCCGCGCCGCCCGGCGGAATGCGTTTGATTTCGGCCGGGCGTTCTGCCATGCTCCCCGGCGGTTGCCAATCCAAGGAGACGCCATGAAGTCCAGAACCGTCCTGTCCATCCTCCTCTCCGCCGCGGCCGCCCTGCTGTGCGCCGCCTGTTCCACCGTGCCGCCGAAGCCCGCCGAGCCGCTGCGCGTCGGCTTCACCCCCAACTACCCCCCCGTCTGCATGGAGCGCGACGGGATGCCCGACGGCCTCGAAATCGACTTCGCCAAGGCCCTCTGCAAGGAACTCGGCCGCCCGCTCGAACTCGTCGAACTGCCCTGGAACCAGCAGATCGACACGCTGCTCGCCGGGCGCATCGACATCATCATGTCGGGCCTGACGGCGACCCCGGCCCGCTCCGCGCGCGTGCGCTTCTGCACGCCGTACATGACGAACCCGCTCGTCGCCATGTGCCGCGCGGGCGACGCCGCGTCCCTGGCCGGGCCCGACGAACTGCTCAACACGACCGCGTCCGTCGGCGTGCTGGACCGCACCTCGGCGGAAGCGTACGTGAGGCACCATTTCCCGCACGCGCGCATCGTCGAACTCAGCCGCCGCTCGGACGCCCCGCTCCACCTGATGAACCGCCGCATCGACTACTACGTCGACGACTTCGCCGCCGTCGCGAACCTGCTCTCCGCCCACGAGGCGCAGCTCGCCTTCCTCCCCTATCCCCTCCAGGGCCAGAACCTCTGCTGGGCCTTCCGTCCCGACCAGACCGAGTTCCGCCAGCAGTGCGACCGGATCCTCGCCCGCTGGAAGAAGTCCGGCGAACTCGACGCGATGCTCGTCCGCTGGATGCCCTACCTGGCCGACCTCCGGTCCGAGTGACGCCCCGCTTCAGCGGCGGCCCGAGAGCACGACGCCGAGCAGCGTGAGCACGGCTCCGGCGGCGCCCATGCCCGTCAGGCGCTCGCCGAGGAGGAGCCAGGCGAAGAGGATGGTGACCGCCGGGATCATGTAGATGCCGACGGTCGCCCGCACGGTCCCCAGCCGCTCGCAGGCCGCGTTCCAGGCGGCGAAGCAGGCGGCGCTCGCGAGGATGCCGAGGAAGCCCAGGTGCAGCCAGTTCGGCACCGACGAGAAGCGCGCGGCGTTCGCGGCCGCGTCCAGGTCGATGCCGCACGAGACCGACGCCGCGGCGTCCGGACGCAGCAGCCCGAACGCCACCAGCGGCACCATCGTCGCCAGCGCCCAGAAGAACACGCGCCGGATCGCGGCCAGCGGCGGGTAGCCTTTCGCGTTGATGCGCGTCACCAGCACCGAATACACCGCCCAGCTCGTCGACGCCCCCAGCGCGCACAGGTCGCCCGCCGGACGGAACCCGAAATGCTCCACCCCGTCCAGCGACACCATCGCCACGCCGGCCATCGCGATCGCGAAACCCGCCGCGAAGCGCCCCGTCAGCACCTTCTCGCCCAGCAGCGCCTGCGAGGCGAGCGCCGTGAGCATGGGGCAGGCCGAAACGATGATGCTGACGTTCGAGGCGTTGGTCCAGTGGATGGCGAGGTTTTCGGCGAACTGGTACACCGTCGCCCCCGCCAACCCCGCCAACGCGAACACCGCCTCGTCGCGCGCCGGCACCCCGCGGAGCCGCCGCGGGCACATCGCCCACAACACCGCGTAGGCCAGCAGGAAGCGCACCACCAGGATTTCCAGTGCCGAGAAATCCGCCAGCAGCGCCTTCGTGTCCACGAACGTCACGCCCCAGACCAGGATGGTCGGGACCGCGATCGCCAGACCTGTCCACGTCTTGTCCATGCCGCCGGAGGATAGCACGTTCCCCGCCCGGACGGAACGGCCGCTTTTGGTTCGCCAACGGGCGCGGGCGGGTGTAGAAGGGGGGCATGAACTACTGCCCCATCGCCAGCGTGCTCGGTTTCATCCTCTCCCCGGACCGGAAGAAGGTCCTCATGGTCCACCGCATCTCCCGCTCCTCCGACGAACAGTTCGGCAAGTACAACGGTCTCGGCGGCCACATGGAGCGCGACGAGGACATCGCGTCCGCCCTCGTCCGCGAAATCCGCGAGGAGAGCGGCCTGGAGGTCGTCCGCATGTCCCTGCGCGGCTCCATCAACTGGACGGGCTTCGGACCGAAGGGCGAGGACTGGATCGGGTTCGTGTTCCTGGTGGAGGAGACGCGCGGGGAGCCGGTGATGCGCAACGAGGAGGGGCCGCTGGAATGGGTCGAGATCGGGCGCATCCCGACGCTGCCGATGTGGGAGGGCGACAAGTACTTCATGCCGCTGGTGTTCGACGGCGATCCGCGCCCGTTCCACGGGTTCATGCCCTACGAGAACGGGCGGCCCGTCGGCTGGTCGTACGTCCGCTTCTGACGCGATGGACGCCGCCGATCCAGCCGCCGCCGCGGAACTCGGCCGGGCGGACCGCAAGACGCTGCTGAACGTCGAGTACGACCACTACAAGCTCGCGGACGGCGCCGACCTCTACGTCACCCGCTTCGGCCGTCCCTTCCTTCGGCACCTCGTCCCGGCCCGCTGGTACGAAAAGGACTGGTTCCGCAAGAGCCGCGAGAAACTCTGCGGCACCTCCCGCGTCTACAAGGTCCGCACCAAGCCCGACGCCGCCGGCGAGTCCAAGGCCCTCGTCGTCAAGTGGTGCCGCGTGGGGGAGACGGTGCCGGTGGACACCTTCACGCTCAACAAGTTCATCGAGGCGGAATTCAACTCGCCCTACGAGGAGTTCTCCCTCCTCATGGAAATGCGCGCGCGCACCCGGCCCGGCGTCATCCTGACCCACAAGCCGCTCGCCATCTACGTCCCCGCCAAGCGCCTGGAGCTGTGGCAGACGGGCCGCTCCCAGTCCAAGATGGCGCAGAAGAAGGCGAAATTCCGCGACGTCGAACTCGACGTGAACCGCCAGTACATCCTCATCTACGAGTGGATCAAGGGTATCGCCTCCACCGACCCCGCGGCCGCCGAGGCCGCCGCCCGCACCCCTCCGCCGCCGCCCGACGGGCTGCCCGCCGGCGAAGCCGCCGCCCCCGCCCTCGCCCCCGCGGACGCGGTCCCGTTCTCCAAGGTCATGCTCATCCGCTCCATCCGCGACATGTGGCAGACCGGGTTCCGCGTCCTCGACGTCAAGCCCGAGCACGTCATCGTCCGCCCCCTCCCCGACGGCACCCTCCTGCGCGGCCGCGACGGACTGCCCGCCTACGCGCTCGTCGATTTCGAGCTGCTCGCCCGCACCCCCGGACACGAGGACGCCGTCAAGCGCTCCCGCCGCCAGGACTACCTCGAACGCCAGCGCGACCGCTTCGCCTCCGCCCCCGCCTTCCCCGAACACCTCCACGGCGTGCGGATTTTCGGCGTCGACTACGTCCACGGCGACTGCGGCTCGACCAACGGCAAGCTCTGGGTCGTCGGACACGATCCCCACCTCTTCGACTACTTCCAGCCCGAGCGCTGGCGACGCACCCCGCGCGAGAGCCTCTCCGACACCCAGCAGGTCTACCGCACCACCACCAAGGACGAAATCCACCTCGTCTGGAAGGTCTCCCACGTCGGCGACCGGCCCGACCCCGAGGACTCCACGCCCGCGCACATGGCGTACGGATTCAACTCGCCGTTCGAGGAATTCGCGTTCGCGATGCGTCTCGCCGCCGCCGGGGTCCCCACCACCTACCCGCGCGCGATCTACATGCTCGGCAACCAGTCCACGCTGCCGCCCGAAAGCCTCGATCCGCGCCGCTACGAAAGCCACGCCGGCATCCTCATGCCCGGCGGCGAGCCCGTCCTGCAGCGCTCCCGCAACTACATCGTCATCTGGGGCTACTGGAACGGCCTCGACGAAGTCCTCGCCTCCGCCGGGGCCGGCGGCACGAAGAAGGCCGCCCCCTTCTGTACCGGCGTCAACGCCCGCCAGGCGCTCGACCGCGGACTCATCGACGCGGCCATGCACGACCGGCTCATGGACAAGATGACCCGGCTGCTCGCCTCCGCCGGCTTCGAGTGCACCACCCCGCGCGATACCCACTTCCTGCTGACCCTCCTCCCCGACGGCTCCCTCCAGCTCGACCCCGACGGCACCCCCGTCCTCCGCGTCTGCAACTTCGAGTTCCTCCGCCCGCTCGGCGAGTAGCCCCGCCCCCCGCCCCCCCCCGCCTCCTCCGCCAACGCCCTCTCCCTCCCCCTTCCGCTCGGGGGCTCTCCATGCATTTGGAAACAGGAAAAATCCTGGACTTTTCCCCTTTTTGGACCCATGGCGATGCCCATGAACGAAACCCATGTTTGCAGAACGGAAAAGTGAACGAACGGGTTGCCGGGACGCGCTTGGGATGAGGGAAAATGCGTACCAAGGAGGGGACCGCCAGGCACACGACGGCGAGGGCACCGTCGCTACAAACGCTCGACGGGCCACACACGATGGCGGGGGGGGGGGCGGATGTCTCAGGCGCGGCGGGAGTGGAACCAGCCCCAGAGGGCGCCGAGGAGGAGGCCGGCGATGACGGAGAAGGTCGTGCCGGGGTCCATCATGCCGAAGGCGCCGAGGGCGAGGAAGGCGAGGAGGAGGGCGCTCGTGATGGGCGGGAGGGCGATGCCGAAAGAGGTGTCGAGGCGGTTGCGGAGCCAGATGTAGCCGAAGAGGCCGTAGATGGTGCCGAGGAGGCCGACGGCGGTGCCTCCGCCGGCAAGCGGCATGGCAAGGTAGTGGGCGAAGGTCGTCGCGGCGGCCAGCCCCAGGACGAAGATGCAGAAGCGGCGGCTCCCGATGCGGTGCTCCAGGATGCGGCCGAGGTCCATCCACCAGAGGAGGTCGAAGAGCAGCGCCCAGATTTCGGCATGGACGAGGACGGGGGTGAACAGGCGCCAGATTTCGCCGTGGCGGAGGGCGGCCGGATTGAAGAAAAGGTCGGGCAGCACGGGCTTGAGGGGACCGAGCCAGCCGAGCAGGTACACGGCGGCGGAGAGAAGGAGGACGATTCCGCAGACACCGCCCAGGGGCCAGACGGTTTCGCCGCCGGCGGTCGCGGCGTTCATGCGGGAGAGCCAGGCGGCGCGGGCGGCGGTGGGTTCGACGTCGGCTTCTTCGCGGGAGCGGCGGAGGCGTTCGGCAGCGGCCGCGGCGGCGGATTTCTGGAATTCCTCGGCGTCGGGCATGGAGAGGAAGCGGGAAAACAGGGCCTTGGCTTCGTCCACGCGGTCTTCGTCGAGGACCCAGATTTGCCAGGAGGGATGGCCGGGAGGCGGCGGCTCGACGACCTCGGTGCGGGCGTCGATGCCGTGCACGAAAAGATAGGCCGAAAAGAGTTCCGACCGTTCTTCGTCTTCGAGCTGCCCGATCTTGCGCACGTCAGCGGGGGCCGAAGGGGGGCATTCCGCCGAGACCGCCGAAGCCGCGCGGCATCTTCCTGCCCATCTGTTTCATGCGCTTGGCCATCTGCTTGGCCTGCTTGAAGCCGCGGAGGAGTTCGTTGAGGTCGCTGACTTCGCAGCCGCTGCCCTTGGCGATGCGGCGGCGGCGGGAGGCGTTGATGATGTCGGGATGGCGACGCTCGCGCGGGGTCATGCTCTGGATCATGGCTTCGGTCTTCTTGGCGCGGACTTCGCCTTCGCCGAGCATCTTGTTTCGCACGTTTTCGGCGATGGAGCCCATTCCGGGGATGAGTTCGAGGAGCTTGCCCATGGAGCCCATGCGGCGGATCTGCTTCATCTGCGCGAGGAAGTCTTCGAGGTCGAGTTCGCCCTTGGCCTTGAATTTTTCCTGGATGCGGACGGCTTCGTCGGCGTCGATGGATTCCTGCACCTTCTCGACGAGGCTGATGACGTCGCCCATCCCCAGGATGCGCGAGGCCATGCGGTCGGGATGGAACGGTTCGAGGTCCTCGGCGCGCTCGCCGACGCCGGTCAGCAGGATGGGGCAGCCGGTGACGGACACGACGGAGAGGGCGGCGCCGCCGCGGGCGTCGCCGTCGAGCTTGGTCATGACGAGGCCCGTCAGGCCGACGGCTTCGTGGAAGGTCTTGGCGACGGACACGGATTCCTGGCCGATGGCGGCGTCGAGGACGAGGATGACGTTCTGCGGCTCGACGGCGTTGCGCAGGGCGGTGAGTTCGGCGACGAGTTCTTCGTCGATCTGGAAGCGGCCGCCGGTGTCGTAGACGACGATGTCGTAATAGTTTTCGCGGGCGTGGTGGAGGGCGCGGCGGCCGAGGTCGGGGACGCTTTCTCCGGGCTCGGGCTTGATGATGCCGGCACCGGTCTGCCCGGCGAGGACTTCGAGCTGCTCGACGGCGGCCGGGCGGCGGATGTCGCAGGCGGCGAGGAGGACTTTCTTGCCCTGCTTCTTCCAGAGGCGCGCGAGCTTGCCGCTGGTGGTGGTCTTGCCGGAGCCGTGGAGGCCGAGCATCATGACCTGCGACGGGATGGCGCGGAGGTCGAACTCGCGGTGCTCGCCGCCGAGGAGGGCGGTGAGCTCGTCGTGGAAAATCTTGATCAGCTGCTGCCCCGGCGTCAGGGAGGAGAGGACCTCGGTGCCGAGGCTCTTTTCCTTGACACGGTCGATGAAGGCCTTGGCGGTCGCGTAGTGGACGTCGGCCTCCAGCAGGGCGAGGCGCACCTCGCGGAGGGCGTCCTGGATGTTTTTCTCGGTCAGGGTGCCCTGTCCGCGGAGGTTGCGGAAGACGGTTTGCAGTCGGTTGGAAAGTCGGTCGAACATGATGGGAATACTATACCGCCCGGCCCCCGGCGCGCAAGGGAGCAGTGCGGTGGGGGCGGTCAGCGCCGCGGGAGGAGGGAGAGGGCGAAGAGGACCAGGGCGATGCCGAGGGCGATGGGGAGGGTCAGGGGTTCGCGGTAGAGGAGAAGGCCGACCAGGGTCGCGACGACCGGCTCGATGGAGGAGAGGAGGCTCGCGCGGCCCGTCTCCATGCGGCGGAGGGCGGCGCTGTAGAGGAGGTAGGGGAGCAGGGTCACGAGAAGGCCCAGGGCCAGCGACCAGCCCCACAGCGCCGGCGCCGCGCGGTAGGCCGCCGCAAGCGTCCCGGGACGCAGGAAGGGGATCGCGCCCAGCGCGGCGACGAGGAACGTCCAGGCGGTGATGGTCGCCGTGCTGTAGCCGCGCGCCGCCGCGCAGCGCCCGAAGATGCTGTAGAGGGCGTAGCCGAACGCGCTGCCCAGGCCCGTCAGGAGGGCCGCGGCCGGGATGCGGGCGGTGGCGCGTCCGGGCGCCAGCCAGCCGCTCACCAGCGCGCATCCCAGGAACGCCAGGATGCACACGGCCAGCTTGCGGCGGGTCAGGCGTTCGCGGAAGAAGAGCGCCGACATCAGCAGGACGAACGCCGGCGCGCCGTACATGAGGGTGCACGCGACGGAGAGGGACGCGGCGGTGATCGTCGCGAAGTAGCACCAGTTGAAGAAGACGATGCTCCCGATGCCCGTCCCCAGGAAGCACCAGATGTCGCGGGGGCGCACGCGCAGGGCCGCCGGGCGGCGGATCGCCATCCACGGGAAGAGGGCCAGCGCGGTCACGGCGGAGCGGACGGCGATGATTTCCATTCCGGTGAGCCCCGCGGCGTCGAGGTGGCGCACGAAGGGCCCGATGAGGCCCCAGCAGATTCCGGCGCCGATGGGGAGCAGCCAGGCGGC
>JAFXQI010000035.1 GCA_017527155.1 Kiritimatiellia bacterium
ACCGCCTTGAGTACCGCGGCTACGACTCCGCCGGCGTCGCCCTGGTGGCCCCCGACGGCCTGCGCGTCTACAAGCAGACCGGCAAGGTCGCCGAACTCGACGCCCTCCTCAAGCGCGAACTTTCCGAAGAAGACCGCCGCCGCTGCACCATCGGCATCGCCCACACCCGCTGGGCCACCCACGGCCTGCCCACCCGCGAGAACGCCCACCCCCATCTCGCCGGCGGCGGCACCCTCGCCCTCGTCCACAACGGCATCGTCGAGAACTACGCCTCCCTCCGCGCCGGCCTCGAAAAGCGCGGCGTGCAGTTCGTCTCCCAGACCGACACCGAAGTCCTGGCCCACCTCGTCGCCCACTACGACCAGGGCGACCTCCTCGCCGCCACCTGCAAGGCCCTCCGCCGCGTCGAAGGCACCTACGGCATCGCCCTCGTCTCCGCCAAGCACCCCGGCGAAATGATCGTCGCCCGCAAGGGCTCCCCCCTCGTCATCGGCGTCGGCGAGAGCGACATCGTGGTCGCCAGCGACGTCTCCGCCATCGTCGCCTTCACCCGCCAGGTCATCTACCTCAAGGACGGCGACGTCGCCCGCATCACCCCCGGCAGCGTGGACATCCACTCCCTCGACAACGCCCCCGTCTCGCGCGAAGTCCAGGAAGTCGACTGGGACATCGGCGCCATCGAGAAGGGCGGCTACGAACACTTCATGCTCAAGGAAATCTTCGAGCAGCCCGACGCCCTGCGCAACACCATCCGCGGGCGCCTCGACCCCACCGGCGGGACCGCCATCCTCTCCGGACTGAACCTCTCCCCGCGCGAACTCGCCGCCATCCGCCGCCTCGTCATCATCGGCTGCGGCACCTCCCTGCACGCCGGCATGGTCGGCAAATACCTCTTCGAGGACCTCGCCGACATCCCGGCCTCGCCCGAGCAGGCCGCCGAATTCCGCTACTGCAACCCCATCGTCGGCCCCGACGACTGGGTCATCGCCCTCTCCCAGTCCGGCGAAACCGCCGACACCCTCGCCGCCGTCCGCGAATCCATCCGCAAGGGCGCCCTCGTCTCCGGCCTCTGCAACGTCGTCGGCTCCACCATCGCGCGCGAAGCCGGACGCGGCGTCTACCTGCACGCCGGCCCCGAAATCTCCGTCGCCTCCACCAAGGCCTTCACCGCGCAGGTCACGGCCCTGCTCATGACCGCCCTCAAGCTCGGCCGCACCCGCCGCCTTTCCCGCGAGGAAGGCATCCGGCTCGTCGCCGAGATCATGCGCATCCCCGACCTCATCTCCGCCGTCCTCGAGCGCAACGACGCCATCGCGCGCGCCGCCGAAAAGCACGCCAACGCCAACGACATGTTCTTCATCGGCCGCGGCATTTTGTATCCCACAGCCCTCGAAGGCGCGCTCAAGATCAAGGAAATCGCCTACGTCCACGCCGAAGGCTACCAGGCCGCCGAACTCAAGCACGGGCCCATCGCGCTGCTGTGCCCCAAGACGCCGGTCGTCGCCCTCCTCGCCGACATCCCGGGCAAGGAAAAGACCCTTGGCAACGTCCAGGAATGCCGCGCCCGCCGTGCCCCCGTCATCGGCCTCGTCACCGAAGGCGATTCCGAGGCGGCCGCCGCCGTGGACGACGCCATCACCCTCCCCCCGACCTCCCGCGAACTGGCGCCCATCGTCTCCGTCGTGGCCCTCCAGCTCTTCGCCTACCACGTCGCGCGCCTCCGCGGCTGCGAAATCGACCAGCCCCGCAACCTCGCCAAGTCCGTCACCGTGGAATAGGACAGGACGAGGCAAGGGACGGCTCCCTTCCTCCTGCCTGGCCGCGCGGAAGCGCGGCCCTCCCGGTGCGCTCTCCACGGGGAGGGACGCGCTTCTGCGCGTCCGCAGTGGAAAATGGCTGGTGAGACAACGGCTTGAAGCCACACTGTTTTGAAACCGCTCTTGGCAACCGGGGCGGAACGGCTTCAGCGGAATCGCGTGCCCGCTCTATTCCGCCATTTCGACGCGGAGGCGGAAGAAGTTGTAGTGGGCGACATGGTCGGGGGGGACTTCTTCCCAGTCGCCTTCGAGGAGGGAAGCGCGGCCGTGGAGGGTGTAGCGGCGGCGGGCGGCTTCGGGGGCGTCCAGTCGGGGCTTCCAGGCGATGCGGGGGTGGCCGTCCTCCACTTCGATCCAGGCGGTGAAGAGGTCGTCGGGGGCGGTGGGGTCGGTCCCGGCGACGTAATCCTGCCAGACGGCGAGCGGGTTGCCGGCGGCGTCGCGCTTGCCGGTGGGGCGCGTGAGCGAGGCGGGGAAGTCGGTGCCGAAGCGGTCGGCGTAGGACGGGTAGCGGGCGGCCCAGCTGTCGGGGATTGCGACGGCGCCGCCGGGCGAGCCGCCGATTTCGGTGACGACGGCCACGAAGCCGCCGGCTGCTGGAGTTGCGCCGCCGCCGCCGCCATCATCGCCGCTTGGCTCGGAGACGCTCTCGTGGGCCTGCATGTAGCCGAAATCGACGGGCCATTTTTCGGGGACGCCCTTGACGCCGGGCGCGATCCAGCCGGTTGTCGCGGGGTCGATGTGGACGCGGAAGCGGGCGTTGTAGCCGGTCTGGCGGAAGATGCCTTCGCCAAGGTAGGATTTCTCGCCGGCCCAGCCGGCCTCGGCTTCGGCGAGGCGCGGGGCGTTGCCGCGGAAGTACACATCGCGGAGGGCGATGCATCCCTGGAAGGCGCCCGCGCCGAGGCGGGAGAGGGTCGCCGGGAAGTCGAGTTCGGCGAGGGCGAGGCAGTTGGAGAAGGCGGCGTTGCCGACGCGGGCGACGCCGGAGGCGATGGAGACGCGTTGGAGCTGCCAGCAGTCGGCGAAGGCGCGGTCGCCGATTTCGCGGACGGTGGCGGGGATGGTGACGGCGGTGAGCTTGGTGCACTGGATGAAGGCGGCTTCGCCGATCTTGCGGACGGGGAGTCCGTCGATGTAGGCGGGGATTTCGAGGGGGCCTTCGTAGCCTGCGGCGACGGCGGGGCGGACGCGCGGGAAGGAGATGCCGAGGACGACGTAGGAGGCGTTGGCTTCGCCCTGGACGCCGGGTTCGCAGACCTTCATGTAGTTGAGGGGCGGGTCGTCGGTTTCGTCGGCGAGGTGGCCGTACACGTCGTAGGGCGGGTATTCGAGGGCCCGCACCGCCGCCGTGGCGGCGAGCAGGGCGGCGAGTGCAACCGTTGTCCATTTGCGTTCCATCGTCCGTCTCCTTGCGGGAGGGAGCATACCACAGCGCGGCGCCGGAACCAACCGGGTGCGGTCGGCAAAAAAGAGGGGGGGAACTCCGATTTGTCCGATGCCTGCCGCCAACGCTCCGGCGCCAATGTTCGCATTTGTTGTTGCGGCGCAACGGACTGGGGGGGGCGGGTGTCCTCGCCCGTCCATCCTTGCGCAAAAAGGGGGGGCGGAATCCGCCACCCATTGGCTTTCCATCCACGAAATGACGGGCGAGGCGCCCGTCCCCCAGTGTCTGGCTCCACCGCGGAAAAGGTTGCACCCAAAGTCGCAATCCTGTCCTACGCCCGGGCGGTCGCCGGACGGTCGCCGGTGCCGGATTTGGGCTTGCGGGAGGGGAGGAAAGAAGGGTATCATCCATCAGTTTTATTGTTAGCAAGGAACACACACGATGAGCGACGAGAATCTCGGGACGGACGGGGCCGCGCAGGCCGCGGCGGACGGCAACTACGACGGGTCGAAAATCCAGGTTCTGGAAGGGCTGGAGGCGGTCCGCAAGCGGCCGGCCATGTACATCGGCGACACCTTCCAGCGCGGGTTGCACCACTGCGTCTACGAGGTCGTCGACAACTCCATCGACGAGGCCCTCGCCGGGTACTGCACCCGGATCGTCGTGGAAATCGCCGCCGACGGGTCGATCTCCGTCACCGACGACGGGCGCGGGATTCCCGTGGACATGCATCCGAAGCTCCACAAGCCGGCCGTCGAGGTCGCGCTCACCGTCCTCCACGCGGGCGGCAAGTTCGACCACGGCAGCTACAAGGTTTCCGGCGGCCTGCACGGCGTCGGCGTCAGCTGCGTCAACGCGCTCAGCGAATGGATGGAGGTCGAGGTCCGCCGCGACGGCAAGATCCACCGCATCCGGTTCGAGCGCGGCGTGACGACCTCGCCGCTGGAGGTCATCGGGACCTGCACGGACCGCGGGACGAAGGTGCGCTGGTACCCGGATGCGGAGATTTTCTCCACGACGGAATATTCGTGGGACATCCTCTCGGCGCGGCTCCGCGAGCTGGCGTTCCTGAACAAGGGCGTCAAGATCGTCTTCCGCCAGGAGCAGGCGGACGGGTCGTACCGCGAGGAGGAGTACCACTACGAGGGCGGCATCCGCGAGTTCGTCGGCTTCCTCAACACGAACAAGGTCGTGCTGCATCCGGAGCCGATCTTCTTCGAGAAGGAGCAGGACGGCGTGGTCGCGGAGGTCGCGCTCCAGTACAACGACGGCTACGCGGAGAACGTGCTGACGTACGCGAACAACATCCACACCGTCGAGGGCGGCACCCACCTCTCCGGCTTCCGCAGCGCGCTCACCCGCGTCGTCAACGCCTACGGCAAGGCCAACAAGCTCTTCAAGGACAGCGACGCGGCGATGGGCGGCGAGGACATCCGCGAAGGCCTCACCGCCGTCATCAGCGTCAAGGTCCCCGACCCGCAGTTCGAGGGCCAGACCAAGACCAAGCTCGGCAACAGCGAGGTCGAGGGCATCGTGGCGTCGATCGTCAACGACTCGCTCGGGACGTTCTTCGAGGAGAACCCGGCCGTCGCCCGCAAGATCGTCGAGAAGGGCGTCCTCGCCGCCCGCGCCCGCGAGGCGGCCCGCAAGGCCCGCGACCTGACCCGCCGCAAGGGCGCGCTCGACAGCGGCAACCTCCCCGGCAAGCTGGCGGACTGCTCGTCGCGCGACCCGGCGCTGTGCGAGCTGTTCATCGTGGAAGGCGACTCGGCCGGCGGCTCGGCCAAACAGGGCCGCGACCGCAAGTTCCAGGCGATCCTCCCGCTGCGCGGCAAGATCCTGAACGTCGAGAAGGCCCGCATGGACCGCATGCTCAACAACCAGGAAATCCGCACGATGATCACGGCCATCGGCGCGGGCTTCGGCCACGACGAGTTCGACGTCTCCAAGGCCCGCTACCACAAGATCATCATCATGACCGATGCCGACGTGGACGGCTCGCACATCCGCACGCTGCTGCTGACGTTCTTCTACCGCCAGATGCCGCAGCTGATCGACGCGGGCTACGTCTACATCGCCCAGCCGCCCCTCTACAAGATCACGCGCAAGAAGAAATCCCTCTACATCGAGAACGACGCCCACCTCTCGCGCACCCTCATCGAGATGGGCATCGAGGACGTCCGCCTCCTCAAGACCGGCACCGACGAGGAAGCCCTCCCGCACGACAAGCTCGGCGCCCTCCTCGAAATCCTCGAGGAAGTCGAGCGCGCGGGCGACTCCCTGCAGCGCAAGGGGATTTCCTTCGCCGACTACATGGCCCGCTACGACGCGGCGGCCGGGCGGCTCCCGCTCTTCCGCGTGCGCATCCTGCCGCCCGGCGGCAAGATCGAGGACCAGGAAATCCGCACCGCGATGGACGAGGACGAACTCCGCCGCATCCGCGAAGAGACCGCTGCCCGCTTCAAGGCCGTCGATCCCGCCGCGGAGCTCGACGCGAACAACTTCAAGTGGGGCGACCTGCACGTCGCGCCGGGGCTGCTCAAGCAGTTCGCGGCGCTGCGGGAGCTGGGCTTCGAGCCCGCGCAGCTGGTGGCGGGCGAGGCGCCGATCTACGACGCCGACGTCGACGGCCAGCGCCAGTCCATCCAGTCCCTCGGCGACCTCCTCGCGCTGGTGCGCGACGTCGGCCGCCGCGGCATCAGCATCCAGCGCTACAAAGGCTTGGGCGAAATGAACCCCGAGCAGCTCTGGGAGACCACCCTCGAACCCACCAAGCGCATCCTCGTCCGCGTCACGATGGCCGACGCCGTCAAGGCCGACCAGATCTTCACCGTCCTGATGGGCGACGACGTCGAACCCCGCCGCGCCTTCATCGAGGAAAACGCCCTCAACGTGCGCAACCTGGACATCTGACGGCCGAGCGCCCCCCCTCACCCCTCCCGCCTAGCCCTAGATACCTAGATATCTAGATATCTAGAAAACCTAGGCCCCCCCCCAAGAAAGGACCCCCCCCATGGAACTCACCGGCCTTGAAACCGAATTCCGCAACCAGCGCCTTGCCCACCTCGACGCCCTGAAAGCCGCGGGCCAGCGCCCCTACGGCCGCGCGTTCGAGCGCAGCGGCAGCCTCGCCGACATCCGCGCCGGCTACGAAGAAGGCAAGACCGTGCGCGCCGCCGGCCGCCTGGTCGCCATCCGCCTCATGGGCAAGAGCCTCTTCGCGCACCTGCAGGACGGCACCGGCCGCTTCCAGATCTACGTCCAGCGCGACGCCGTGGGCGAAGACTCCTACAAAGCCTTCAAGCACACCGACCTCGGCGACTTCGTCGGCGTCGAAGGCAGCTATTTCTCCACCAAGACCGGCGAGCCCACCCTGCGCGTCGCCTCCTGGGAACTCCTCTCCAAGGCCCTCCTGCCGCTGCCCGGCAAGTGGCACGGCCTCCAGGACCAGGAACTCCGCTACCGCCAGCGCTACCTCGACCTCATCGCCAACCCCGACGTGCGGAAAGTCTTCGACGCCCGCAGCCGCACCCTCTCCTTCTGCCGCCGCTACCTGGAAGAGCGCGGATTCTTCGAAGTCGAGACGCCGATCCTGCAATCCATCGCCGGCGGCGCCACGGCCAACCCCTTCGTGACCCGCTACGAAGCGCTCGGCCAGGACGTCTACATGCGCATCGCCCCCGAACTCTACCTCAAAAAACTCCTCGTCGGCGGCTACGACAAGGTCTTCGAGCTGGGCAAGGACTTCCGCAACGAAGGCCTCGACCGCTCCCACAACCCCGAATTCACCGTCCTCGAAATCTACCAGGCCTACGGCGACTGCCGCACCATGATGGAACTCATCGAAGGCCTCGTCAGCGGCGCCGCGCAGGCCGTCCGCGGCACCATGAAACTCCCGCCCGCCTCCGAGGGCGCCGAATCCATCGACCTCACCCCGCCCTGGCGCGTCGTCCCCTACCGCGACCTCGTCAAGGAGCGCCTCGGCGCCGACTGGTTCGACCGCAGCGCCGACGACGTCCGCGCCTGGGGCCGCGCGCAGGGCCTCGACCTCCCCGACGGCACCACGCACGCCGACGTCACCCACGAAGCCTACGACAAACTCATCGAAAAAACCCTCATCCAGCCCACCTTCGTCACGCGCCTGCCGTACGAACTCGTCCCGCTGGCCAAGCGGTGCGAAGACGACCCCTCGCTGGTGGACGTCTACGAACTGGTCGTCAACGGCCGCGAACTCTGCCCCGGCTACACCGAACTCAACGACCCCATCGACCAGCGCGCCCGCCTGATGGAGCAGGCGGCCGGCGACGAATCCAAACTCGACGAGGACTTCCTCTGCGCCCTGGAGCACGGCATGCCCCCCGCAGGCGGCCTGGGCATCGGCATCGACCGCCTGGTCATGATCCTCACCGGCCAGGAAAGCATCCGCGACGTCCTCCTCTTCCCCCAGATGAAGACCATCGCCGCCGCCCCCGCCGCGGCTCCCGACGAACCCCCGCCTCCCGCGGAGTGATCGGATTCCCCGAGCGGATTGCGCAATCGGGTGGCCGCCCCGTGGCATGGCCCTGGTGGGGCGAGCACTCCGTGCGAGCCGCTCAAACGCATGGAACGGCTCGCTCGGAGAGCTCGCCCCACCCGTCCTGCAGGCCAGGCAGAAGCTACCCAATTTCTTAACCCGCCCATCCGGGTCGCTTTGGCCATCGACCGGGGGGCGGGAATTTGGTATGCCATGCGAAAACGAACCACAAAGGGAATCATCGATGAAATACAGGCAGGCAGCAATCTGGACGGCCGCGCTGATCGTGGGCGCGGCGTTGGGAACCCTCGGCATCGCGCCGCTCGACCGCTTCATGGACTTCGTCGCGTCCGCCTACACGCGGGCGTTCCAGTTCGTGGCCGTGCCGACCGTCGCGCTCGCGATCCTCACCGCGATGGCCTCGCTTGGCGAGGGCAACGCCATGGGCAAGGTCTTCGCGAAGACCTTCGGCTGCACCGTGCTCACCTCGTTCGTCGCCGCGCTCGTCGGGCTCGGGCTCTTCGTGCTCGTGGATCCCGGCACGATCGATCCGGGGGTGGTCCGCGCGGTCGCGGACGACGCCGACGCGATGGCCCAGATTTCCCGCGCCCCGGAGACCGTGTACGGGCACATCCTCAACGCCATCCCGAACAACCTCGTCAATCCGTTCCTTTCCGGCAACGTCCTCGCGATCGTCCTCATCTCCGCGGGGATCGGCATCGCCATCGCCGTGCTCGGCAAGAAGAGCGAAAACGTCCGGACCCTGCACAAGGCGCTCGCGGGGTTGCAGGAAGTCTTCTTCGGGCTCATCAAGGGCCTGATCTGGGCGTTGCCGGTCGGCATCGTCGCCTTCGCGGCGCAGCTGGCCGCGCAGATGTCCGCGGGGGTGGTCGTCGGCTCGATCGGCAAGTACGTGCTGGTCGTGCTGGGGGGGAACATCATCCAGTTCTTCGTGATCCTGCCGCTCTTCTGCTACCTCCGCGGCGTCAACGGCTACAAGGTCATGCGCCAGATGGCGCCGGCGCTGCTGATGGCGCTGTTCACCAAGTCCTCGGCGGCGACCCTGCCCGTCACCGTCGCGACGGCCGAGAAGAACATGAAGGCGAAGCCGTGGATCGCGCGCTTCATCCTCCCGCTCTGCTGCACGATCAACATGAACGGCTGCGCCGCGTTCATCCTGGTGACGTCGCTCTTCGTCATCCGCAACTCGCCGGAATGCGGAATCGTCCTCACGCTGCCGGTGATGCTCGCGTGGTGCGTCATCGCGACGCTCTGCGCCATCGGCAACGCGGGGGTCCCGATGGGCTGCTACTTCCTGACGCTCTCGCTGATGGCGGGCGTCGGCGGGAACCTCATGATCTTGGGCGTGATCCTTCCGATCTACACGATCATCGACATGGTCGAGACGGCGGAAAACGTCTGGAGCGATTGCTGCATCTGCGCGGTCGTGGACAAGTCGACGCCGGCGCGCCCTGCGGGCGCGCAGTGACAAGCGACGAGTGACGAGTGACGAGTTTGCGGTGCGGCCTGCGGCCGCGACGTGCCGTCCAAGGCGCGGCAGGATTCCGCCCCCCGGAAGTGACGCAGGACCTTCTGAACAAGCTGGGGGCTTCTGCCGGAGGTGCGGCTTCCAGATAGCCCGTTTCTCACTCTCCTTGGCCGCAACCAGTCAACCATGGTAGGGAGGGAGGCGGGAGTGTTTGCGGAAGGGGTGCGGAAGGGTGGGCGAAAAATTTTTCCAATCATTGGAAAATGCGCGAAAATTTTTTCCAATCATTGGAAAAATCAGGCGGAATTTTCCAACCATTGGAAAAATATTTTCCAATCATTGGAAAAACCGGATTTTGCGGGGGAGCCGGCGGATTGTGCAAAATCCGGGGGGAGGCCATTATCCGAATGAAGGATCGGGGAAATGTGCTATAAGGATGCGTCGGAGCGTGCGGCCGCGTTGTGCCCTCGCGGGCGGCGCGGTGTACTCTTGGCGAAAACAACCTCAAAGGAAAGGATTTGTACCACGATCGAGATTCCCAGCCAGATGCTCGAGTTCGTCAACTTCGCGCAGGATGCCGCCGCGAACAACGCCAAGAACACCATCGCCCGCCTCGGCAAGAGGGACAGCATCTTTTTCGCGTTCCCGGTCGGCGGCGCCGCCGCCGAACTCAACTGCGGCGAATCCGTCCTCCACCTCTCCCCCTCCGGCTACATCGAGCCCTGACGCGGCGCCCGGCGGGCGCCGCGACGGGAGACGGGGGCGACGAAGCGACGAACGGACGAGACGAGGGGGGGGCGGAGGAATCGATTGCACTCGACTGCACTCGACTGCACTCGCCGGCAATCGGAGCAATGCTCGGGCCGCCCTTTTCCCCCTGCCTATGCGCGGGGCGCATCTCCGCTTTGTGCAGGGGGCCCTGAGGGAGGGAGGGGCGGTCAGGATTTGCTGGAAACGGATCGGGGGGCGGATTTGAGCTTGGACAGTTCGATCGACAGGCCGACCAGCCGTTCGCACAGGTCCTTGAA
>JAFXQI010000006.1 GCA_017527155.1 Kiritimatiellia bacterium
GACGTCGGTGCCGACCTCGTCGGCAAGGTCGAGGCCGGCATCCCCGAGGACGACCCGCGCAACCCGGCCACCATCGCGGACAACGTCGGCGACAACGTCGGCGACGTCGCGGGCATGGGCGCGGACCTCTTCGAGTCCTACGTCGGCGCCATCGTCGCCGCGATGGTCCTCGGCGCCACCGTGCGCGTCGGCGGCGGCTCCGACATGCGCTTCGTGATGCTGCCGCTCGCGGTCGCGGGCGTGGGCATCCTGCTCTCGATGGTCGGCACCTTCTTCGTCCGCACCCGCGAAGGCGGCAACCCGCAGGCCGCCCTCAACAAGGGCACCTTCGGCGCGTGCGGCCTGGCCGCCGTCGCCACCTTCTTCCTCTGCCGCGCCGTCCTGCCGCCCGCGTTCATGCTGGGTTCCGGCCAGTCGCGCGGGCCCGTGGACGTCTTCTGGGCCGTCCTCGTCGGCCTGCTCGCCGGCACCGTCATCGGCCTGCTCGCCGAGCACTACACCGCCGAAGGCAAGGCGCCCTCCAACGCCGTCGCCGACGCCTCGGAAACCGGCTCCGCCACCAACATCATCGCCGGCCTCGGCGTCGGGATGCGTTCCACCGCGTGGCCCGTCCTCGTGCTGGCCGCCGCGACCATCGCCTGCTACCACTTCGCCGGCCTCTACGGCATCGCCCTCGGCGGCCTCGGCATGCTCGCCACCACCGGCATCCAGCTCGCCGTCGACGCCTACGGCCCCATCGCCGACAACGCCGGCGGCCTCGCCCAGATGGCCGGGCTCGAAGAAGCCGTCCGCCAGCGCACCGACAAGCTCGACGCCGTCGGCAACACCACCGCCGCCATCGGCAAGGGATTCGCCATCGGCTCCGCCGCCCTCACCGCCCTCGCCCTGTTCGCCGCCTTCCGCGAGACCGTCGGCCTGGCCACCATCGACGTCGGCGACCCCAAGGTCATGTCCGGCCTCCTCGTCGGCGCCATGATGGCCTACCTCTTCTCCGCCTGCGCCATGAAGGCCGTCGGCGAAGCCGCCAACTCCATGGTCGGCGAAGTCCGCCGCCAGTTCCGCGAAATCCCCGGCCTCCTCGGGGGCGACCCGTCCGCCAAGGCCGACTACGCCCGCTGCGTCGACATCTCCACCGCCGCCGCCATCCGCAAGATGACCGTCCCCGCCATGCTCGGCATCCTGGTGCCGCTGGTGGTCGGCTTCGGCTTCGGCAAGGAGATGCTCGGCGGCCTGCTCGCGGGCGTCACGGCGAGCGGCGTCCTGCTGGCGCTCTTCATGAGCAACGCCGGCGGCTGCTGGGACAACGCCAAGAAGCACATCGAGATCGGCACCCACGGCGGCAAGGGATCGGCGGCCCACAAGGCGGCCGTCGTCGGCGACACCGTCGGCGATCCCTTCAAGGACACCGCCGGCCCGGCGCTGAACATCCTGATGAAGCTCATGAGCGTCGTCGCCCTGGTCATCGCCCCCATCCTCCTCGACTTCGAGCCCCTGATCCAGCACCTCGTCGAGCACTGGTAACCCTGCCCCCCCACCCTCCCCGCACGGCCGGAGCGCGCCCCCCTGTTTCCCCGCGCTCCGGCCTTTCCCGTTTGGTCCAGCCCGCTTTTGGGAACAGGAAAAAATCTTGATAATCCCCGTTCTTTTCCCCATACTCCCCCACCATGAAAGACATCCTCCGCAGCGCCTCCGACCACACCCAGTCCGTCTTCGACGCGGCCTGTTCCCCCTTCCGCGGCGGCAACGGGGCGCTCGGTCTCGCGTTCATGCCGGTGGTGCTCGGCGTGACGGCGACCGCGTTCCTCGGCTTCCTCGCCACGGAGACCGGCGCGGCGATCCTCGGCGAACTCCGCCGCCGCGGCCGTCTCCGCGCCCCGCACCCGGAGAGTCCGTCGTTGCGCGGCACGCCGACCGCGAAGGAACTGAAGGCCGATTGCGCGGTTTCGCCGCGCACCCTCCGCGTGCGCCTGCGCCTCGGGTCGCGCCTGGCCGACCTCGAACCGACGCTCGACAGCGGCAACCGCTACCGCGAATCCCCGACCGGCGCCAAGCGCATCCTGAGCCGCGGCCCCGGCCTCCGCGGTTATCTTGCCGACAACCGCATCGGTGCCAGCTACTCCACCCTCATGCGCTACCGCCTCCTCGCCCTCCGCCTCCGCCAGCTGCTGCAGCTCGATCCGCGCCTCCCCCTCGAATGGCTGCTCCCCGGCGAAGCCCCCGACCGCCCGCTTCCCGCCGACCTCCAGGTTCCCTGCTCCACCGCGCGCCGCCGCCTCTCCCGCCTCCTCCGCGGGAACTGGAACTTCGACCGCCTGCGCAAGCACGTCGACGCGGAGCTGGGCATACCCGAGCTGCTGACCGTCCGCCGGACCACCCGCCGTGCGGAGGAATCGGCCCGGCTCCGCCGCCGGCGGGCAAAGCAGAAGCCCATCCACTGCCGGTCGGTGGTTCTGGGCGACTACACCGTCACCACCTCCCCATCCCGCCTCGAGGCGACGATGCACGCCTTTGCCCGCTTCCTCCGCGAACGGGACCTGCCGAAAACGCTCGCCATCCGGCGCGACCGCTTTGCGCGATGGCTCGCCGGGGCGGCGGTCCCTTGAGGAAGGCGGTTGGGAAAATCGTCGTGGCGGGGGCATTTTCCGCTTGCAAGGGGGGGCCGCAAACCCCATTCTCCCCCGCCGTCGTCCGGACCCCACCCACCCCCGGACCGAAAGGAACAGACACATGACCAAGAAGAACACCTGGATGATCGGATGCCTCGCGGCGGCCCTGGCGGCCTTCCTGTGCGCGTGCGGCCCCAAGAAGCCCGAACTGCACATCTACACCTGGTCGGACTACATGAAGCCCGAGCTCGTCAAGGAGTTCGAGAAGGCCCACAACTGCAAGGTCACCATCGACACCTTCGACTCCAACGAAGCCATGTACGCCAAGCTCCGCGCCGGCGCCACCGGCTACGACCTGCTCTTCCCCTCCTCCTACATGGTCAAGCTGCTCTTCGACCTGGACATGCTCCTGCCGCTCGACCACGCCAAGCTCCCGAACCTCGGCAACATCGACCCGAAGTACCTCTCCCTCGCCTTCGACAAGGAGATGCACCACTCCGTCCCCTACACGCTGACCATCACTTCCATCGGCTACCTCGGCTCCCGCGTCGAGGACTTCAAGCCCTCCTGGTCGATGTTCGACCGCACCGACCTCAAGGGCCGCATCACGCTGCTCAACGACATGCGCGAAACCATCGGCGCCGGCCTCAAGTCCCTCGGCTACAGCCTCAACAGCACCGACGACGCCCAGCTGGAAGAAGCCAAGAACGTCGTCCTGCGCTGGAAGAAGAACATCGCCAAGTTCGAGAACGAGCAGTACAAGAACGGCCTCGCCTCCGGCGAATTCCTCGTCACCCACGGCTACTCCGGCGACCTCATGCTCGTCAAGGAGGAGAACGACGACATCCAGATCGCCATCCCCGAGGAAGGCTCGGCGCTGAGCTTCGACGACATGTGCATTCCCAAGACCGCGCCGAACCCGGACCTCGCGCACGAGTTCATCAACTTCGTGCTGGAGCCGCGCAACGCCGCCGACCTCACCGAGTTCATCTGGTACCTCTGCCCGAACGCCCCCAGCTACGAGCTGCTCTCCGAGGAAGTCCGCGAAGACCCCATCCTCTTCCCGCCCGAGGAAGTCGTGGCCAAGCTGGAGATGATCGGCGACATCGGAGACGACATCGCCAAGTACACCAAGGTCTGGGACGCCATCAAGGCCGGCGAATAACCCGCCCGTTCCCCACCCCACCGCCCGCCCCCCTCCCGTCCCGGAGCCGGGCGGGCGTTTTGCGTCCATGCCGCACGGCAAGCGTTTTGGCTTCCGGCGGGGGGCGGAATGGATTACAAACGGGGGCATGAACGAATCGATTCTGCTGTTGGACGGACTGGCGCTGGTGTACCGGGCGTTTTTCGCCGTGCGGGGACTGACCGGGCCCGCGGGCGAACCCACGAACGCGGTGTTCGGCTTCGTGCGCATGGTGCGCCAGCTGCGCGCGTGGTGGAAGCCGGACCGCACCGTCGCGGCGTTCGACGGCGGCAGCCCGGAGCGGCGCCTCGCCCTCTGCCCCGCCTACAAGGCCCAGCGCCCGCCCATGCCGGACGACCTGCGCTCGCAGCTGCCGCTCGTCAACGAGTACCTCGCCCTGGCCGGGATTCCCTCGGTGCGCATCGACCGCCAGGAGGCGGACGACGTGCTGGCCACGCTCGCCACCCGCGCCGCCGCGGACGGGGCCGACGTGCGCATCGCGACCGGCGACAAGGACCTCATGCAGCTGGTGGACGCCCGCATCCGCCTCGTCGCGCCCGCCAAGACGGAACAGGAACTCGACGAAGCGGGCGTCCTCGCCAAGACCGGCGTCCGCCCGGACCAGATCGTGGACTGGCTGGCGCTGATCGGCGACAACGCGGACAACATCCCCGGCGTGCCCGGCATCGGTCCCAAGACGGCGGCGAAGCTGCTGCAGCGGTTCGGCACGCTGGAAGAGTGCCTCGCGCGGGCGGGGGAAATCGAATCGGACCACCTGCGCGGGATGGTCCGGGACGGCGCGGCGACCGCCCGCACGAACGTGGGGCTCGTGGAGCTGGACCGCGCGGTGCCGGGCGTACCGGAGTGGAGCGGCATCGCGTCGCCGGGAGAGGACGCGGCGGGTCTGGACGCCTTCTTCGTGCGGCACGGCCTGAAGAAACTGCGCAGGGAAACGGCCGCGGCCGAAGAGCCCTCGCTCTTCGCCGCACCGCCGCCGCCGCCACCGCCTCCCCCGCCGGGGCCGCGGCAGATGAGCCTCTTCTGAAAGGCGGACGGCGATGGTACGGCACATGAACCGGTTCGTGCGCGGGGCGTTGTGGGGGATTCTGGCGGTGGCGATCGCCGCGGGCGCGGTGGGCGTGCGCCGCCACGTCTACGTGGCGCAGCGGGCCCTCACGCCGGACGGCAGCGTGCCCTTCACGCTGGAGAGCGCGCTCGCCTACCGCCGCATCCAGCTGGCCTACCGCGACGGGTGCCTGCCGGACCGCGATCTCGCCATCGGCTGGCCGGAAGGCATTCCGACGCGCGAAACCGATTCCAGCGGCGCCGAACTCGCCCTCGCCGCGGCGGCCCGCGCGTGGCCGGGCACGATGCCGCTCGCGGAGAAGATCCGCTGGCTGGAAGTCGCGTGGTTCTGCGCGCTGTCGGTGGCGGGCATGATGTGCTGGGTCCGCTGGGCGGGCGGAGGCCGGGGCGGCGGCGCGGTCGCGGCGGCGTTCTGGGCGGTCGCGATATCGGCCGTGGCGCGCTCGACGGGACAGGAACTTTCGCACGAAAACGACGCGCTGCCGCTGGTGATCTGGTCGCTGGCCTTCCTCGCGCGCCTCCGCCGGGGCGGACGCGGCGCGGCGCTGTCGGGATGGCTCGCCGCGCTGGCGATGGCGGGCGCCCTCTGCCTGTGGGACCTCGTGCAGTACGCGGCGGGGCTGGCGGGCCTCGCCTTCCTCGCGCCGGCGCTGGCGGGCCGCCTCGACCGCCGCCGCTGGCTGCACGGCGCGCTCCCGATGGCCCTCTGCCTGCTGGCCGCCGGACTCGCCAACCCCTACCTCCGCGCCCACGGCTTCTGGGGCTCGCCCGTCATGGGCCTCTGGCTCGCCGCCGCGGCCGCGGGATGCCCCGCCCTGCAAGGCCGCCGGTGGTGGGCGCGCGCGGCGGCCGGTGCGGCGGCGCTCGGCGCGACGATCGCCGCGTCCTCGCTCTTCGCCGCCTCCTACAGCCATTTCGGCGCGCTGCTGGCGGCCAAGCTGCGCTTCCTGAACCGGCGTCCGGCCGACCCGTCGCTCATGACGTTCGAACAGCGCATCCTGTGGACCCCCGCGCTGAACTCCACCGCCTGGATGTCGGTATGGGAGTGGTTCCCCGCCCTGCTGGCGCTCTCCGCGGCGGCGCTCCCCCTCGGCTGGCTGGCGGCGCGCCGCAAGGGTGGGGCGAGCACTCCGTGCGAGCCGCATGGGGCCGGGACGGCTCGCCCGGAGAGCTCGCCCAACCCTTCCCCGTTCGCGTTCCTCGCCTTCGCGTGGGCGGTTTCGTTGGCTGCGTTCATCCTCTTCTTCCGCTTCCACGTCTGGCTCGCGCTGTTCGCGTGCGCGGCGGTCGGCTGCGCGGCGGGAGCGGTCTGGATGCGCACCCGCCGCGCGGGCCGCATCGCGCTGGCGGCGGTGCTGCTGGCGGCGTGGGGCGTCGAACTCTCGCAGCCGTGCATCAAGCCGCTCCGCTGGGGCCGCCCCTACACGTACCCGGCCGAGGCCGCGGCGCTGATGGACCACCTCCGCCGCTACGTCGCGCCCGAGCCGGTCGTGGCCAACTTCGGCGCGAGCGGGTCCATCGCGGTCTACGGCGGATGCCCCGTCGTGCTGCATCCCAAATTCGAGTCCCCGGGCATCCGCCGCGACGTCGAAGCCTACGGAACCGCCCTCTTCCGCGGCACCGAAGAAGACTTCCGCGACTGGATGGTTTCCAAGGGAGCCACCGTCTACGTCCACTCCATGGGCGAGTTTTCCGACGTCCAGCCCGGCCTCCAGATGCGCTACATGGTCGACGCCCTCGACCCCGCCACCAACGCCGCCGCCCGCCTGTTCGAGCAGCATCCCGAGGAACTGCAGCATTTCGTCCCGCAGTTCGCCAACATCAAGTACCGCGTCTTCCGTCTCAAGGACGCCCCCGCCGTCACCGCCGCCGCCGGGCACCTTTCCGCCCGCGCCGCCGGCGCCCTCGCCGAAGGCCGCCTCGACGCCGCCTCCCTGTGGGCCGCCCACGCCCTCCGACTCGTGCCCGGTTTACCCGAGGCCGAGGCAACCCTCCGCCACGCCACCGCCCTCTCCGACGCCGGGCTCCGCTCCGGCGACGACGACCGCGACGCCGACGCCTTCGCCCTCGCCGAGGACCCCGAATTCCCGCTCGACGACGGCCTCGCGCCCGCCATCGCCCCCGTCATCCCGCCCTGGACCTGGAACCCCGCCGTCGCGGCCCTGCGCGGCGGAGCCCCCGCGGAGGACGCCCCGTGAGCCGCCGCGGCTTCTGCCTCGTCGTCACCGGCGGCATCGCCTGCGGCAAATCCACCGTATGCGGCTTCTTCCGCCGCTGGGGCGCCGAAATCTGGGATGCCGACGACGAAGCCCACGCCCTGCTCGCGCCCGGCGGCGCCGCCGTGAAAAAACTCCTCCGCACCTTCGGCTCGCGCATCGCGTCCGGAGACGGCGGAATCGACCGCCGGCGCCTTGGCGAACTCGTCTTCGCCGACGAAGCCGCCCTCGCCCGCCTGAACGCCATCACCCATCCCGCCATCCTGGAAGCCGGACGCCGTTTCGCCGTCTCGGTGCGCCGCCGCGGCGTCCCCGGTGCCGCCGCCATCCCGCTGTTCTTCGAGTGCGGCATGGCGCCCGGACGCGCCTGGCCGGCCGTCCTCTGCCTTTCCGCCACCCGCGAGACCATGATCCGCCGCCTGCTCGGCCGCGGTCTGACCGAAGACGAAGCCCTCGCCCGCATCGCCAGCCAGTGGCCCGTATCCGAGAAAGCCGCCCTCTCCACCGACGTCATCGAAAACGACGGCACCCTCGCCGACCTCGAATCCCGCTGCCTCGACGTCTTCGTCCGCTACTTCGGTCCGCCCGCCTCCAATCGCCCGGATTGACGGGCATAAGAATTCCTCCAAGGCAGGACACTCCTTGTCCTGCCCCCTTTTCCCCCACCGGGAGGGACGCGCTTCCGCGCGTCCGCAACGCCTCCATGATGCCCCCCTTTGTTTGCCCCGCCCCTCCTTTTCTCCTTTGCTCCCCTCCTCCCCCCCGACCTCCCGGTGCAACCCACTTGCGATATCAAGGAAAACTTCCGGATTTCCCCAGCATCCCCCCCCATTCCCCACGCATGAAAACCGTCCCGGGTGGAGGACCGTTTTGTGACGTTGGATACATGGTTCCGAAGTTGCCGTCGCTCCTGCGCCCACGAGATCCATCCGGGGCCATTTCTTCCGCCACCCGACGGCGAGGGTGCCATCGCTACCTCATCTTGCGCCGCCCCGTTGCATCGAACCGCCCGGAAACCGATCCGGGGTCTGTCGTTCGATCCGAAGTTCCATTCCTGTCCTACCCCCCATGCGGCTCGCACGGAGTGCTCGCCTTACCCGATGCGGACAGCCCTTTTTCGCCTCACCAGCCGGCGGCGGAGAGGGCGGAAAGTGTGGCGGTGTGGCCGAGGGCGGAGGCTTCGGGGGCGCGGAGGAAGTCGAGGGTGCCGATGGGGCCGACGGGGACTTCCACCAGCAGGTCGGGCGGGTCTTCGGCGCGGCGGTAGGCCGCAAGGCGGGATTCGGCGATGCGGATGGTGCGCGTCAGGACGTCGGTCATGGGCGGCGCCTTGGAGGGGGAGGAGGGGGCGGCGGGCATGCCTTGGGTGACGTCGATGGCAAGGACGGGGAGGCCGGGCGCCAGGGCGCGGGCGACGTTGACGGGGACGGGGTTGACGAGGCCGCCATCGATGAGCCAGCGGCCGCAGAGGTGGACGGGGGTGAAGAGTCCGGGAATCGAGATGGAGGCGCGGACGGCGGGCAGGAGGGGGCCGTCGGAGAGGACGGTTTCTTCGCCGGTTTCGAGGTCGGTGGCGACGGCGCGGTAGGGGAGGGCAAGGTCGGCGAAGGTCCGGGCGCGGAGGAGGGGGGCGGCTTCCTTCAGCAGGCGGTGGCCTTCGGTGAGGCCGGAACGGGACGGGGTGAATTCGCCGAGGAAGCGGGCGAGCTGCCGCCAGTCGAGGGTGCTCGCGACGGCTTCGAGGGCGTCAAGGCGGCCCGCCGCCAGGAACGCGCCGACGAGGGCGCCCATGCTGGTGCCGGCGACGGCGGCGATTTCGATGCCGCGCTCGCGCAGGGCGCGGAGGGCGCCGAGATGGGCCCATCCGCGGGCGCCGCCGGAGCCGAGGGCGAGGGAGACGCGGCGGGGGGATGAAGAAGGAGTTGGAGTGGGGAGGATGGATCGCATGGGACGGATGGAACTGGGGGGTCAGGATGGGGAGGCTTTCTCTTCTTGAACGGCGTCGAAGGGGTGGCCGCAGTAGGGGCAGGCGTGGAGGGTTTCCGGGAGGCCGTTGCGGGAGATGGGGCCGCGGGGGATTCCCGCGGTGCTGGTGCCGGCCATGGGGCCCGTGGCTTGTTTGTCTTCCAGGAGGTAGGCCAGGCAGTGGCCGCAACCCGGGCATTTCACGCGGCGGCAGCCGCGGACGAACAGATACAGCAACGCCACGAAGGCCACGAAACCGGCGAGGCGCACCCACTCGAACCAGAAGCCGACCCCGATCGCCCCAAGCACCACGGCCAACTCCGCCCACTGGAGGCGCCAGAGGCGCGCCGCTTGTTCCCGAACCGCGTCCCGGAAGGTTGGCAAGGATTTCATGTTGGGGTTTTCCTTGGGTTTGGGTGGATGTTGGAGGGCGGTTTGCACGATAACGGATACGGCGCATCCGCGCATCCGTTTTTCCTGGCGGAGCGCATCATGCGCGCGGCGGCGAGGGGACTCGCCGCCCTACCCGCGCGCCGCGCAAGGGAAGAACGATCCGCGCACATCCGGGTAGGGCGGGCAGTCCCCTGCCCGCCGCGCGCATGGGATTTCCGTGCCACGCGAACCGGTTTGTGCGGATGCAACGGCGTGGCGTGGGGTTCACCGGAAAAGGACATGCAGACAACCCGGCAGGGGGGCGCGGGCGCCTCAGGCCATGGCGAGGGAGGCGCAGCCGATGACGCCGGCGTCGTTGCCGAGGGCGGCGGGGCGGATTTCGAGGCGCTCGTAGAAGACGGGGGCCAGGCGCTCGGACAGGTGCTTCCTCAGCGGCGCGAAGAGGATGTCGCCCGCCGCGGAAACGCCGCCGCCGACGATGAACGCCTGCGGCTGGATGAGGTAGGCGACGGAGGACATCATCGCGGAAAGGCAGTCGGCGACGTGGTCGAAGACTTCCAGCGCGAGGGGGTCGCCCGCGGACGCGGCTTCGGCGATGGCCTTGGGGGTGACGTCGTCGGGGATGCCGCCGGCCGCGCGCAGGATGGCGGCGCCGTCGGCGCCCGCGTCGATGCGCGAGAGGGCGTAGGCGGCGATGCGCCGGTTGCCGGTGTACTGTTCGACGCCGCCGATGCCCATCGGGGAGCGGATGCCGTGCATGTCGATGGTCATGTGGCCGATCTCGCCGGCCATGGAGTGCGCGCCGCGGTAGAGTTTGCCGCCGAGGAGCAGGCCGCCGCCGACGCCGGTGCCGAGGGTGACGAAGACGGCGTCGGTGAGGCCGCGTCCGGCCCCGTGGGCGCATTCGCCGGCCGCCATGGCGTTGACGTCGTTCTCGATGCGCGCGGGCTTGTCGAAGCGCTGCTGGAGGAGGTCGGCCAGGGGGACTTCCTTCCAGCCGGGGACGTTGGCGAGTTCGTAGACGAAGCCGCGGTCGAAGTCGACGAACCCGGGGACGCCGACGCCGACGCCGGCCCAGTCGCGGCCTTCGCCGGCGGAATCGACGAGGGAGCGGACGTGGCGTTCGGCTTCGTCGAGCCAGCCGCGGACGCCGTCGAGTCCGGCGGTGGCGAAGGCGGCGCGCTGCTCGATGGCGCCGTCGGCGGAGACGCGCGCGAGCTTGACGGAGGTGCCACCGAAGTCGATGCCGATGGCGTAGCGGTTGGAAGCGGTCATGGATGGGGTCCTTTCGGTTGGGTTGTGGATGGATGCGGCCGGGGCGCGGCGTCCATGGGCGGGACTGTACACCTTCGGCGGGGAATGCACAACTGTCTCCGCCCGCGGCCAGAATCCAAGGCCGGGAATTGCAGATGACTGGAAAAAGGTTCCGGCGGACCGTTTCCGCGAAACCCTGCGGGTTCCCGTGCGCGGGCACGGCCCGGGGGAAGAAAACGGCAGGAGTGTGCAATAAAAATGCGCTCCGGACGTTGGATGGCGTAAGGAGAAGACGCATGAAGACAATCATCGGCATCATGGCGGCCGCGCTGGCCGCGAACGCGTGGGCGGCGACCGTCCCGGACTGCACGGACGACCTGTGCGCGCTGGAGGCGCCGGCGGCTCCCGGGGAGGCGGTGTACGAGGTGCTTTCGCCGGTGCCGGAAGCGGCGGTGGAACCGATCGCGCCCGCGCCGCGCCTGGCTTCGCTGGACGGCAAGACGATCGCGCTGGTGGGCGGGAGTTTCATGGCGAACGTGACGCATCCGGAACTCAAGCGGCTGATTCTCGCGGAATACCCGACGGCGAAGGTGTACCTGCTGGACGAAATCGGTTCGGCCGGGCCGTATCCGCGTCCGGGCGTGGTGCGCCGCGAAAAGGACGCCTTCCAGCGGCGGCTCCGGGAGTCCGGGGTCGATGCCGTCGTCTCCGGCAACGGCGGGTGCGGGCTGTGCACGCCGAAGGAGACGGGCTCGTGCATCGCGGCCGAGGTGCTGGGGATTCCGTCGGTGATGATCGCCGCGCCGGGCTTCACGGCGCAGGCGCGGGCAACGGCGGCGGCGGCGGGGCTCGCGGAGCTGCGCGTGGCGGAATACCCGGGTGCCTTCTCCGCCCACGCGCGGGAGGTGCTGCTGGAGAACACGCGGAAGGTGCTCTGGCCGCAGGTGAAGGCCGGGCTGATGGGCGGGGGGCCTGGGAGCGGATCGGCCGGAGATTCCGGAGATTGCGGAAAATCCGGAGCTTCCGGCGCCCCTGCCCTCCCGGCCCTGTCCGGCACCCTGGCGGAGATCCAGCGTTTGTTCTTCGATTCGGGGTGGACCGACGGGCTGCCGATCGTGCCGCCGACGGAGGAGGCGGTGGCGGAGTTCCTGCGCTTCACCGACCTGCCGCCGGAGACGTCGCTGGGCGCGATTCCGCCCGCGCAGCGCGAGGCGACGGTGCGGCACGTGGCGGTCAACGGCGTGATGGCGGGCTGCCCGCCGGAATACATGCCGCTGCTGGTGGCGTTCGCCGAGGCGATGAAGGACGGGAACTTCCGCCGAACCCTCGTCTCGACGCACGCCTGGACCCCGTACGTGTGGCTCAACGGGCCCGTCGCGCGGCAGCTGGGCTTCCAGTCGGGGCAGGGGGAGATTTCCGCGGGGGCGAACGCGGTCCTCGGGCGGTTCGTCAACCTCGCGCTGCTCAATCTCGGCGGATACCGGATCCAGGAGAACCGCATGGGGACCTTTGGCTACCTCATGCCCTGGTGCCTTGCCGAGGACGAGGAGGCGGCGCTGCGGGCGGGCTGGGCGCCGTACCACGTCCAGCTCGGCCACGCGCCCGGCGATTCGGTCCTCACCGCCGCCTCCTCCATCAACTGGGGCAACAACCTCGTGCCGGCCACCGCCGACGCCGAGCGCATCAAGGACATGATGGCCTGGGACGCGACCGAGAAGTCGCAGATGGCCGTCGGCAGCGGCATGCCCTGCACGCACCGGACGTTCCTGGTGACCGAAGGCGTCGCCGCCGCCCTCGCCAAGGCCTATCCGACCAAGGACGCCCTCTGCCGCGCGCTGGAAGAGACCGCGCGCATTCCGCTCGGGCAGCGCGCCTTCGCCAACTACTGGGGGAATCCCGGCAGCGCCCTCGATACCGCCCGGCGGCCGCTCGCCGCGCACGAGCGCCGCATCGCCGAGCAGGAAGGGGCGGAGGAAACGCCGACCCCGCCCTGGCTCGCGTGGACGGGACTCGACCGCATGGAAACCGTGCCCGCGATGGCACCAGGGAATACCGCCATCCTGGTGACCGGCGACCCGTCGCGCAACAAGGTGCTGTGCGTGCCGGGCGGTGCCTCCGCATCGGTGAAAATCCGTCTTCCCGCCGCCTGGGACGCCCTCGTGGCCGAGCGCGGCTACCGGCCGCTTGCCGAGTTCCTGCTTCCCGCCGACGCCCTCGCGGCGGTCGCGCGGCCCGCCGCCCCGTCCCACCCGGACCGCCCGCCGCGTCCCACCCGCCCGCTCCGTCCTTCCCGCCCGATGCGGCGATGAGACGGCCCTCCCGGCCGCGCCCCGCGCCGGAGGGGAGCTTTCCGGTTGCCCGCCACGGCCTTCTGGGGTAGATTGCTCTCCATGCCGGATGTCTCCCCCACCCTCCTGCCCTCGATGGCGCCCCTGCCCGCCGTCCTCCTCCTCGGCGGCGCCGGAACCCGCATTGCCTCCCTCTATCCCGACCTGCCGAAGGCCCTCGTGCCTGTTGCCGGGCGCCCCTTCCTCGAGCACCAGCTCCTCTGGCTCGCCCGCAACGGCCTCCGCCGCATCCATCTTGCCGCCGGCATCAAGGCGGGGCCCCTCGAAGCCTGGCTCGGCGGCCCGCGCCCCGCCGATCTCCGCGATCTCGACATCACCCTTTCCCGCGAACCGGCCCCCCTCGGTACCGGCGGCGCCCTCCGCTACCTCCTCCCCATCCTCCCCGACGCCCCCGCCTTCCTCTCCTTCAACGGCGATACCCTCACGCCCAACCTCTCTCTTGACCTCTCCGCACTTCTTCCGCCTTCCTTCTCCCTTCGTCCTTTCCCTTCCTCCGCCCACCTCTGGGCCATTCCCGTCCCCGACGCCACCCGCTACGGAACCCTCGAATTCGACCCCGGGACCCGGCACGTCACCGCCTTCCGCGAAAAAGCCGCCACCGCCTCCGGCCACGTCAACGCCGGCATCTACCTCATTCCCCGCCCCCTTCTCGAGACCATCCCCGCCGGCCGTTCCGTCTCCCTCGAAACCGAATGCCTTCCCCGCTGGGCCGCCGACGGCCTCCTCCTCGCCCACCCCGCCCTCCCGCCCCTCCTCGACATGGGCACCCCCGACGGGCTGGCCGGAATGAAACGGTTCCTGGAAGCCGGCATCGGACATCGGAAAACCAACCATCCCGTGAAAAGCCCATGAACTTCCTCCATTTCCTCGCCGCCCACCGCAACCCGGTCCTCGACGCCTTCTTCCAGACCGTCTCCGAGATCGGCCACGGCTACATCCTCCTCGCCCTCGGCGCCGCCGTCCTCTGGTTCGCCAGCCCGCGCATCGGCTGCCGCGCCTTCTTCGGCACCTTGGCTGCCGACACCCTCGGCGACGTCGTCAAGGCCCTGGCCCGCGTCCCCCGTCCGTGGATCCTCGACCCCACCCTCGTCCCCGTCCCGTCCGCCCAGGCCGCCGCCACCTCCTATTCGTTCCCAAGCGGCCATGTCACCAATTTCAGTGCCTTTCTCCTCATCCTGGCCGCCTCCCTCCCCGCCCCCTGGCGGCGCCGCACCCTCCCGGCGGCCATCGTCCTCTCCCTGCTCATGGCCCTGAGCCGCATGTACCTCGGCGTCCACTCCCCCTGCGATGTCAGCGCCGGCTTCCTCCTCGCCGCCGCCGTCGCCTTCGCGACCGTCCGCCTCGCTCCACGCATCGAGGCCTCCCCGCGAGCCCGCACCGCCGCGATCCTCGCCCTCCTGCTGGCCGTCGCCGCCTTATGGATGGCCTTTGCCGTCATTCCGCCCCCCGAAGACAACCCCCAGTATGCCAAGAGCATCTACCGCGACCTCTGCGCCCTCCTCGCCCTCCTCCCCGCCACCCTCCTCGAACGCCGCTACGTCCGGCACGACCCCGCCGCCCTCCCGCCCGCCTACCGCCTCCCCGCCCTCCTTCTGGGCCTCTGGGGGCTCCTCTTCACCGTCAACAACCTCCCCCTCCTCCTCCGCCCCGCCCTCGGCTCCATCCTGGCCGGCAACCTCGCCGCCGCCGCCAACCCCCTCTGGATCGCCCTCCTCTTCCCCCTCCTCCTCATCCCCCTCCGCCGCCCCTGAGCCCCCGTTCCCCGCCCTCCCCGCCTCCCCGTCCCCTCCCTTTCCTCCATCGTATGAGATTACAGAAAATCATTTGTTTTCCCTCCATTTTCCAACCATCCTCTCTCCCATGAACATTCCCCCGCTCCGCGGTCCCGCGACCAGCCGTGCGCAGCGGGGTTTCCCCTCATTCCCTTCTTGCCCCACCCTCCCCCCCGCGCTATCATTCCCCACCAATCGAGGCGCCCTCCCCC
>JAFXQI010000051.1 GCA_017527155.1 Kiritimatiellia bacterium
GGAGGGGGAGGGGGAGGGGGAGGGGGGGCGGGCTGACAGCCCGCCGTCAGGAGGGAGGGAGGGGGGCGGCACGGGGGCCGCCCGTGCAGGACGGGGACAGGGGGCGAGAGGGGGGGAGAGGAGGGACGAGAGAGGAGATGGGGGGCGGGAGGGGAGTGTTCTTCCGAAATCGTCAGGACCATCGAGGAGCACGCGCCGGGAAGGACGCCTCCCCGGCGGAGCCCATCAACGACATGCACCGGTACCGGGACGCGATCCTCTACCGGGCGCAGGAGGGGGAGAGGCGGCTGTCGCGGCAGGTGGTCGGGGCGTACGTGCTCTATCCGGGGCGGCCGGCGCCGCAGAGCTACGACTACGCCGGGCTCATCCGCGAGGAGAACATCGGCGCCATCCCGCTGCTGCCCGGCGGGGAGGGCGGCGCCGCGCTCAAGGCCTTCCTCGGCGAAATCCTCGCCAAGCGGACCCCCGAGGACCCCGCCGGCGACGACAGCAAGCCATACTGGCTCTGGGAACTGGTGCCGCCGGACGAGTGACGGGTTTGCGGTGCGCGCGCTCGCGGGCGGGGAGTGGGAGGGAAAAGGGGTGGGGGCGCCCCGGCAGGGAGGGGACGGGCGGGGGGCGGGCGGCACGGGGGGCGCCCGTGCAGGACGGGGACAGGGGAGGGGAGAGGTGCGCCCGAGGAGGGCGAAAGGGGGCGGTGGGGGGAGGGAGGGGCGGCGGGTTGACAACTCGCCGTCAGGAGGGGGAGGGGGGAGGGGGGCGGGCGGCGCGGGGGCGCCCGTTGTGCGCGGCTGGAGGGGGACGCCGGCGGGCATCGTGGGTTTTCGTGCCACCGGTTCGGGCGGCAACTCCGTTGAACCCCGTTTCCCGCTGTGCTAGGATGGCTCCTGGACCGGACTCCGGTCCTGCCTACAACCGATACACGACGGAACACTTCTTGCATCCGATTACTTCCATCATTCCCACGGCGATCCCATCCGCACCGACACCCTGCTCCCGGCCGCATTCCCGTTGCCGTTTTTTCCGTTTACCCCTCCTCTTCGCCCTGCTCCTGGTCTCGCTCGTCCTTTCCTCCGTCTCCCGCGCGGCGCGGCTGGTGGACGACTTCCGCCCCGCGAGCGCCGGGGCCTGGACCCCCGTGTACGGCTCCCCCGCGCCCAAGCCCGTGCCCGACGGAATCGCCTTCCCGCTGCCCTTCGGCAAGCCCGGGTTCTTCTTCCACCGCACCGTCCCCGACCGCGCCGTGTGGGACAAGCCGATCCGCCTCGACCTCTCCCAGACCGTCGCCTTCGAACTGACCGTCTTCTGCGCCCGCCCCGATACTGTCCGCGCGATGGGCCTCTACCTCAAGAGCGGCAACGGCTGGTACGTCGCCGACCAGCCCCTCCGCGCCGCGGGACTCCAGACCCTCGTCTTCCACAAGAGCGACTTCACCACCCAGGACAAGCCCGCCGGATGGAACCGCATCGACGGCCTCCGCCTCTCCCCCTGGCGCGGAACGGGGCAGGCGGCGACCGACCTCGTCGTGCGGCGCCTCGCGGCGCTGGGTGACGGCGCGCTCGTCGTCGTGGCAGGCACCGCCTCCTGCACCGACCCCGCCGAACGCCCCATCGCGGCCAAGACCGCCAACCGCGTCAGCCGCCTGCTCCTCGAAGCCGGCATCGAGCACCGCCTCGCCACCGACGACGAAATCATGGCGTCCGGCCTCGGCACCGCCCGCCTCGCCCTCCTCCCCTACAACCCCGAGCCGCCCGCCCGCGAACTGACCGCCCTGCGCGCCTTTCTCGGACGCGGCGGCAAGCTCGGCGTGTTTTATGGAACCTCCGCCGGCCTCGCCACCTCCATGCACCTGCGCCTCGGCAAGTACGCCAAGGCCGACCGCCCCGACCGCTGGCGCGCCATCGCCTTCCCGGACGCCGCCGCCCGCGGCCTCCCCGAGCGCATCGGCCAGAAATCCCCCAACCTCTACACCGTCGCCCCCGTCCCCCCTTCCTCCTTCGTCGCCGCCCGCTGGCTCGACGCCCGCGGCGTGCCCCAGCCCGAGCCGGCCATCCTCTTCTCGCCGGAAGGCTTCTGGATGACCCACATCCTGATGCCCGACAACTGGACCGCCAAGCGCGACCTCCTGTGCCACCTCTGCTGCCGCTACGCCCCCGAACTCTGGATCCCCGCCGCCCGCCGCGCCCAGGCCGAAGCCGGCCATGTCAACGACTGGCTCACCCTCCCCTCCGCCATTTCCGGCATCCACGCCGCCGCCGCCCGCGCCCGCGATCCGAGCGCCGTCAACGCCCTCCTCGCGCAGGCCGAAGCCCTCGTCCCGCAGATCGCCGCCGCCCTCACCGGCGGCCGCCCCCAGGACGCTTGGCTCCTGGCCCGCCGCCAGCGCGACCTCCTCCTCCGCGCCGACGCCGCCACCCTCCCGCCGCGCCCCGGCGAAATCGTCGGCGTATGGGACCACGACGGCACCGGCCTGGTTCCCGGCGACTGGCCCGCCACCGCCCGCCTCCTTGCCGCCAACGGCGTCAACGCCATCTTCCCGAATGTCGCCTGGGGCGGACAGGCCCTGTATCCCTCCAAAGTCCTCCCCGCGTCCGCGAGCCTCAAACTCTACGGCGACTCCCTCGCCGCCTGCCTGGCCGCCGCCGCCCCCTACCGCCAGCAGGTCCACGCCTGGTTCGTCCTCTGGAAACTCGACAACGCCCCCGCCGACTTCACCGCCCGCATGAAGAAGGAAGGCCGCCTCCAGACCACCGCCTCCGGTGCCACCCGCCCCTGGCTCTCCCCCCACCATCCCGCCAACCGCAAACTCATGCTCGACGCCATCGAGGAGATGGCCCGCAACTATCCCGCCCTTTCCGGTATCCACCTCGACTACATCCGCCTGCCCGACTCCCTCTCCTGCTACTCCCCGACCACCCGCGCCCGCTTCGAAGCCGCTCTCGGCAAGAAAGTCCCCCACTGGCCCGCCGACGTCCAGCCCAAGGGCGCCCTGAACGCCCGGTTCCGCCGCTGGCGCAGCGACGACATCTCCGCCTTCGTCGCCGAAGCCCGCCAGCGGCTCAAGACCGTCGCCCCCCGCATGAAACTCTCCTGCGCCGTCTACGGCGTCCCGGCGCCCGACGGCGGCAACATCGCCCAGGACTGGCCTTCCTGGCTGAAGCGGAACCTCGTCGACTTCCTCGTCCCCATGAACTACACCGAATCCCCGGCCACGGCCGCCGCCTGGCTCAAGGCCCAGACGGGCCTCCCGGGCGCCGCCGGCCGCATCTGGTCGGGCATCGGAGTGACCGCCGACGAATCCCGCCTCGACGCCGCCTCCACCGCCCGCCAGATCGCCCTCGCCCGCCAATACGGCTGCCCCGGCTACGTCCTCTTCTCCCTCAACGACACCCTCGCCCGCGACATCCTCCCCCCCCTCCGCCAAGGCCCCCTCCGTCCCTGACCCGCCCCCGTCCGTTGCGATTGCGGTTTGACGCCCGCGCCGCGGCCCGCTACGCTGTGGCCCCATGAACACGAATGCGATGGAACAACCCGTGGTGATCGTCGGCGCCGGCTTCTACGGCGCGGTGATGGCGGAGCGGTTCGCGAGCGCGGGCCGCCGCGTCCTGGTGCTGGACAAGCGGCCCCACGTCGGCGGCAACAGCTGGTCGCGGCCCGACCCGGACACCGGCGTCGAGGAACACGTGTACGGCCCGCACATCTTCCACACCTCCGACGAGACGGTCTGGGAGTACGCGAACCGCTTCACGACCTTCAACGGCTACCGCCACACCGTCTGGGCGCGCCGCCGCGGCAAGATCTATCCGCTCCCCTTCGGCCTGGCCGCGATCAACCTCCTCCTCGGCCGCTCGATGGGCCCCGCCGAGGCCCGCGCGTGGGTTGCGGAAGAAGTCGCCCGCGAAGGTATCTCCGAGCCGCGCAACCTCGAAGAAAAGGCGCTGTCGCTCGTCGGCCGCACCCTCTACGACGCCTTCGTCAAGGAATACACCGAAAAGCACTGGGGCCGCCCCGCCACCGAGCTGCCCGCCTACATCATCACGCGCCTGCCCCTCCGCTGGACCTTCGACACCAACTACTACTCCTCCCGCCGCCAGGGCATCCCGACCGACGGCTACGGCGCCTGGTTCCACCGCATGCTCGCGCACCCGAACATCGAGCTGCGCCTCTCCACCGACTATTTCGACGTCCGCGGCACCCTCCCCGCCGGCGCCCCGCTGATCTACACCGGCCCCATCGACCGCTTCTTCGGCTACAAGCACGGCCGCCTCGGCTGGCGCAGCGTCCGGTGGGAGAAGGAAGTCAAGGACACGCCCGACTGGCAGGGCACCTCCGTCATCAACGAATGCGACGGCTCGGTCCCCTGCACGCGCGTCTACGAGTACGCCCACTTCACGCCCGAGCGCCGCTTCGAGCGGACGATCGTGCACCGCGAATACTCCTTTGCGCCCGGCCCGGACGACGACACCTTCTACCCCGTCGGCACCCCCGAAGACGCGGCCATCCTCGCCAAATACCGCGCCGAAGCCGCCGCCACCTGCCCCGGCACCGTCTTCGGCGGCCGCCTCGGCCGCTACTCCTACTGGGACATGGACAAAGCCATCGCCGTCGCCCTCGCCGACTACCAGAAACTCGCCTCGGGCGCCCCCGGCGGCATCCGCGAATGACCCCCGGCGGCGGCAGCCCGCGCCCGCGCGCGACCTTCCTCTGCTCGAACCTCGCGTCCAACAGCGTCGGCGCCGTCGTCCGCCTCGCCCGCTACCTCCAGCCCGAGTTCGACGTCCAGATCGCCGGCCCGTGCCTCTGGGGCGAACCCAACGCCATGTACCGGCGCGAATTCCCCTTCACCGTCGTCGACGCCCCGCGCATCTACCGCTTTCCCGACTTCTTCGCCGGCGTCCGCAAGCTGGCCGACGCCGCGACCGGCGACCTCCTCGTCGTCATGAAAGCCTTCGCTCCGGCCCTTCCCGCCGCTCTTTATGCCAAGCGCCGCCGCGGCGCGCGCGTCGCCGTCTACCTCGACGAATGGGACGGCGCCACCCCCGCCGCCTGGACGCCCCGCGAACGCCTCCGCCGACTGGCCCGCGACTGGATGCATCCCTGCGACGACCTCTGGACCCCGTACTGGGAGCGGAGCCTCAAGCAGGCCGACCTCGTCCTCGGCACCACCACCTTCCTCGCGAAGAAGTTCGGCGCTGTCCGCTACGACCTCGGCGCCGACACCACCTTCTTCCGCCCCCAGCCCCCCGACGCCACCGCCGCGCTCAAGCGCGACCTCGGACTCGACGGCGCCCGCCTTCTCGTCTTCGGCGGCGTCGCCCGCGCCCACAAAGGCCTCGAAACCTTCGCCGCCGCCGTCGCCTCCATGCCCGAATCCGACAACTGGCGCCTACTGGTCGCCGGCCCGCACAACGAATGCACCGACGCCCTCGTCCGCGACGGCGCCTACCGCGGCCGCATCCATTGCACCGGCGCCATCCCCCATCCCGACATGCCCAAATACCTCGCCCTCGCCGACGTCCTCGCCGTCCCCCTCGGCACCGGCCTCATGGCGTCCTCCCAGATGCCCTGCAAAGTCTACGAAGCGATGGCGATGGAGAAACCCGTCCTGGCGAGCGCCGTCAGCGACGTCCCCGCCGTCCTCGACGGCTGTGGCTGGACCGTCCCCCCCGGCGACTCCGCCGCCGTCGCCGCCGCCCTCCGCGGAATCGCGGCCGACCCCGCCGCCGCCGCCCGCCGCACCGCCGCCGCCCGCGCCCGCGCCGTTGCCGAATACGACTCCACCGTCGCCGCCGCGCGGTTGCGCGGGCTCTTGCGGCCCCTCCTTGCCGGGGGATGACTTGCGACTTGCGACTTGGGCGCCGGGGCCATCCAAGTCGCAAGTCGCAAGTCGCCAAGTCGTTTCCCCCCTCAGCCGCCCACCGCCACCCCGAGGCGCCCGAGCGCCTTGATGGCGTCGGCGTTGCCTTGGGCGGCGGCCTTGCGGTACCACTCGATGGCGGGGGCGTTGTCGCCGGTCTTGCGGGCGCGGAGTTCGGCCTTGCGGCCGACGACGAACTGCGCGGCGGCATTCCCGGCCTCCGCCTGCGCGTCGAGCCACTCGGGCGCGCCTTCGGAGCCGTGGTTGCCGGCGATCAGGACCCATCGGACGGACTTGGCATCGTACCCGGCGGGCCCCTTGCCGGCGAGGAAGAGGCGGCCGAGGGCGGCTTGGGCTTCCGCGTCGCCGGCGCCCGCCTTCGCGGCGAGCCAGAGCGCGGCCTGGGGCTGATGGCGGGCGGCGGCATCGACCATGAGGCGCAGGGCCTCTTCGGGGTTGCGGTCGCCGCCCTTGCCTTCGTCGAGCATGCGGGCGACGATGTAGCGGGCGGCCGGATCGCCGCTGTCGGAGAGCCTCCGCACGTGGCGGACGACGCCGTGGAACTGGGCGATGTCGGCGGGCCGGGCGTACGTCCAGCGGCAGGCGTCGAAATCGGCCGCGGCGTCTCCGGGATCGCTCCGGCCGTCGGCTCCGGCGAGCCGGACGTGGACGAGGGCGAGGTCGGCCCCGGCGGCCCGGTACTTGCGGGCGGAGAGCAGCGCCTTGCGCGCGTCGTCGGGGCGGATGGCGGAGATGCGCAGCCCGCGGTCGAGGCAGTGGCGGCCGTAGGCGCGGCGCGCGGCGGGCAACCCGTAATGGAAGGCCAGCGCGAGCACGACGGCGGCCAGCAACCACGGCAGATGCCGCATCAGGCGCCGGAAGAACCGCTTGTTGGGGGTGTGGCGCCCGCCGTGGCGGTGGTGGTGGTGGTGATGGTAGGAGGCGGACGGGGCGCTGCCTCCCCCGGAACCCGCCGCGGCGGCCGCCGTACGCTTCCCCGCCTCCTGCGCGGAGTGCGAATGCGGTCGCGAACCGCCGCGCGAATGCGTCCGCGGCGGGATTTCGCGCTTGGGCGCGGGCGCGGACAGCAGCGGGAAGGCGGCTTTCAGCGCGTCCGCGACGGTTCCGTCCGCCGGCGGTTCGTCCGCGAAGCGGCGCAGGGCGTCCGCCACCTCCGGCGCGAAAAACAGCGCGTGGCTTCCCCGGGCGTACCACGGCGCCTGCCCGCGCAGGGCATCCAGACGCCCGGCGGCCGCGCGCAGGGCGTCCGCATCGGGGGCGGGGTCGGCGAGGAGCGGCGCCCAGACGCGGCGCGCTTCGTCGAGCAGCCCGTCGAGCGGCGCGGTTTTCCCGAACATCGAAAACAGCAGCGGCTGGAGCCCCACCTCCGGGTCCTCGGGCTTCACCGACGACACCGCGAACCCCGGCAGCGCCGGATAGTTGTCCGCCAGCAGCGGCAGCCGCCTGCGCAGGATGCCGGCGAAATCGTTCCCCGACGCCGGATCCCGGTCCGCGTGCGTCAGCACCAGCGCGACCGCCGGAGGGTAGGGGAGGGCGAGCAGATGGCGGATGCAGGCGTTGGTGGCCCATACCGTGTCGAGGTGCGCCGCCTGGTCCTCCCCGTCCCCGCGGATCGTCGACACGTCGAACAGCACCAGCACGCGCGTGGCCCCGGCGATGCGCGCCTTCAGGGCCTCCAGGTCCGGATGCAACGCCTCCGCGCGGGCGGCGAAGGCGGCGGGATCGTCCTGCCCGGCGGCCTCCTGGAACGCGGTGCGGAACAGCTCCGGCGGGCATTCCGGCACGTCGAGCGCGAACAGCTCCTCCTGTCCGCGGCAGACGGTGAAGCGCAGGTCGGCGTAGCGGCCGGGCTGTTCGGGCGGGCGCGGCACGGCGTAGAGGGACGCGGGCATCTGTTCGAGGAAGCGGAACGCGGCCTGGTTTTCCGGCTTGAGCCGCAACCCGGCATCGGCATGGCCCGCGAAGACCTTGGCCAGCGCCATGGCCAGCACGGTCTTGCCCGAACCTTCCACGCCCAATATCAGGATGTCGTCCATCTGCGATTCCTTTCCGATTTCACGATATCCCATCCATCCTAAGCGCATCCGCCCTTTTCCGCAACGGATTTTCCGCGCACTTGCGTTTTGGGCGGGGGGTGGTAGATTGGCGGGGCATTTTTACCCCACGGAAACAACATGGACCCGAACGACAATCCCTCCCCGAACCGCAAGGAACCCAAGAACCGCCCCCCCGCCATGGCCCGCGCGCTGCTGGTGTGGCTGGTCCTCATGGCGCTGATGGTCAGCGTCTACCAGATCGTCACCCAGAACGGCGGCAAGCAGGACCCCATCCCCTACAACCCCGACTTCCTCGCCCTCGTCAAGGGCGGCCGCATCGCCTCCTGCGAACTGACGAGCGATCTCTCCGGACAGAGCGCCATCCGCGGCGAACTCAAGGACATCGACGTCGAAAAGGGCCAGCCGCAGTCGTTCCGCGTCCTCGCGCCGATCACCGAAGACCTCATCCGCGAGCTGACGGACGCCGGGGTGCCGTTCTCGTTCAAGCCGCAGAACTCGATGCTCTGGAACATCCTGTCGAGCACGGTCCCGCTGCTGATCGTCTTCGCCCTCATCTACTTCTTCTTCTACCGCAACATGGCCGCCGGCTCCCGCGGCGCCTTCTCCTTCGGCAAGTCGCGCGCGCGCCTGATGAGCCGCGACTCCAACAAGATCACCTTCAAGGACGTCGCCGGCGTGGACGAAGCCCGCGAGGAAGTCCAGGAAATCATCGACTTCCTGAAGGATCCCAAGAAATTCCAGAAGCTCGGCGGCCGCATCCCCAAGGGCGTCCTCCTCGTCGGTCCCCCCGGCACCGGCAAGACCCTCATCGCCCGCGCCATCGCCGGCGAGGCCGAGGTCCCGTTCTTCAGCATCTCCGGCTCCGACTGCGTCGAGATGTTCGTCGGCGTCGGCGCCTCCCGCGTCCGCGACATGTTCGAGCAGGGCAAGAAGAACGCCCCGTGCATCATCTTCATCGACGAAATCGACGCCGTCGGCCGCTCCCGCTTCTCCGGCATCGGCGGCGGCCACGACGAGCGCGAGCAGACCCTGAACGCCCTCCTCGTCGAGATGGACGGCTTCGACGCGCAGGAAGGCATCATCATCATCGCCGCCACCAACCGTCCCGACGTCCTCGACCCGGCGCTCCTCCGCCCCGGCCGCTTCGACCGCCAGATCGTCGTGGACCTGCCCACCCTCGAAGGCCGCGAAGCCATCCTCAAGATCCACTCCCGCAAGGTCAAGCTCTCCGACGAAGTCGAACTCCGCAACATCGCCCGCGGAACCCCCGGCTTCTCCGGCGCCGACCTCGCCAACCTCATCAACGAGGCCGCGCTGCTCGCCGCCCGGCGCAACGCCGACGCCATCGGGCCCAAGGACCTCGAAGAAGCGCGCGACAAGGTCCGCTGGGGCCGCGAGCGCCGCTCCCGCAAGCTCGACGACAAGGAAAAGCGCATGACCGCCATCCACGAATGCGGCCACGCCCTCGCCCTCGCCCTCACCGAAGGCACGGAGCCGCTCCACAAAGTCACCATCATCCCGCGCGGCCGCGCCCTGGGCGCCACCTTCCAGCTGCCCGAGAAGGACCGCTACACCGAGAGCCGCACCCAGCTCAAGGGCATGATCGTCGGCGCCATGGGCGGCCGCGTCGCCGAGCAGCTGGTGTTCGGCGAAATCACCACCGGCGCCTCCCAGGACATCAAGCACGCGACGCACGTCGCCCGCATGATGGTCACCGAATTCGGCATGAGCGACCTGCTCGGCCCCCAGTACTTCGGCACGCGCGAGGAACTCCTCTTCCTCGGGCGCGAGGTTTCCCGCTCCAACGACATCTCCCCCGAGACCGCGCGCCTCATCGACTCCGAAGTCAAGCGCCTCATCGACGAAGGCCTCGCCGCGGCCACGCGCCTCCTCACCGAACACCGCGCCACCCTCGAAAAGATGGCCGACCTGCTCGTCGAAAAGGAGACCCTGGACGCCGCCGACATCGACGACATCATCCACCACGGCCGCATCCGCACCGCCCGCGAACGCAAGGACGCCGCCGCGGAGGAAGCGGCCACCACCGCCCCGGCGCCCGCGCCCGCCCCCGCCGCCGCCGCGGAAGGCCCGGCGGACGCTTCCGACACCCCCACCGTCCTGCCCGCGCCCTGACGGACGGCGGACGCCGGGCCGCCACGCTCGCTTTAGGCTTGTTTCGGCGGCGCAGGGTGGCACTATGCGGGGCATGGAGGCGCGATTCCACATGCCGATGCTGTTGCAGCCCGTGTACAAGGAGTACATCTGGGGCGGCGACCGCTTCGTCACCGAGTTCCACCGCCCTCTCAACCCCGGCCGCTACGCCGAATCCTGGGAAATCGCCGACCACCCCGACGGCCGCACCCGCATCCTCAACGGCCCCTGCACCGGCCAGACCCTGTCGGAGGCCATTGCCGCGCACGGCCCCGACATCCTCGGACCCGCCCTGGCCGGCGCCGACCGCTTTCCCCTGCTGATCAAGCTCATCGACGCCAAGGAAACCCTCTCCGTCCAGGTCCACCCCGACGACGTGGCCGCGGCCCGCTTCGGCGGCGAAGCCAAGAGCGAGATGTGGTACGTCCTCTCCGCGACCCCCGACGCCCACATCTACTCCGGCTTCCGTCCCGGCGTCACCGCCGCCGACTTCGAACGCGCCCGCGCCGCCGGCACCATCCCCTCCCTCCTCCAGCGCTTTCCGGCCAAGCCCGGGATGGTCTTCAACACCCCCGGCGGGCGCGTCCATGCCATCGGCGCCGGCTGCCTCCTCCTCGAAGTCCAGCAGGACGCCAACACCACCTACCGCCTCTACGACTGGGACCGCGTCGATTCCCGCACCGGCCTCCCCCGCCCCCTCCACACCCGGCAGGCCCTCGAAGTCATCGACTGGACCCAGACCGCCAGCCCCGTCTCGCCCATCCTGCCCGACATCCCCGTGTCCGACGCCCTCTCCGTCCGCCTGCTGCTCGACGATCCCCGTTTCCACGTCGAAGAATGGACCCTCCGCGCCCGCTCCGACGTCGCCTTCCCCGGCGACCGCTTCCACATCCTCTTCCCCATCAACGCGAACCTGCGCATCCGCACCCCCGGCCAGCCCGCGATGATCCTCCAGCGCAACTCCACCTGCCTCCTCCCCGCGGTCCTCGACCGGTTCGTCCTCCAGCCCGCCGACGACCCGTCCCCGGATGCCGGCCCCGTCCGCTTCCTCGTCGCCAAGACCCCCTGACCCAGGTCCCCCGGCCCTCCTCCCCCTCCCTTTTCCTCCCCGTCGTGAGATTACGGAAAACCACCCGAAAATCCACGGTTTTCCGCCCATCCTTCCCCCCATGAATTCCTCCCTTGGTTGCAGGACCCCGGCCAGAACGACCGACCGCGGATTCCGGCTTGCAGGCGGGGAGGGCTGTGGTAGAGTCGGAGGGAAATGGGGCCGATGGTCGGTCCCGGGAAAGGACATGGGCCGAGCGATGGCGGAAGCGGTACTGACAATCCAGCTGGAAAACACCAACGGCGTCCAACTGATCCGCGTTTCGGGTCCGCTGGATTCCGTGACGCACGACCAGTTCCGCAGCCAGCTCGACCCGCTCGTCAACGAGTCCGGCGTCCGGCTCGTCCTCGACTGCGCCAACCTCTCCTACGTCAACTCCAAGGGCCTCGCCCTCCTCGGCCGCTACCAGCAGATTTGCATGAAAAACCTTTCCTTCTTCGGCGTCGCCGGCCTCAACAAGCGCATCATGAAGACCATCGAACTGCTCGGCCTCTCCCGGATCGTCAAGATCTACCCGTCGGTCGACGAGGCGGTGGAGGCCTCGCTCAAGCTGGTCTGACGCCCCCGCGCGGGGCCCTCTCGCTCATTCGCCATGGTAGGCCGCGACATCGCCGGCAAATGCCTCTGGACGCTGCTCGGGACGCTGGCCGTCGCGGGCGCCGCGTGGGGGCTGTCGGCCATGGTCGCGGGCAGCGCCGGGGGAGGCACCGCCGTGCGCGCCGCGCCGCGCCGCGCCGCCGCCGAAGCCCCCGCGCAGACAATCGGACGGCGTCCCGCCGTCCAGCGTCCTTCCGAAGCCGCGGCCGCCGAAACCGCCGCCGCCGCCGCGCCGTCCGCCCCCGCCGACCGCGACGCCGCGCGCGAACTCTTCCGCCTGCAATCCGAGAACCAGCGCCTCCGCGCGCGCTTGGACGACGTTCTGAACTGGCTGCTCGAAAACGTCCGCGGCACCTTCCCGCTCCCCGAGGACCAGATGGCGAACCTCCGCATCGAGCCGGTGGACGACGCGCTGGCGGTCAATCCCGACCTCGCCCGCCTGCTGCGCCTGACCGACGAGGAGACCGCGCGCCTGGGGACCGCCTTCGCGGAATCGCGCGAAGTCCTGCAGGAGCTGGAGACGGAGAACATATCGGTGGAAAACCCGGCCGAGTACCAGGTCGTCCTCTCGATCCCCCCTTACGCCGACACCGCCGAACCCGTGCGCGAAGCCCTCTTCGGCGACCTCCTGCGCACGCTCGGCCGCGCCCGCTACGACCGCTTCCTGCAAGTCGCCGGCGCCGGGCTGGAGGAGCGCTTCGCCCACTTCGGGGCCGAGGACCGCACGCTCAGCTTCGAAGCCTTCGCCGACGAAGCCTCCGGCGCGGCCCGCCTCTTCGTGCGCGACGAACGCGCCCTCCCCGACGCGGCGGACCCCGACCGCGTGAACGTCACCGCCTCCGAGCGCGTCGTCGCGACGCTGCCCGAGGAATACGAGCCCTACTGGGCCTGGCTGCCCGACTACGTCCAGGCCTTCTCCGGCGCCGCCACCGGCACCGACTGACCCCATGCCGCTGCGCCTCCCCAGCGACGAGGACCTCCTCGCCTCGAAGCGGCGCGCCGCCCGCGCGGCCCGCGCCGAAGAAAAGCGCCTGGAGGCGCGCCGCCGGCTGGTGCGCGTCGGGCTGGTGGGCGGGTTCGCGGCGGTGCTGCTGGTCGCCCTCTTCGTCGACATGCGGCACCTGACCACGCGCATGGACCGCTTCGGCCGCAGCGGCAAGGAAGCGCGCCGCGGCGACGCCACCGACATCGCGGCGGGCATCGACGGCGGCGACGCCCGCTACGCCGACCCTTCTGGCCTCTTCAGCCTCGTCCCGCCGCGCGGCTGGGTGCGCGTGAAGAAGCCGGTGCGCGGAATGTTCAACGCCTACTTCCGCGGCCCCTACGGCATGGACCTGGGCATCCAGGCCGTCGAGAACCGCGGGGCGACCTTCGACAGCCTCGTCTCGCGCCTCAAGCTCGTCGAACGCAACCTCGCCGCCGACACCCACATGGAGATCGCCTACGTCGGCCCGCACCGCGCCGTCCGCCGCACCGCGCAGCTCTTCAAGAACAAAGTCCTGACCCTCGACTTCCTGACCGGCGACCTCGCCCACCACATCCAGTTCGCGGCCCCGCCCGAACTCTTCGACGAATACGAACCCGTCATCCTCCGCCTCCTCGGAACCTACGAACCCGGCACCCTCCTCCCCCCCGCCGCCGCCCCCGCGCCGGAGGAGCCCCCAACCCCCTCCCCCCTAGATACCTAGATATCTAGATACCTAGTTCCCCCCCATCCACCCCGAACCCAAGGCCCCACCATGCCCATCGACCTCTCCACCCGCCCCTTCACCGCCGTCCTGATGGGCGGCCCCTCCTCCGAGCGCGAAGTCTCCCTCCGCTCCGGCCACTCCGTCGCCGAGGCCCTGCGCAGCGCCGGACTGCCCGTCGCCGAAGTCGAAGTCGGCCGCGACGGCTCCTTCGAGCTCCCGGCGGAGACGCAGGTCGCATTCGTGGCCCTCCACGGCCAGTTCGGCGAAGACGGCCAGATCCAGGCCCTCCTCGAAGCCCGCGGCATCCCCCATACCGGCTCCTCGCCCGCCGCCAGCGCCAACGCCTTCGACAAATCCAGAAGCAAACCCATCCTCGCCGCCGCCGGCGTCCCCACGGCCCCCTACCAACTCCTCCGCCGCGGCGCCCCCGCCGCGCGCGAACTCCCCCTTCCGCTCGTCGTCAAGCCCACGCGGCAGGGGTCGAGCGTCGGCGTCAGCCGCGTCTTCCGCGAAGAAGACTGGGCGCCCGCCCTCTCCGCCGCCTTCGCCTACGACGAAACCATCCTGGCCGAGACCTTCATTCCCGGACGCGAACTCACCGTCCCGGTCATCGCCAGCGACCCCATGCCGGTGGTGGAGATCGTCGCCCCGAACGACAACTACGACTACGACACCAAATACTCCGAAGACCCCGCCACTGCCGCGAAGCACCTCATTCCGGCGCCCCTCGACGAAGCGACCACCGCCCGCGCCCAATCCGCGGCCCTGGCCGCCTACCGCGCCCTGGGCATCACGGGCATGGGCCGCGTGGACATGCGCCTGCGCCCCGACGGCGGCCTCTACGTCCTGGAACTCAACAACATCCCCGGCCTGACGCCGGTGAGCCTGGTTCCCGACGCTGCCCGCGCCGTCGGCTGGACCTTCCCCGACCTCTGCCTGCGCATCCTCTCCCAGGCGCGCAATTTCGCGGCGGAAGCGTGAACCGACCTCCCGCCCCGCCCCCGCGACGGAGCGGGTCGGGATAGGCGGCCCCACCCCTCAAAATTTTCCCGTCCCGTCACCCATGCGCGATATCAAGGAAAACACGCGATTTTCCAATGGTTTCCCATACACTTCCTTCGCATGAAAAAAATTCCGGCCGGCCGGCCGTGTCCCCTCAGGAGCAGGCGCCGCAGTGGCTGCAGCCGTTGCAGGTGGGGCGGGAGCCGCAGGTGGCGCAGGTGTCCCGGAAGGGCCCCGTGCACCGGATGACGGGGTCTGCGAAGAGCGTCGGTTCGGGATGCCGGAGACGGTACTCGATGGGGCGCCCCGGATGGCTCAGCCCCGAAAGATGCGCCTGGCGGCTCTGGAGGCGCTTGTCCGGCAGATGGTAGGTCTTGCCGTCTTTGACGTAGACGGTGCCGGTTTCGATGAAGTCGAACTGGACGTCGTGGCGGCGGCACTGCTCCGACAGCGACGCCACCCATTCGTGGTGGCAGGGGCGGGCGCCGTCGTAGTTTTCCCCTCCGCAGAGGACTTGTTCGAGTAGGCCGGTCGCGAGATGGCGCTCGGCATCGACGGGGCCGATGAGCGGAGCGGCCATGAAGCCGCGGTGCTTGGCGGGGATGCCCAGCAACAGCGGGAGGCGTTCGTCGGCGCGCGCCTGGTTCTCGGTGGTGACCTGCAGCATGACGTTCTCGTAACCGTCCCCCCAGTCCGGCGGCAGGCAACCGCGGATGCGGTGGGCGCGCTTGGTCAGGAGCCGGAACGCGACGTCGGGGCGCCGCCGGATGATGTCCCACGCCGCCGGACGCCAGGGATCGGCTTCCTCGACGAAGAAGTCGGTGGAGAGGCCGACGAAGAGTTCGAGTCCGGCCGGGATCTTCCACCCGCCGCCGCGGGTGCGGGCGAGGGGGAGGTCGAAATTTTGCGTACGGCAGACGTGCGAGGTGTCGATGCCGCGGCGGGCGTCGAGGGTGTACATGTAGCAGTGGTCGCAGCCTTCGCTGATGCGGTGGCAGCCATGCCAGGGGTTCCAGATGATCATGGGGCGAGGCGGCGGGCGTAGACGTAGTCGTCCATGACGAAGCCGCCGCCGATGTCGGTGCAGATGGCCCGGACGCAGGCGAACCCGGCCGCCTTGTAGGCCTTCTGCGCGCGGACGTTGCCCTTGTTGACGCGCAGCCAGAGGCTCGCGGCGCCGGCGGCGCGGGCGCGGTCCGCCATCCCGTCGAGGAGCCAGCGGCCGATGCCGCGGCCCCAGTAGGCGGGACGGAGGTAGACCTTGTGGAGCTCGGCGGAGGCGTTTTCGCCGCGCTTGGCGAGGTCGAAGGAGCAGATGCCGGCGTCGCGTCCGTCGGCGAGGAGGAGGAAGAAGGGTGAGCCTTCGGCGGTCTCGCGGCGGATGGTCTCCGGGGCGTACATGCGGGAAATCATGTAGGGAATCTGGGCGTCGGGGATGAGGCCGCGGTAGGTTTCCGGCCAGGACGCTTCGGCCACCGCCCGTGCCCGCGCTTCGCGGTCCGGCGAGTCCACCGGCAGCAACTCCAGCGCCGGCAGCGGCAGGCGGGGGCGCGGCGAGGAGGACGGCGACGACGCCGTCTCGCTCAGCAGCTCGATCGTGCAGGGACCGTCGTTGACCAGCGCGACCCGCATGTCGGCACCGAAGCGGCCCTCGGCGACGCGGTCCGGCCCCAGCAGGGAGCGCAGGTCGGCGGCGAAGCGCTCGCACAGGATGGCGGCCTTCGCCGGGTCGCCCGCGTGCACGAAGCTCGGGCGGTTGCCCTTGCGCGTGTCGGCGTAGAGGGTGAACTGCGACACCGCCAGCACCGAGCCGCCGATGTCCGCCACCGACCGGTTCATGCGCCCGGCGTCGTCCGGGAAGATGCGCAATGCGGCGGCCCGCACCGCCAGGCGGTCGGCGTCTTCGGGCGTGTCCCCTTCGCGGCAGCCGACGAACGCGAGCAGGCCGGGGCCGATGGCGCCCACGGTTTCGCCGCCGACCTCCACCGAGGCCTCCGCCACCCGCTGGAGCAGCAGTTTCATGCAATCAGAGGGCGGAGAGCGCGATCACGATGGCCTTCAGGCGGTCGGTCATGCGCTTCTTGAGCTGGTACACCGTGTACAGGGCCTTGCCCGTCTCCGCCGCGACCTGCTTCGGGCGTTTCCCTTCGAGCATGATGCTCGAAAAGACATCCCACGTCGGGCGCCGCCGCGTCGCGTCGTCCAGTTCCAGCAGGGCGATCTGCGTCTTGGCCACATGCACGTCCCATTGCGCCCGCCAGACCGCCAGCGCGCGCTTGGCCTCTTCCACTTCTTCCTCCGTGAATCCCGTCCAGGCGAAGTCGCCGTCCCGGATCGTCTCCTTCCGCTCCGCCTTGGCGGCGGGGACCTTCTTGGCGGCGGCGGGCCGGATGGGGGCGGCGGGCGCGGCCGCCTTGGGGGCCTTGTGGCGCAACACGTCCTGGAGGAAGCGGTTGAAGACCTCGTCCTCGCCGGGATGGTAACGGTAGTGGGGGAGGGCCGAGGCGAGGCCGTCCAGGAGTTTCCCGATGACGGCTCCCGCGTTCGCGAGGGACGGAACCTCTTCCGCCGCAAATCGTTCCATCATGGGAAGGTAGCGTTCGCCGAGCTGCCGGCGGGCTTCCTGCCGGGACTCTTCCGCCCGACGGGCCATGGCTGCGGCCCGGGCGGCTACGGCCTTCGACGCGGCCTTCGGCGGGGTCTTCTTTTTCGCGGGCGATTTCTTCTTCTGCATTCTGGACTCCTTTTCCCGCCTCCGGATGCGGGAACGGCGGCATGATAGCAGGCTCCGCCGGGTTTTCAAAAAATTCTTTCCGCCCCTACCCCCTCCTCCCTCTTCGCCGCCCCCGTCCCTCCCACTCGCGATATCAAGGAAAACCCCCGCATTTCCCACGCTTTCCCTCCCGCTCCCCCACCATGAACACAACCCGCGATTTTGAGGTTGAGGGACCCGGTGGAAATGGGGTAGCGTTGGCCCCATGCGGAGGTGCAGGATGAATGGATGGTGGCGACAGGCGGCAGCAGCGGTTTGCGCGGTGCTGGCGGGTACGCTTGCGGCAACGGCGGCGGACGCCCCGGGGGCGGTGTCCATCGATCCGCCGGCGGGGGTGTACCCGGAGGCGGGGGAGGGAATCGCCGTCACCCTCTCGGCGGCGGAGGGCTGCGCGATCTACTACACGCTCGACGGGTCGCGTCCCGTCTGCACCAACGCCGCCGGGGAGGTGCTGTGGAGCCCGACGGTGCAGGAGTACACCGGGCCGCTCGCCCTCGCGAACGGCCGCGACGACGGGCCGGACGCCATCAGCCGCATCATGACCGGCGCCAACGAGCAGGACATCTACGATCCCTGGTACCCGCCCGCCGAGCCGCCCCGCACCATCCCCGTCCTGCGCGCCGCCGCGGTGGATGCGGAGGGGCGGGTCGGGCCCATCGCCACGGCCAGCTACCTGCTCGGCTCCATGGCGACGCGCCACGGATCGGCGCCGGTCGTCTCGCTCTGCGCGGAGTGGGCGGACCTCTTCGACAACGTCAACGGCCCCGGCATCTACCGGCACCCGACGGCGGCCAACAAGTCCAAGGTCCCGAACGCGCACGTGGAGTACTTCGCGGACGGCGCGCGCCGGGTCGCGAAGTGGTGCGAGCTGCGCGTGCAGGGCACGAGCACGGTGGGCCGCCCCAAGAAGTCGCTCCGCCTGACGGGCTGGAAGGACTACAACCCGGTGAAGGGCAAGAAGGACCCGTTCGACCACCCCTTCTTCGCGGACAAGCCCGACGTCCGAAAGCACGCGTGCCTCATCGTGCGGATGGGCGGCAACGACTGGAACAAGGCCATCCTGCGCGACCGCCTCGCGGAGCTCCTCCTCGCGGACCCGGAGGTGGAGTGGGAGGCGGGCGCGACGTGCGTGCTCTATCTCGACGGCGTCTACTGGGGCGTCCACGAGCTCCGCGAGCGCTACGAATCCGGCTTCTTCAAGAACCAGCTCGGCATCGCCGATTCCGACGCCTTCACGCTGCTCGAATACGCCGACGGCAAGCCCTTCCCGCAGGTCAACGAAGGCCTTGGCGAGGACGACGAAGAGCGCACGTCCGCCGCATACGCCGACTTCGACGCGATCCTCCGCCAGCTCGAAGCCTGGGACGACGATCTCTCCGACCCCGCCCGCTGGACATGGTTCACGAACCGGATCAACCCCGACTCCCTCCTCCGCCACTTCGCCGGCGAACTCTACGCCGGCAACTCCGACTGGCCGCAGAACAACCAGCGCTGGTGGCGCGCCTGGCCGGACGGCGACGCCGGCTCCGCGGTGGACCGCGCCCGCCCGCGCAACGACGGCCGCTGGAACTGGACCTTCCACGACCTCGACTTCGCGTTCACGCTCCCCTTCGACTACGTCCCCGACCACGCCGACGGCCTCGGCGCCGCCCACGACCCCTACACCGGCCTCTTCCCCGGCGAAGGCCCCTACGTCGGCGACTGGTTTCCCGACGCCGTCCGCCCCTTCTTCGCGGCCATGACGAACCCCGCCTTCCGCGACCGCTACCTCGCGCACCTCCACCTCCGCCTCGCCACCGCCTGGTCCGCCCCGGCCGCCACCGCCGCCCTCGACCGCATCGCCGCCGAACTCCGCGACGCCGGGATGGACGACAACGGCGCCCGCTGGCGCCAGCCCCAGACCGCGACCGACTTCGACCGGCGCATCGACGACATCCGCCGCTGGCTCCTCGCCCGCCCCGAAGCCTTCGCCTGGCACACCCGCAAACGCTATGGCCTCGGCCCCCTGCGCGACGTCGCGCTCGCCGCCGGCGGCACCGGATGCGGCACCATCCGCCTCGCCGGTTCGGACGTGCCTCTCCCCCTCCGCGCAACCTTCCCCAGCGACCTCCCGCTCGAACTCCAGGCCGTGCCCGCGCCCGGCAACGCCTTCGCCGGATGGTACGCCACCCCCGGCCTCCTCCCGCCCACCGACCCCGCCCCGCGCGCCGCCGACTGCGCCGCCAACTACACCCCCGCCGCCTCCTTCCCCGCCTCCTCCCTCGGCACCGGCTGGGGCCCGTGGCAGGCCACCTACTACGGCGACGGCACCCGCACCGCCTTCGTCGGCACCTCCGCCATGCCCCTCCACGGACGCAGCGAAAACGGCACCGCCTTCGCCCTCCGCGCCGGCGACGGCGGCTACGTCACCCTCCTCCGCGAACTCGACGGCGGCTCCGTGCTGGCCGTCGGCGAAGAAATGTCCATCGACGTCGCCTTCGGCCTCTCCGGCGGCAACGGCGGGGCCGGCGTCGCCTTCATCACCGCGGGCGGCGCCAGCAAACCCGTCCAGCTCATCCTCACCGACGAAGGCGGTGAAGGCGAAACCTACCGCCTCCGCATCGCCGGCACCACCTACCTCGCCTCCAACTTCCCGCACATCCCCGGAATGCCCATCCGCATGACCCTCGCCCACACCGCCGCCGACGCCTGGCAGCTGCGCCTCGCCCGTGGCGACACCACCTACCTCGCCGACGTCGCCCTTCCCGCCGACACCGCCATCACCGGCGTCCGCCTCTACAAAAACCCCGACCCCGCCCGCCCCGCCGGACCCGCCACCGACCTCCTCTTCGACCGCCTCCGCACCGCCCCCGATTCCGGCGCGCCCGACGCCGACGCCACCGTCCCCCTCGACGCCCCCCTCCAGCGCACCACCCTCTTCTACGAAGACGGCGCCTCCTTCGACGCCTGGACCCTCGACACCACCGGCTCCGCCGGAGCCTGGCGCAACACCGACCTCCTCTGCAACATCGGCACCCCCTCCTTCGGACTCTGGGCCAACAACGGCGGCACCTCCACCCTCCGCCGCCGCTTCGGCTTCGCCCTCGCCACCGGATGCGACCTCTCCTTCTCCTTCCAGAACAACACCCTCGACGACCCCGCCGCCTGCGCCGGGGCCATCCTCCTGACCGACACCGGCGAATCCTTCGTCCTCCTCGCCGCCGCCGGCGTGCCTGACTACATGCTGATTCCCGCCGGCACCGGCACCTCCCTCGACACCGGCATCCCCGTCGTGAAAACCGGCCTCGACGTCACCGTCGCCCCCGCCGCCGACGGCACCCTCGCCGTCACCGTCGCCGGACGCCCCTTCGCCCTCTCCGCCCCGACCGCCATCTCCGGCATCGAATTCTTCAACTACACCGCCGGTCCCGGCACCCCCTGCAACGTCTACGCCAACCGCGTCTGGGTCCGCGCCGACCCCGGCGTCTCCCTCTCCTCCCCCGTCCGCGGCAGCGGCTCCCTGAACCGGATGCCCACCTCCGGCACCGGACGCCACCTCCTCTTCAACGACGCCCCCGGCCCCCTCCTCTCGACCAACACCGTCTTCACCCTCGTCCCGACCAACCCCATCGCCGTGACCGCCCTTTTCGTCCCGCGCGAAGGCACCGACTTCGAGATCTGGGCCGCCGACCGCGGCATCGATACCCCGTGGACGACCAACCCGGCCACGGGCCGCGGCTATCCCGAAGAATACCTTCTCGAAACCAACGCCGTGGCAACCCTCCACCAGACCCTCCCCGACGGCACCTACGCCCTCTCCTTCACCCCCGGCGACCACGGCATCGCCGCCGACATCCAGGTCACCGACACCCTGACCCCGCCCGCCTGGCGCCTCCCCACCTCAGAAGAACTCCCCCCCGTGGAAAGCGCCGAATCCGCCCTCCCCCGCTTCCGTCCCACCCCCACCAACACCCCTCCCCGCCTCTTCCTCCGCCTCGTCCTCCGCCCCCTCCCCGAGTAGCGCCCCCTCCCGCAGATCATCCGCCCCTCCCCCTCTCCGCCCCTTTTTTCCCCCCGCCCCTTTCCTCCCCCGCGTCCAACCCACTCGCGATATCAAGGAAAATTCTTGCATTCCCCCCATCTTTCCCCCATTCTGTTCCCCATGAACAACGAACCCATCTTCCCTCCCGGCTACCTCAACGCCCTCGCCCGCGACTGCTTCGGCCCCACCTGCAGCCGCGCGCCCACGGCCATCCTTCTCCAGACCGTCGGCTCCCTCGCCCTCTTCACCGGCGCGCTCGCCGCCCATCTCGCCTGGTACGGCGGGAAACGCATCCTCGCCCGCCTCCGCCGCCGCGTCTCGCCCCCCGAGCCGCTCCCGCCCGCGGCCCCGCAGGCGCCGGTCTCCCTCCGCGGCATCCCCGCGCCCGAAGACATCGAAGACGTCTGGGACCTCGACCCGCGCACCCTCTGCGGCCGCCTCCGCATCGGCTCCCGACTGGCCGACTTGGAACCCACGCTCGACTCCCGCTTCCTCTTCAAGAAAACCCGCCACGGCTCCCGCCGCATCTGCGCCCGCCAGCCCGGCCTCAAGGGGTGGATGCGCAAGAACGTGCCCGCGGTCAAGTACTCCACCGCCATGCACTACAAGAAGCTCGCGACGCGCCTCCGCCAGCTGATCGGCCTCGACGCCCGCATCCCGCTCGAATGGCTCCTGCCCGACAACGAAGAGCCCCTCCCGGCCCTCTCCGCCGCCGACCGCCAGGCGACCGCCAAGGCCCGGACCAAGCTCGCCCGCCTGCTGGCCGACCACCCGAAGGTCACGCGCCTGACGCGGGCGGTGGAGCAGAAGCTCGGCATCATGCGGATGGTGACGATCCGGCGGATCCAGCCGCCGGAACCGGGGCGCGGGCGTCGGCGGAAACAGGGAGAAACCCCCGGTAATTCCTTGATATCGCGAGTATCCTTCGCCGGGCGGACCGTTACGGCGGACGCGGAGCGCACGCGGGCGTTCTGGGACGCCATACGGCGGGTTCTGGGCGACCCCGCCCCGGATGCGGAGACGCGGCGCTTGCAGTCGGACATCCGCGACTGGCTCAATGCGCCGCTCCAGGCGCGCCGGAACCGGCGCCGGTAGCGGCGGAACGCCGGCCGGTGGGCTTGACGCGGGGGGGCGCGGCGCTGCAAGATGGTTGCGTCATGAAAAAGATTGCCCAGATCCTTTTCGATACGGTGTGGGGGGCGCCCGCCGCCTTTGCCTCCGCCCTGTTCCTGTACGCCATCCGCTTCATCTTCCGCGGCCCCCTCCTGCGCTGTGGGACGGGGGTGGCTGCCATGCTGGAGATCGCGAACGACGGGTACCTGCTGCTGTGCGCGGTCATCCTGCTGGCGTCGTTTGTCCTGTTGCTGGTCCGGCGGCGTTGGTGGGCGCTCGCCCAATTGGGGTTGGTGCTTGGAATCCTCTTCGCCTTCGGCCTGCTCCAGGTTCCGGTGGCGTTGGCGTCCGCGTACGTCTCGTACCACGGCCCCGGCGGCCGCGACTGGCACGCCACGCCGGCGGACGCGCCGTTCCCCTTCGCCATCGAGTGCCGGCGGAACAATCCGGTCGCCGTCGAATACGACAAACGCGTCGCGTTCCCGTCCGGCAAGCGCGTCGGGCTGTACCTGGACACCGGCGGCTACGCCCGGACCACGGTCCATGCCATCGGCGGCGGCGGCTACGCCCTCGTCGAAGGCGGGACCCCGCCGCACACCTACCGCGTCGATCCCGGTGCCGAAACCGTCGAAGTCCTCATCGACCGCCACTGGTACCGGCTGCCCGACGGCGAAACGCCCATCGCAGGCTGGGACGCCGCCATTCCCCGCGATTCCGGCCGGCCGGCCGGCAATTCCCCGTCCGGCTGGCGCCGGCTCGGCACGGCCATGCCGGACGGCCGCTTCGAACCCGAGCGGCACGTTTCCGGCGGGTGACGGAGGGGGCCTAGATATCTAGGTTTCTAGGTATCTAGGGGGGCCGGCGGGCGGGGGAACTTTCCCTCTTGCAGGGGGGCGGGGGGGGCGGTACAATCCCGCGCACGATGGACAGGTCGGCTACAGGTCAGGCGGTGGAAAAAGGGTTTTCCAACCATTGGAAAAAAAGTTTCCAATCGTTGGAAACTTTTCCGGCGGGCCGCGGCGGGGCACGGAAAAGGCCGGACGCGCGGTCCGACCGAAGGGTGGTTGCCCGATCAGGATTTGAACCTGAACAAACAGATCCAGAGTCTGCTGTGCTACCGTTACACCATCGGGCAGGCAACTCACACCACCTTACTCTTTCGCGGGGCGTTGTCAAGCGGGGTTTGCATGGGGGGAGGGAGGAGTCTAGATTTCTAGATATCTAGGTATCTAGGTATCTAGGTGGCGTGGATGGAGCGGCATAAGGCATGAGCGATTTCCAGAAAGATCCGGTCGCGCTGATGTGCGACATCGGGGAGTTGGTCGGGTTGTTCGATTTCGAGAGCGGGCTGGACTCGTTCCTGAAGCGCGCGGTGTCGATGGTCGCCTGGCACATGCGCGCCGCCGTGTGCTCGATCTACCTCTACGAGGCGAAAACCCAGGACCTCGTGCTCCGCGCCAACCAGGGGCTCAATCCGGCGCTCGTCGGGCGGTTGCGCTTCGCGCTCGGCGAGGGGCTCGTCGGGACCAGCCTCAAGACGTTGAAACCCATCTGCGAGGCGAACGGGTGCGACAACCCGAATTACAAGTACGTGCCCGACAGCGGCGAGGAGGCGTTCGTCTCCTACCTCGCGGTCCCCATCACGCGCAAGATGAACCCCGTGGGCGTGATCGTGGTCCAGGACCCGCAGTACAACTACTTCACGGCGAACGACATCCAGGCGCTGCGCGTCATCGCCTCGCAGCTCGCCGGCGTCGTCGAGAACGCCCACCTGCTCCTCGCCCTCCGCAAGAACCAGGACGCCGTCTCCACTTCCGCCGACGGCCCCGGCGGCAAGCTCGAAACCGACGGCCCCGAAGCGCTGCTGCTCGCCACCGGCACGCACTGCATACCGGGCATCTGGGCCGCCGGCGGGATGGCGATGGGCCTGTCCACCCGCATCGGCCACTACCTAGAGCGCACCGCCCTCAACGACCTCGCGCCGGAAGGGCTCACGGAGGCCGACTTCGACCGCGCGGCCGCCCTCACGGAGCGCCAGCTGCTGGAGCTGCAGCGGCGGCTCCAGGACAAGATCCAGGACGCCGCGTCGATGATCTTCGGCGCGCACGTGCTGATGCTCAAGGACGACGCGTTCGCCGGCGAAATCCGCCTCAAGATCCGCGCGGGCAAGAACCCGTGGGACGCGGTCATGGAGGAAATCCGCCACTACGCCGACCTCTTCGAGCACAGCCCCAACTCCCTCATGCGCGAAAAGGTCCTCGACGTCGAGGATCTCGGCCACCGCCTGCTGCACAACCTCAACCCCGCCGCCGCCGAGGCCGACATGCCCGACTACACCGGGCAGATCGTCATCGCCGAAAGCCTCCTGCCGTCCGACATCCTGAAACTCTCCGCCGAGGGCGCCGCCGGGCTCATCCTGCTCGGAACCGGACAGCACTCCCACGTCGCCATCCTCGCCAAGGCCCTCGACCTGCCCCTCGTCGTCTGCGGCGACCGGCGGCTCCTCGCCGTCCCCGAAAAGACCCCCGTGCTCCTCGACGCCAAGGGCGGGCAGATCGTCATCCGTCCCGGCGAGGAGGCCATCCAGACCATGCGCGAACTGCTGCGCAACCTCGCCACCACCGAGCAGCTCGCCCGCCGCAGCAAGCCCGAGACCCGCACCCTCGACGGCACCCGCGTCACCCTCATGGCCAACCTCAACCTCGTCAGCGAACTCGACCTCGCGATGAGCGCCAAGGTCGAAGGCATCGGGCTCTACCGCACCGAATTCCCCTTCATCATCCGCAACGCCTTCCCGACCGAGGAAGAACAGTACGTCGGCTACAAGAGCGTCCTCGAGCGCATGGCCGGCAAGCCCGTCGTCTTCCGCACCCTCGACATCGGCGGCGACAAGGCGCTGTCGTACTTCCCCACGCCGCACGAATCCAACCCCTTCCTGGGCCTGCGCGCCCTGCGCTTCTCCCTGCGCAACCCCGAAATCTTCAAGCAGCAGCTGCGGGCCCTCCTGCGGGCCGCGCACGTGTCCGAGCGGGCCAAGATCATGTTCCCGCTGGTCGCCTCCCTCGACGAATACTGGACCGCCAAGGAAATCACCCTCGCCTGCTACCGCGATTTGCGGGCCGAAGGCATTCCCTGCCGCCTGCCCGAGATCGGCGTCATGATCGAGATCCCCGCGACCGCCATGCTCGCGGCCGACTTCGCGAAAGCGGCCGACTTCCTGAGCATCGGCACCAACGACCTCATCCAGTACCTGCTCGCGGTGGACCGCACCAACAGCGCCGTCTCGAGCTTCTTCTCCCCGCACCACCCGGCCGTCCTGCGGACCCTGGCGCGAATCGCCGAAGCCGTCAAGCCCACCGGCAAGGCCCTTTCCCTCTGCGGCAACCTGGGCAGCGACGTCCAGATGCTCTCCTTCCTGCTGGGCATCGGCCTGCGTACCATCAGCATCGACTCTGCGAGCATCCCGGCCGTCCAGGAAGCCATCGGCAAAATCAACATCGACGAAGCCGAATGGCAGGCCCGCGAAATGCTCACCTTCACCCGCATCTCCGAAGTCGAAGCCTACCTCGAAGACCTCCGCAAGTCCTGACGCGGGCAGGCTGCGCCCGCCGTGACGGGAAACGGGATGCGGTGCTCCCGCTGCGCGGGCGGTCTCCTCTTGTCGGAGCGCACACGGCCCGCCCGCTTGGACCCCAAGACACTCCTGCCCCCATTCCACTGCCCCCATGCGTTCATGGCAATCGCCATGCCGGAAAACGGCATGATTTCCGCGGTTTTTCCTTGATATCGCGAATGGCTTCGGAACCCCGGGAAACCCGGATGCCGGGAGGGGAAAGGGGGGAGGGGAGGGGGGCGGACTCAGCGGTGCCAGCGTGGGCAGGCGCGGAGGAAGGGGCAGTCGGTGCAGGAGGCCGGGTCGGCGGTGCAGTCGAAGGAATCGGGCGTCGGCGCCAGGTTGTGCGCGGGGTCTTCCAGCGGGAAGAGCATCTCTTCGGCGCTGTCGCGGACGAACGACCGGATGTCTTCGACGTCCTCCGCCGTGTACGTGAACTCCGCGGTCTCCCCCGTCACCGGATTGCACGCGGTCGCGCGGACCGCCGCCGGGTCCTCCGTCCAGCGGCCGAGCGCGAGCAGGAGGTAGGTTCCGAGTTCGAGGCGGTGCTCGGCCAGGGGCAGCCGGTCGGACTTCCAGTCGTAGAGGCACAGGTGGCCGCCGTCGCGGAAGGCCAGGTCGGGGTGCGCCCGGACGGCCAGGCCGTCGATCTCGAACGTGGTCTTGCGGTCGATGGGCAGGATCGCGCCCTCCGGAAGCGCCCGCAGCCGCTGCCAGAGAAGGGAGGCGCAGAAGGCGGTGACGGCGGCCGCGACGCGATCGGCGGCGGCTTTCCATTCGAGAAGGGGGACGTCGATGCGGTATTCGTGTTCGAAAAGCCCGGACATGGCCGCCTGCGGCGGCTGCACGGCCTCGGCGCGGGAGTCGCGGAATTCGTCGCGCATGAAGTCGAGTTCGCGGGAAGCGGCGCGCGCGGCGAGTTCGGCCGGCGGGGCGGGGTCGGCGATGTGGTGGGTGACGAGGCGGTCGAGGGCCTGGTGGATGTGGCGGCCGGTCCACTGCTGGCGGGTGAAGAGACGTTTCAGGCGGTAGAGCTCGCGGACGGTGGCCGGGGCGTCGGCGCGCCAGCCGCCCCATGCGCCGTAGTAGGAGTACCAGTAGCGGCGGAGGCAGGTCTGGAAGGTTTCGTGCCGCGCGAAGGACCAGACGAAGGGCGGCGCGGCGGGGCGCGCGGGGGCGGGGGTGGGGGTGTCGGCGGGGGTGTTCATCGGGGGCTCCTTCCTCTCGCGCCGAGGCCGAGGCGCTGTTCGATGTCGCGGCGCCAGAGGCTGGCCAGGCCGCCGGTCGAGGTTTCGCGGTAGGCCGCCTGCAGGTCGCGGCCGGTCGAGGCCATGACGTCGATGACGTCGTCGAAGCCGACCAGGTGCCGGCCGTCGGTCATCAGCGCGAAGATCGCGGTCTCGACGGCGCGCAGGGCGGCGTTCATGTTGCGCTCGATGCAGGGAATCTGGACGTAGCCTTCGATGGGGTCGCAGGTGAGGCCGAGGTTGTGCTCCATGGCCATCTCGGCGGCGTACTCGATCTGGCTCAGGCTGCCGCCCATCAGCTGCGCGGCGGCGGCGGCGGCCATGGAGCAGGCGGAGCCGATCTCGGCTTGGCATCCGGCTTCGGCCCCGGAGACGGTGGCGTTGGCGCGGATGGAGGAGCCGAAGAGCCCGGCGGTGGCCAGGGCTTCGAGGATGGCGCGGAGCGGGCGCTTGCGGACGTTCTTGTAGAAGTAGAGGACGGCGGGCAGCACCCCGGCTGCGCCGCAGGAGGGGGCGGTGACGATCTGGCCGCCGGCGGCGTTTTCTTCGGCGACGGCGAGGGCATACGACGCGATGAGCCCGAGTTCGCCCGCGGTTCCCTGCATGGCCTCGGCGCGGTGGTGGATGACGCCCGCGCGGCGCGCGAGTTCGAGGGTGCCGGGGAGGATGATCTGCTGGCTGGTGAGGCCGCGGCGGACGGTTTCTTCCATGGTGTCCCACACGGCTTCGAGGCGCGGCCATAGGTCGGACTCGGTCTGCTCGACGAGACCCCAGAAGGGCATGTCGTTGGCGCGGCAGTAGGTCATGGCTTCCTGGATGCCGGTCACGGGGTAGTCGACGGGCAGCGCGTCGGTTTCCACGGGCGTGCCGTCGGCGTTGCGGAGGTTGCCGCCGCCGATGGAGCAGACGGTCCATTCGCGGTACGGGGTGCCCGCGGCGTCGATGGCCTCGAACTTCATGGTGTTCGGGTGCGGAAGCGGCGCGTCGGAGCGGTCGAAGACGACCTCTGTCGGCACGGGGTCGAGCGTGCGGACGACCGTGCGGTCGGTCCAGTGTCCGCGGCCGGTCGCGGAGAGCGAGCCGTACAGCGTCACGCGCACGCGCGCCGGCGCCGTCTCCAGCGACCGCAGGAAGTGGCGCGCCGCGCGCTGCGGCCCGATGCTGTGCGTGCTGGAGGGGCCGGCCCCCTCGGTGTAGACGTCGAAAATCGTTTGCAGCGGCTGGTGGTTCATGGGTTCTCCGGGGACGGGGTGCGGCGGCGGCGGTCGAAGAAGGCGTCGGCGAACACGGCGGCGGCCAGCGCGAAGAGCGCGGCGTTGCGGGCGAGCGTGGTCCATCCGCCGGCCGCCGCGTCGGCGCGGAGCGTGAAGCATCCGCACGCGATGGAAAGCCCGCGGGCGAGCGCGGCGGCGTAGGCCGCGGTGAAGGCCGCCAGCATTCCGGCCGCCAGCGCCGCGCCCGCCGCGCGCCAGCGGCGTCCCGGCGCCAGCAGCGCGAGCGCCGCCAGCACCTCGATCCACGGCAGCCAGAGCGCGAACGCGTTGACCGCCCACGACGGCAGGATGCGGTAGCGGTACACCGCCAGCGCGAAGGCATCCGGGGCCGCGATCTTCCCCCACGCCGCCCAAAGGAACACCCCCGCCAGCGCCAGCCGCGCCAGCAGCAGAACAATGCGGAGCGCGCGCCTCACGGTGCGGCCTCCGTTTCCCCCGTCTCCACCGCCCCGCCGTTCGCCGTCCACTCGCTCCAGCCCCCCGGATACAGCCCCACGCGCGCGAACCCGCGCGCCTTCAATTCCAGCGCCACCTCCAGCGAATCCGCGCAGGCGGCCCCGTCGCAGTAGACCGCCACCGGCGCCGCCGGGTCCAGGTCCGCCACGTGCTCCGCGAGCGACGCGTCGACGTCCCCCGCCGGACACGGCCACGCGCCCGGCACGTGCCCCGCCCGGTACAGCTCCCGCGGCCGCGCGTCGAGCACCGCCGACGGCACCCGGTCCGCCAGCTCGCGCATCGTCACGATGCCGATCCCCGCCGCGAGCGCCTTCGACTCCACGTACGAATCCCAGTCGCCGGCCCACGGGAGGCCGCCGCTTCCGCCGCCGCGCAGCTTCCACGCATTCACCCCCGCCGCGAGCGCCGCGGCCAGCGCCAGCAGCACCGCCGCGTCCACCGCCGTGCGCCACGCCCATTTTTCCAACGATTGGAAACTTTTTTTCCAACCATTGGAAAAATCCCCGCGCCGCATGACGTCCCCGTCCGTCACGGCTCCCCGGCCGCCGCCGCCGGCGCCGCTTCCGGCGCCACGAACGCCTGCACCGGCACCGACACCACCTTCTCCAGGCCGTCCACCAGCACCCGTATGCTCACCGTGCCGCGGACGTCGCCCGCGGGCGCGCCGTCGGCCAGCGACACGCGGTACGACTTCACCGCCGGGTCCGGATTCTCCTCCCCCTCCTCCAGCGAAAGCCACTGCGAATCCACCTCCGCCGAGAGCACGCCGAAGCGACCCTTCGACGACACCACCTCGAACGTCCTCGACCGCACCGCCCCCGCCCCCACGCGCCCGAAGAACACCGACGAGGGCACCGCCCGCACCGACTGCACCGCCGTCCCGTGGAGGCGCAGCAGCAGCGTCGGCCGCGCCGGGTCGTTGCAGGTCACCGTGATGCTCTTGTCCTGGTAGCCGCTGCGGTTCTGGAGCCCGAACGACGCATGCACGCTCCCCTCGCCGCCGGGCGGGATGATCTTCTGCGACGGCGACGCCGCCGTGCATCCGCACGACGGCTTCACGCTCAGGATTTCCAGCGACAGCTCCCCCTCGTTGCGGATCACGTAATCATGCTCGACGGTCTCCGTGTTCTCCAGCTCGCCGAAATCGTAATCCGGCTCCGGGCACACCGCCCTGGGCGCCAGCGCATCCGCCGCCGCCGCACCCGACACCGCCAACCCGCACGCGCACACGCACGCGACCACAATCTGTTTCGCATTCATGCCGCCAGCATACCCCACCCCGCCCCATTCCGCAACGTCCCAAACACGCCCGGATGCCGGCCGTTGCCGCGACCGGCTAACCGATGATGCGGACGCGCGCGAAGCCGCGCTTGCCGCTGCGGATCACCAGGCCGTCGGTCGGGGTGACCTGCGCGCGCACGTCGGTGACCTTGTCGTCGCCGAGGCGGACCGCCCCCGCCGCGACCAGGCGGCGCGCTTCGCCCGTGCCGGCGGCCAGACCCGCCTTCACCATCAGGTTCAGCAGGCCGATCGGTTCCGCGGGAACCGCCACCTCCGGCATGTCGTCCGGCAGCTGCGCCTGCGAGAACACGCGCTTGAACTCGTCCGACGCCTCCTGCGCGGCCGCCGCGCCGTGGAACTTCTCCACGATGCGCCGGCCGAGTTCGTCCTTGACGTCGCGCGGATGCCGCGAGCCGTCCGCCACCGCCGCGCGCATCGCCGCGATCTCGTCCTCCGGCATGCAGAGGACCAGCGAGAAGTAGCGCCACATCAGCTCGTCGCTCACGCTCATCGTCTTGCCGAACGTCTCGCGCGGCGTGTCGTTGACCGCGATGTAGTTGCCGAGGCTCTTGCTCATCTTGTGGACGCCGTCGAGGCCTTCGAGGAGCGGCAGGGTCATCACGATCTGCGGGTCAAGGCCGTGCGCCTTCTGGATTTCGCGGCCGAGCAGCAGGTTGAAGAGCTGGTCGGTGCCGCCGAGTTCCACGTCCGCCTTCACCATCACCGAGTCGTACGCCTGCACCAGCGGGTACAGGAACTCCACCAGTGAAATCGGCTGGCGGGCGGCGTAGCGCTTGGCGAAGTCGTCCCGCGCCAGCAGCTGCGCCACCGTCACGTGCGCGCTCAGCCGGATCACGTGCTCGAACGTCATCGGGCTGAACCACTCCGAGTTGAACCGGATTTCCGTCTGCGCCGGGTCGAGGATCTTGAACACCTGCTCCTGGTAGCTCTTCGCGTTCTCCTTCACCTGTTCGCGCGAGAGCTGCGGGCGGGTCGCCGACTTCCCCGACGGGTCGCCGATCATCCCCGTGAAGTCCCCGATGATGAACACCACCGTGTGCCCGCATTCCTGGAACTCGCGCAGCTTGTTGAGCGCCACGCAGTGCCCGAGGTGGAGGTCCGGCGCCGACGGATCGGCCCCCAGCTTGATGCGCAGCGGACGCTTCTCGGCCGCCGCCTTCTCCAGGCGGGCCTTGAGTTCCTCCGCGCTGTGAAGGTCCACGGTGCGGGCGGTGAGTTTCCGTATTTGTTCGTCCAAGGTCATGGGGGCATCCTTTCGGTCAAAACTCCCGCCACCCTACCGCCTCCCCCCCGGAAAGCAATCCAATTCCGCCCCCGCCCGCATTTGCAATCACGTGAAATCCCTTGACATCCCCCCCTTCCTCCCCCACACTCCCCACCCATGGACATCCTGAAGACCGCCTCCTCCCGCACCACCCCCGTCACCAAGGGCGCCCTCTCGGTCGCCGCCTCCCAGCGTCCCGGCATCGCCCTCGGTCTCGTCCCCCTCGTCCTCGGCGTGAGCCTCGCCGCCTTCGCGGTCTTCGCCGCCACCGAGACCGGCCTTGCGATCGTCCGCGAACTCAAGCGCCGCCAGCGCCTCCGCGAAAAATTCCCCGACAGCCCGTCGCTGCGCGGCGCCCCCACGCCCGCCGAACTCGCGGCCGACATCGGAACCGTCCCCCGCACCCTCCACGTCCGCCTGCGCCTCGGCTCCCGCCTGGCCGACCTCGAACCGACGCTCGACGCCTCGACCATCGGCTTCAGGAAACTCCGCAACGGCCAGAAACGCATCCGGTCCCGCGCTCCCGGCATGAAAGGCTGGCTGGCCGACCGCCGCGTCCCGGCCAACTATTCCACCCTCGTCCGCTACAAGAAACTCGCCCAGCGCCTCCGCCAGCTCCTCGCCCTCGACGACCGTCTCCCGCTGGAATGGCTCCTCCCCGGAGCGACGCCCGAACGCCCCATCCCGCCGGAGCTGCTCGCCGCCTACTCCACCGCCCGCCGCCGTCTCGCCCGGCTCCTCCGCGACCACTGGAACTTCGCGCGCCTGAAGGCCTACGTCGAAGCCAAACTCGACATCCCGCAGCTCCTGAGCGCCCGCCGCAGCAAGCGCCGCCCCAGAGCCCAATCCACGCTGCCGCCGCCTTGCCCCGAACGCGTGGACGCCACCAAACGCGAACTCATCCGTTTCCTGCGCGAAAAGGAACTGCCTCCGAAGCACATGCGCCTCCGCGAACAGGCCCTCGCCTGGCTCCGCTCCGCCCCGGCCGACTGACCGCGCCCGGTCCGCATCGACACTTGCCAGCGGGTGGCGAAAGGGATAACTTCTGCGGCCATGATTTCCCTGCTCAAAGTGCGCAACCTGGCGCTGGTGGAAGAGGCCGACGTGGCGTTCGGTCCGGGGCTGAACATCGTCTCGGGCGAGACCGGCGCCGGCAAGTCGGTGCTGATCGGCGCGCTGTACCTGCTGCTGGGCGAGCGGGCGGACACGGGGGCTGTGCGCGCCGGCGCCGCACAGTGTTCCGTCGAGGCCGTTTTCGCGCTCGAACCGGATGTCCTCGCGGCGGTCGATGCCGTCCTCGCCGAAGCCGGGATGCCGCCCTGCGAGGATGCCACGCTGGTCATCCGCCGCACGGTCCGGGCCTCGGGCGGCGGCCAGATCCACGTCAACGACGCCCCGGCCACCGCGGGCCTCCTGCGCCGGATCGGGACCTCGCTCGTGGACCTCCACGGCCCGCACGACCACCAGCTCCTGTTCCATCCCGCCGAGCAGCTCGCCATCCTCGACGCCTACGCCCACGACGGAGCCGAGCGCGCCGCCTACGCCGCCGCCTGGGAACGCCGTGCCGCCCTGCTGGCGCGCAAGGCCGCCCTCGAAGCCGCCGGCGGCCCCGATGCCGCCGCCCAGGCCGACCTGCTTGCCTCCCGCGTCAAGGAAATCGAAGACGCCGCGCTCGAAGAGGGCGAAGAGGAGTCCGTGCGTGCCGAGCAGCAGACCGCCGGCAACGCCCAGCGCATCCTCGAACTCGGCCAGCTGGCCACCCAGACCCTCAGCGAGGGGGAGGATTCCATCCTCCAGCGGCTCGCGCCCGTGCGCAAGGCCCTCGAAGAACTCGCCCGCCTCACGCCGGCCGCCGCCGACTGGCCGGCCACCCTCAAGCCGCTCGCGGACGGCCTGGCCGCGCTGTCGGTCGGCATCCAGCGCGATCTTTCCTCCATCGAGGCCGATCCGGCACGCCTGGAATGGCTCGACCGGCGCCTCTGGGAGTACGAGCGGATCAAGCGCAAGTACGGGCCGGAGCTCGCCGACGTCCGCCGCGTCCTGTCCGATGCCAAGGCCCGCCTCGACGAAATCGAGAACCGCGGCGCCCGCCTCGAAGAACTCGCGCTCGAACTCGTCGCCGCCGATGCCGACCTGCGCCTCGCCGGCACCGCCCTGCGCGCCCGCCGCACCGCCGCGGCCGCCGCGCTCGCCCCGGCCATCCTCGGCGAACTGCGCGCCATCGGTTTCGAGAACGCCGCCTTCGACATCCCGCTCGTCGAAGCGCCCGAGCCGCAGGCCGACGGGCTCGACACCACCGACTTCGGCTTCGCCCCCAACCGCGGCGAACCCATGCGCCCGCTGCGGGCAATCGCCTCATCCGGCGAAATCTCGCGCGTGATGCTCGCGGTCAAGGCGGTGCTTGCCGGCGCCGACCGCGTGGGAACCCTGGTCTTCGACGAAATCGACGCGAACATCGGCGGCGAGACGGCGCCGGCCGTCGGCCGCAAGCTCGCGCAGGTCGGCCGGGGACGCCAGGTCGTGGCCATCACGCACCTGCCGGCGGTGGCGGCCTGCGGCACCACGCAGTTCGCGGTGAACAAGGACGTCGGCGAAGACGGCCGCACCCGCACGCACGTGCGCCGGCTGGACGACGCCGAACGGGTAGAGGAACTGGCCCGCATGCTCGGCGGCCGCGACAGCACGTCCGTGGCCCTCCGGCACGCCCGCGAACTGCTCAGGAACGCGGCCGGCGCCTGAGTCCGTCCGCCGCTGGCCGTTCAGTCCAGGTCGCGGGGGGCCATGTCGTCCTCTTCGAGACCGAGGTAGTGGCCGAGTTCGTGGAGGTAGGTGCGGCGGACTTCCTCGCGGAACGTTTCCGGGTCCTCTTCGGCGTAGTCCCAGAGGTTTTCCAGGAAGAGGAGGATTTCCGGCGGGAGGGGGTCGTCCAGTCCTTCCGCTTCGTCGAGGGCGGGGCCGACGAAGAGACCGAGAAGGTCGGGTTCGATGCCTTCGTCCTCCACCATCTCCCGGGTGGGGGCGGGAAAACACACGACGGGAATGCCGTCGGCATGGCGCGCGATTTCGGGGGAGAGCTTGCGGCGCAGGGCGCCGACCTCGCGCTCGGCCCACTGCTCGAGGCGGGAGTACTTCATTCGGGACCGATCGGCTTCTCGGGGCCCTTGAATACCGGGAAGGCGGACGGGGCGTCGTCGGGATCGGCAGGCGCGGCGAGCGCAGGCGCCGGAGCGGATGGCGTGACGGTCGCGGCGGCGGCGGCATGGGCCTTGGACTGGGCGGCGGCGTTGTTGCCGGCGGAAGGGGGACGGAACTGGGCGTCGTCGAGAACCCAGGTCAGGCCCATCTTGCGGAAGGTCATGATGGCGTCGGTCCTGTCCTTGCCGCCAACGACTTCGATGCCGAGGCCGATGCGGTCGCCGGGCAGCGGGCGGCAGACGTCGATGCTCCAGCTCGCCGGGACGCCGATGCGTTCGACGAGCTCCTGGTAGATGCCGAGGAAGCCGAGCAACGGGATGCGGGAACGGTAGTCGGGGCCGAAGAGGGCGTATGCGGTCTCGGGGTCGCCCGCCTTGCACGCGTTCCAGAAGGCGGTCGCGAGCGCGGATACCGGCTCCGGGACCGGCGCGCTGGAGGGGAGCCCCTTGCGGGCGGCGGCGATGCGGAAGGAGAGGTCCATGGGGATTTCCGGCGCGACGGCCCACTGGTCGCCGAGGGACTTGAGACCGACGAGAACGGTCTTGGGGGCACCCGATGGATCGGTCGCGGCGATCTGCGCGACGTAGCCCTGGAGGGGCCCGGGGGCGGGCGCGAAGACGGCGGATTCCCACTTCAGGCCGGTGTAGCGGCCCTGGACGAGGCTTTCGCCGACGATGGCGGCGAGGTTGGCGGGGGCGAGGTTGTTGGTCTGGTAGAAGGCGGAGAGCTCCTGCTCCTGCTCGGGAGTCATGTCGGGGAGCTTGGCCTTCATCTCGCGCATGCGGGTATCGAGCAGGTACTGCCGGAAGCCGCGCAGGTCGGTGAGGGCGAGCGCCTGCTGGATGTCGTTGGCGGCAAGCGCCGGGAAATACGCGTCGCGCAGGAACGCGAGCGCCTCGGGAGCGGGCGGCTCGGACGTGAAGAGGGGATTGGCGGCGGCCTCGCCGGCGCGCGCGGCAACCGGAGCGGCCACCAGCAGCAGGGCGGCGGCGGCGGGCAGGAAGAAGGAGATGCGATAGTTCATGGACGTCCTCTTGGGGGTTGGTGGGGCCGAGAGTAAGACGCGTTCCCCGGCAAGTCAATGCGCGGTTGCCGCCGGAGCCCGGAAGGGGCCCCGGCGGGGGGCTGCTTTTCATGGGCGGGAGAAGGACGGTCGAAGGCCGGAAAACATGGCATTTCACGTGATTGCAAAAGACATGGAGAAGGGCGGGGGACGGGAAGGAGCCACGCGTGCCGGAATAGAGGCCGCCCACACGTTTTCGGCTTGCCGTGGAGGAGGGTGGGGCATACTCTTTCGCGGCTTTTCACACGAAACACCCGGAGTCCGAACATGCAGACCATCCAGCAAATCCTCACCGCCCAGGTACGCGATGCCTTCGCCGCCGCCTTCCCGGAGGCCGACCTGTCGTCGCTGCCGCTCGACGTCCTGCCGGCCGCCAACGAGGCGTTCGGCGACTACCAGTGCAATGCCGCCATGGCCGCCGCGCGCGCCCTGCGCAAGCCGCCGCGCGCCATCGCGGAGGCCGTCGCGTCGCGGCTTGCGGCGGGCGGGGCGGACGACTGGCTGGCGAAGGTCGAGGTGGCCGGGCCCGGGTTCCTGAACCTGACGCTCTCCGACGCGGCCCTCGCGCGGCATCTGGCCGGCGTGCAGGCCGACCCCCACGCCGGGCTCCCGCAGCCGGGCGCCGGCAAGCGGATCGTCGTGGACTACTCGTCGCCGAACGTCGCCAAGCCGATGCACATCGCGCACATCCGTTCGACGGTCATCGGCGACGCCCTCAAGCGCATCCACCGCGCGCTCGGATGGGACGCGCTCGGCGACAACCATCTCGGCGACTGGGGCACGCAGTTCGGCATCCTGATCATGGGCTACCGCCATTTCCTCGACGAAAAGGCGCTCGCCGCCGCCCCCGTGGACGAGCTCCAGCGCATCTACGTCCTCTCCCACCAGAAGGCCTCCGACGACCCGGCCTGGAAGGACGCCTGCCGCGCCGAGCTGGTCAAGCTCCAGGCGGGCGACCCGGAGAACCGGGCGCTCTGGAAGAAGTTCATCGACCTCTCGCTCGCCGAGTTCGACCGCGTGTACAAGCGGCTCGACGTGGAGTTCGAGCTGGTCCGCGGCGAATCCTACTACAACGACGCCCTCCCCGGCGTCGTGGAAAAGCTGCAGTCCCTCGGCCTGGTCCGCGAGAGCGAGGGCGCGCTGGTGGCGTTCCTGGACGACGAGAAGCTCCCGCCCTGCATCGTCCGCAAGTCCGACGGCGGCTTCAACTACGCGACGACGGACCTCGCGACGGTCTTCTCGCGCGAAAGCGAGTTCCATCCCGACCTCGTTTTGTACGTCACCGACGAGCGCCAGCAGCTGCACTTCCGCCAATTCTTCGCGCTGGCGCGCAAGGCGGGGGCGTCGGTGGCGCTGCGCCACGTCTGGTTCGGCCTGATGCGCCTGCCCGAGGGGCTGCTCTCGACGCGCAACGGCACCGCCATCAAGCTCGACCTGCTCCTCGACGAATCGGTCCGCCGCGCCCGCGAGCTGGTGGACGCCTCCTCGCCGGACATGCCCGAAGCCGACCGCGCGGCCGTGGCGGAAGCCATCGGCATCGGCGCCGTCAAGTACGCGGACCTCTCGCAGAACCCGCAGTCGGCGGTGAACTTCACGTGGGAGAAGGCGCTCTCGATGGACGGCAACAGCGCCCCGTACCTCCAGTACGCCTGCGCGCGCATCGCGTCCGTCCTCGACAAATACCGCGAGCGCTTCCCCGGCGCCGACCCCCTCGCCGCGCCGCTCCTCCCCGGCGAGACCCCGCAGGGACGCCGCCTCGCCCTGCGCATCGCGCGCATCCCCGACGCCGTGCTCGACGCCGCCGCGCAGATGAAGCCCTCCCTCTTGGCCGACGCCCTCTACGAGCTCGCCCAATCCTACTCCTCCTTCTACCAGAACGTCCCCTTCCTGAAGGCCGACCCCGGCGTCCGCGAAGCCCGCGTGCGCCTCTGCGCCATCGCCGCCCGCGCCCTCCGCACCGGCCTGCACATCCTCGGCATCCGTACCCCCGAGCGCATCTGAACCGCCCGCATCCAGGAGGTCCCCCATGAGCACCACCCCCGCCCCCGTCCGGCGCAACCCCTCCATCCGCAACGTCGCCATCATCGCCCACGTCGACCACGGCAAGACGACCCTCGTCGACGCCATCCTCCGCCAGCTCAAGGTGGCGCAGGGCGAAGCCGCGGCGCAGGACTGCCTGCTCGACTCCAACGCCATCGAGCGCGAGCGCGGCATCACGATCCTCTCCAAGAACGTCTCCGTCCGCTACAAGGACGTCAAGATCAACGTCATCGACACCCCCGGACACGCCGACTTCGGCGGCCAGGTCGAGCGCGTCCTGAACATGGCCGACGGCTGCCTCCTGCTCGTCGACGCCGCCGAAGGCCCCATGCCGCAGACCCGCTTCGTCCTCGACAAGGCCCTGCACCTCGGTTTGAAGCCCATCGTCGTCCTCAACAAGATCGACAAACCCGCCGAGCGCCACGACGCCGTCCTCGACGAAATCTTCGACCTCTTCGTCGAACTCGGCGCCACCGACGACCAGCTCGACTTCCCCGTCCTCTACGCCGCCGGGCGCGACGGCTGGGCCGTGCGCGACCTCGAAAAAGACAACCGCCTCACCATCTTCCCCCTCCTCGACGCCATCCTCGAGCACATCCCCGGCCCGCCCGTCCTCGACGGTCCCCTCCAGCTCCAGGTCACCACCCTCGACTACTCCGACTACACCGGACGCATCGGCATCGGCCGCGTGCACCGCGGAACCCTCGACCCCGCCGCCCCCGTCGCCCTCGTCAAGCAGGACCGCTCCGTCCATCCCTGCAAGATCCGCGCCGTCTACACCTTCGAAGGCCTGATCTCCCAGGAAGCCGCCACCGTCCCCTGCGGCGACATCTGCGCCGTGCACGGCATCGAAGGCGTCGACATCGGCGACACCCTCGTCCCCGCCGACTGCCCCGAAGCCCTCCCGCCCATCGCCCTCGACGCCCCGACCATCTCCATGACCTTCCGCATCAACGACTCCCCCGGCTTCGGCAGCTCCGGCAAATACCTCACCAGCCGTCACATCCGCGACCGCCTCCACCGCGAAGTCCAGCGCGACGTCGCCCTCTCCTACGAAGAAATCGGCGAAGGCTCCTTCAAAGTCTCCGGCCGCGGCGTCCTGCACCTCGCCGTCCTCATCGAGACCATGCGGCGCGAAGGCTACGAACTGACCATCTCCCGCCCGCGCGTCATCGTCCGCACCATCGACGGCGTCCGCTGCGAGCCCGTCGAGACCCTCGTCGTCGACACCACCGACGGCACCACCGGCCCCGTCATCGAAGCCGTCGGCCGCCGCCAGGGCCTCATGACCCGGATGCACTCCGCCGCCGGCCGCACCGTCATGGAATTCACCATTCCGACCCGCGGCCTCATCGGGCTGCGCACCAAGATCGTCACCGCGACCGCGGGCGAAGCCATCGTCAACCACCGCTTCCTGCGCTACGACCCCATGCGCGACGACATTCCCCAGCGCCCCAACGGCGTCCTCATCTCCATGGAAGAAGGCAAGGCGGCCGAATACGCCCTCGACGGCCTGCAAGACCGCGGCTACTTCTTCGTCGACCCGGGCGAATGGTGCTACGAAGGCCAGATCGTGGGCGAACACTGCAAAGACAACGACGTCGTCGTCAACGTCCAGCGCGGCAAGAAGCTCACCAACATGCGCGCCGCCGGCTCCGACCGCAAACTCTTCGTCGCCCCCGCCGTCAAACTCTCCATCGAAGAAGCCCTCGAATACATCAACGACGACGAACTCGTCGAAGTGACCCCCACCGCCCTGCGCCTCCGCAAATACTTCCTGACCGACATCGAACGCCGCCGCAACCGCAACCACGACTGGACCCGCGCCACCTGAGCGCGCCCTCCTCGCTCCAGTCCACCGCATCCCGGGGGCTCGGGTTCCCCCCGTCGCTCGCCCCCATGGATGGACCGGCGTTCCTATCCCGGCGGTGGATAATGTCGTCGCTCCTTTTCAGTCTGCCGCGCCATCCAGCCGCTTGATGATCCGCGCCGGATTCCCGCCGACCATCACATTGTCCGGGACGTCCTTCGTCACGACCGCCCCGGCGGCGACCACCGCGTTTTTCCCGATCGTCACCCCCGGGCACACGATCGCCCCGATGCAGATCCACGCGTTGTCCTTCACCGTGACCTTCGCGAAATGGAGGCAATTCATCCGGTCCCGGAGATCGTGGTCCACCGTCACGATCTTGACGTCGGGCGCGATCAGGACGTTGTCCCCGATCTCCACCCTCCCGGCGGAAAATATCGTCGCCCCCTTGTTGATGATGATGTTCTTCCCGAGGCGGAGCCGGCATCCGCAATCGCAGTAAAACGGCGAAACGATGGCCACGCTCCCGTCGATTTCCCGTCCCAGCAGTTCTTCCAGCAACCCCTTGTACTCCGGGTCCGTCGGTTTCCTGGCCGAAATTTCCAGGCACAGCGCATGGGAGCGGATGAGCTCCCCCTCCAGCTCGCCGAACCCCGGCTCCCCCCTCCGCACCGTCCCGGTCTCATCGATCTGCCTGAATATCGCATCCTTTTCGGACTCGCTCATTTTCTGCCTCCTCTCCCCGGAAAATACCCGCCCCGAAACGGCCCGTCAAGGTCCCGTCCCTCCCGCGCCCGCCGCGAGGATGCGGCAGGGGGTAGGGGATGGCAGGGGGGACTCCGCGCCCGGGCTGGATATGGAAATCTTCATGACGGGGAGAATGGGGAAAAACGGGCATGAATGTCCATGGTTTCCGTATTGCCAAAAGACAGGGAGAGGGTGGGGGACGGCAGCGGGCCGCAGCGGGCAGCGGGCCGAAATCGCGCTTGTCGGAAGGGGAGGGCGGTTGCTACATTTGACCGCATGGCCGCCGTTCCCGGACCTTCCGGCGTTGGAAGGAGCCGGCGGGATGGCGTCCACCCGGATTACCGGCATTCCAGCCCCGAAAGGCCCCCATCATGACCCCTGCCAAACCCACCGCCATCCTCCTCGTCTCCTGCCCCGACCGGCAGGGCATCATCGCCGCGCTGGCCGGATTCATCACCGCGCACCGCGGCAACATCATCGCCCTCGACCAGTACGTCGACCACGCCGAGGAAACCTTCTTCGCGCGCATCGAGTGGGAAATCGACTCCTTCGCCATCCCCTACGACGGCATCCCCGCCGCCTTCCGGCCCCTCGCCGACCAGTACGACATCCAGTGGTCCCTCCACCGCTCCGACCGGCGCCTGCGCATGGGCCTGATGTTCTCCAAGCAGCCCCACTGCCTCTACGACGTCCTCTCCCGCACCGACAGCGGCGAATGGCCCGTCGACATCGCGCTGGCCATCTCGAACCATCCCGACCACCGCGACCTCATCGAGCGGAGGGGCATCCCCTTCAAGCTCATCCCGGTCACGGCCGCCGACAAGCACGAGACCGAGCCCGCGCAGATCGAGGCCATGAAGGCGGCCGGCGTGGACTTCATCGTCCTGGCGCGCTACATGCAGATCCTCTCGCCGGCGTTCGTGGAGGCGTGGCCGATGCGGATCATCAACATCCACCACTCCTTCCTGCCGGCGTTCGCGGGGGCGAAACCCTACCACGCGGCGCACGACCGCGGCGTCAAGATCATCGGCGCGACGGCCCACTACGTGACCGAGCACCTCGACGAAGGCCCGATCATCGAACAGGATGTCCAGCGCGTCTCGCACCGCCAGGGCGTCTCCGACCTGATCCGCCTGGGCCGCGACCTCGAAAAGATCGTCCTCGCCCGCGCTGTCTACTGGCACCTCCAGCACCGCATCCTCCCCTACAAGAACCGCACCGTCGTCTTCTCCTGACCGCCGCCGACCAGCCCCGCCCGCCGCTCCGCAGGCCGTCCCTTCCGGTCGTCGGCCTGTTGCTGTATTCGATGTTCGTCTTCTGCCGGTTCGCGTTCTTCGAACCGCCGCGGCCCTACGGGGACGGCCTCGAATACAATTACGTCGCCGAATCCCTCTTCCGCCACGGCACCCCCGCAGTCCTCGACGCCGACATCGCGGCCGCGCAGGCCGGACTGGCCGCCCAAAGCGGCATCCGCGACTTCCCCGACCCGCGCACCGGGCTCTTCAAGACCGGCTCCGGCCACCGCTACAGCTACCACTTCTGGCTCTACCCCCTCCTCGCCACCCCCGCGAAGGCCGTCCTCGCCGCCCTGCACGGAGAGGAATTCAAGGCGTTCGGCATCGTCAACGCCCTCCTCTACATCGCCATGCTGTGGGTCGTTTACCTCTTCTCCCCCAATGAAAAACGACTCGCCGCGACCGCCCTCTCCCTCTTCTCCCCCATGGTCCCCTACATCGTCTGGCCCTCTCCCGAAGCGTACAGCGCCGCCCTCGCCACCATCGCCATCGTCTTCCATCTGCGCCGGAACCCCGCCCGCGCCGCCCTCGTCTCCGCCCTGGCCTCGTGCCAGAATCCGCCCATCGCGTTCTTCACCCTCTGCGTCGGCCTCGCTGCCCTCCGCGACGCCGCGCTCCGCTGGCGGCGGACCCGCCGCCCGTCCGCTCTCCTCCCCCTCCTCCGCACCGCCCTCTGCTCCCTGCCCGTGCTCGCCGCGCCGCTCTTCTACTACCGCCACTTCGGCACCTTCAACCTCATCCACAAGGTCGGCGCCGCCGACTTCTCCCTCATCACTTTCCACAAACTCCTCAGCTACTTCTTCGACATCAATCAGGGCGCCGTCCTCTACTCCGGGCTCCTCCTCTTCGTCTTCCTCTTCGGTTTCGCGAGGAACCTCCTCCGCCTCGACTTCCGCCACCTCGACCTCGCCCTTTCCGTATTTGCCCTGGCCATCCTGAGCCTACCCGCGCCCAACTGGAACTGCGGACTGTCCGTCGCCATCCGCTACTTCGCGTGGTGTTATCCCTTCCTCGCCTTCTACGTCCTCTGCGCCGTCCCCTTCCGCCGCCCCCGCCTCGGACACGCCATCCTCGCCGCCAACATGGCGCTGCTCTTCGCCGTCAACAACGCCTTCGCCGGCAAGATGAACAACCTTCACCACACGAACCTCGCCGAAAAAATCCTCACCCACGCCCCCTGGCTCTACAACCCCGAACCCGACATCTTCGCCGAACGCATCGCCCACGCCGAAGGCCGCCCCTCGTACCCCGTCGCCTACATCTCCCGCAACGGCCGCCTCACCAAGATTCTCACCACCCAAGGCGGCTGGCTACGCCTTGCCGCCGACCCCGACTTCCACATCGCCGACCCCGGTTTCCACGCCCGCCAGCTCGCCAAGTTCACCCCAAAACACCCCCTCCGATACATCAACATAACCCGCGGCCAGATCACCTGGGCTCCGACCCTCGTCCTTCGCGACCGAATCGACTTCGCCACCCTCTGCAAGGACATCCCCGGGCTCGGCAAAACAGCCCCCCGGGGACGCTGGACCACCCACAAGCGCGTCACCTTCGCCCTTCGCCTCGACGGAACCCCGTCCGGCTCCGATCCCGCCCTCCGTTTCGACGTCACCCCCCACCTCTCCCCCTCCCACCCCGACCAGACCGTCGAAATCCGCGCCAACGACCACCCCCTTCCTCCTTGGACCTTCCGGTACGGCCACCCCGCCCCCGACACCACCCTCCGCATCCCCCGCACCCTCCTCGCCGACGGCGCCCTCCTGATCCTCAACTTCCGCATCGCCGCTCCCCATTCCCCCCGCGACCTCGGCCTCGGCTCCGACACCCAAAAACTCGGCATCGCCATCAACACCATCGAACTCCTGGACCACACCCCGTAAGGCCCGCCCCGTTCCGGGCTCCGCATTGGCCGCGCCGTCGGCCACCCTTTGGAGTTGCCAGGCGAAAACCTTGCGATTTCCCAGGCGCAGTGGTAGGGCGGGCAGTCCCTGCCCGCCGGAGCCCGTCATGCCAAAGGGAATGGCCGGAAATGTGCGGACGCATTTTCCCCAGATTCTGCCCGACTTGCATCCGCACATCCCATGGCATTCACTTGCACGTCCCGGTTTCCGGCGGCGAAGGGACTCGCCGCCCTACCACGTTTTTCACGAATGAAACCACAAGTTCTTTGCCTGACATCTCCTTTCCCTCCCGCCTACCGTTCCCCCTCCCTCTCGACGATGTTCCCCGCCCTCATGTAGTACTCCTTGGCCCCGCTCCACGCTGGGTCCAGCTCCGCCGCCCGCCTGGCATCCCAATACGCATCCATCACCATCTGGTTCCTGAAAAACACCTCCGCCCGCCCCAGATACAGCACCGGAACCTCCGGTGCCAGCCGGATCGCCTCGTTCCAGTCGCGCAACGCCGCCTCGTCGTTCATCGTCCCTTCGAGTTGCGCCCGGATGGCAAACCCCTCTGCCCGCTCCGGATGCTCGCGGATGGCCGCCTCCGCATATCCGAACTCCCGCGGATAGAACGTCGCCGGCCGCGGCGGCGAATCCGAACCGCCGGCAACCGCCGGACGCACCCCGCCGCCGGACACCTCCGCCGGCAGCCCGCCGAGCGCCGACCACCAGGGCTCGAACCACCCCTCTAGGTTCCGCAGCGGAATCCACTCTCCCTTGTACCGGACACGCTCGATGCCTTCCACTTCCATCCCTTCCGGCAGCGCCAGCAGCGTCTTGAGCAGGTTGGCGGATTCCCAACCCTCCACCTTCGACCGCAGCAGCCACGGTCCCGGCGTCCACGCGCGGGGCTCCTTCCGCAACCACTCGTACAAAAACACGTCTCCTTGCAGCAGATTCCCCTCCCCGTACGGAAGCTCCACCTCGTCCAGCCGGAAAACCTCCCCGCTCCGCGAAACCCTCGGCCACGCCGGGAACGTCCCCAGCCGCACCAACCCGTTCCACGGTGGCACCACGTCGTAGTCCAGCACGAAAATCCCCGCCGCCCTCCCGCCGTTCGGCACCGCACACTCCGCCCACTTCCGGTGGACCTGATCCAAGGCCTGCGCATCGGACGACACCACGAACAACCTCGCCCCGTCCAGCCACGCATACCGCGTCGCCGCCTCCCCCCGTCCCGCCAGCCCCGCCGCCAGCAAACAACCCGCGACCAACAACACCCTTGCACCCTTCATCATTCCATCTCCTTTCATCGCGCCCCCATTCCATACCCCAAAATCCCCCCCCGCAATCCTTTTTTTGCCCTCCCGCCCTCCCCGCCCCCCAAGCCTTCCCCCCCTGCGTGAGATTACAGAAAACATTGGCATTTTCTCCAATTTTCCACCTTGCCCGGGGGCTCGGGGGCCCCGCCCCCGTCCTTGCGCACCCCTCGCCCCCCTCGCCCCTCCCTTTGGAGTTTGGTTGCCCTCGCCCCTCCCATCCATTATGCTTCCGCCCCACCAATGAACACCCCCTCCCAACCCCAACACCCCCCGCGGGAAGCCCCCCCCTCCGCCCTTCCCGACCTCGACCTCTTTCGCGAGACCATCCGCAAAAACGACCTCCAGGTCCTCCTCGACCTCTTCGCCCGCCTCCGCGCCCATACCCCCCTTCCCCC
>JAFXQI010000036.1 GCA_017527155.1 Kiritimatiellia bacterium
GATCGAGCGCTTGTCCGCGGTGGCATCGTTCCATTCAACCGTGACGGATGCGACATCGCTGCCGGCCGACTCCGTGATCACGATGCCCTTGGGGCTTCCAGTGTTCAGCTGGATCGACGTGTTGCCACCGGCCGAGTTGCCCGCATACTTCGTTCCGGAGTCGCCCGTGGCGGTCCAGTCCTTGTACTGGGAGCCCGTCACGCCCGTGGTATCCCGCGTCAGGACATCGCCGGTGACGACCGGGGCCTCGACGACCGTGTACTTGACGCTCGCCGAAAGGGGATCGGCGACGCCGTCGGACACTTCGACCGACACTTCGTATTCGCCGAGTTCCGTGGAATCGACCGTGTAAACGTTGCCCGCCAGGTCGATGGGGGTGCCGTTCACGCTCCAGGAGTAGGTGACGTCGCCCTGGGCACCTTTCACCGTCGCGGTGATCGACGCGGACTTGCCTTGGAAAACTTCGAAGTCCTCGGCGGGGTCGAGCTTGACGGAGAACACCGGGGGAGTGCCGCCGGCCCATTCGATTTCGACGCTGTCCAGATAAAGGGCGCCGGATTTGCTCCGCAGACCGATGTATGCGTATTCGCCTTCGATCTCCAGCTCCGTGGTCCCGTCTCCCTTCTTGAGGGAGCCGAGGAGCGTACCTTGGGAGGCGGCGGCATACAAGTCGGTGGCGGCCGTGTAGGCATCGGTGCTCCCGTAAACGGAAACTTCGCGGTCGTCGACAGTCGCGGCATTCCAGGCCAGCGTCACTTTCGAGGCGGTTCCGCCGCTCTCGGTGGTCACGATGCCGCTGTTGCTGTTGTTCGAGCGGAGCTGGATGGCTCCATCGGAAGTTTTACCGGAATTTCCGGCATAAACCGCACCGGAATCCTTCGTGACGCCGCTGAAATCCTTGTAGGTCGAGCTCGTCGCCTCGAAGTCTCCGGCCGTCAGCACATCCGTCGTGGCCCATGCGCTTGCGGCGCACAAGCCTGCCGCCAACAAACCAACCAACCATTTTCTCATGATCCGATCCCTTTCCGTTTTGGTTGCGGCGTACCGGCTTGGGGTGTACGGCCCTGGGCCGGAGCCTTCTTTTTCTTTGTATGGCAGGAAACCACACGGCCGGGGGGAAGGGAATCCGAAAACGGGGAAAGCGGTCAAACGTTTTTCCTGCCCGGGGAGGCGGGCAGGGAGACGGGAGAGGGGGAAAAACCGCTCACGCAGAGGCGCGGAGAGGGGGAGGCGCAGAGGCTTGGAGGGGAGCTTGGAAGGGGGGTATCTCACGCGGAGGCGCGGAGGCGCGGAGTGGCTTGGAGAGCGGGAGGAAAGCGGGCTTGGAGAGGGAAAGGAACTCACGCAGAGGCGCGGAGAGGGGGAGGCGCAGAGGCTTGGAGGGGGGCTTGGAAGGGGGGTATCTCACGCGGAGGCATGGAGGAAAGAAAAGTCCAAAAATCTCTTCTGTTCCCGTCTCCCGTTTTCCCCCTCCGCGCCTCCGCGCCTCCGCGTGAGTCATTTTCCCCTCCAAGCCCCCTTCCCTCCCCCCCTCCAAGCCTCTGCGTCTCTGCCTCTCCGCGCCTCTGCATGAGATACTTCCGGGCACGGCGGAAAAGAGTGGAAAGCGGGAAGAAAGGGGGTATAGTGGGCAGGATTGCGATTTTACAGAGGAGAAAGCGAAATGCCGACATACGAATACGAGTGCAAGAAGTGCGGATACCAGTTCGAGCGGTTCCAGTCCATCACGGCGGAACCGCTCAAGACGTGCCCGAAGTGCCGCGGACGGGTCCACCGGATGCTCACCACCGGCAGCGGGATCATCTTCAAGGGGTCCGGCTTCTACGAAACCGACTACAAGCACCAGCACGCGTCCGTCGAACCGTCCTCCCCGGAGAGCAAACCCGCCGAATCGTCCGAATCCGCGTCCAAACCGGCCTCGGACGCCGCGCCGAAGCCCGCCAAGGGCAAGAAGAAGGACGCCTAGGCGTCCCCCGTCCCCCGCCCCGCCGTCCCGTCCCCCACCCCACCCCGGAGGCCCCCATGAGCACCCCCGCCGACAACCCGATGATCCTCGTCTGCAAGAAATGCGGCGAGAAGAACCGCCTTCCGTGCGTCCACTGCCGCAAGTGCGGGGCGAAGCTGGACTTCGACGCGGCGGAGGCGACGCTCCAGGAAGCGGCTCGCGGGCGGGGCTCCGCCGGCCGCACGGTGCGGTCGCTGGTGCTGCTGGCGCTGGTGGCGGTGCTGGCGCTGGCGCTCTGGCCGTCGGGCCTGCCGCGCCGCACGACGGGCGCCCCCGTCGATGCGAAGCGCGCGGAGATGAAGCGCGACCTGATGGCGGACGCCCTGGAACGGGGGTTCCCGTCGGCGCAGACCTTCACGGAAGCGGAACTCAACGCCTGGCTGGCGAAGCTGCCGGCGGCGCAGGAAGAACGCGGGGGGATGGCGGCGCAGCTGCTGGACACGGCGGTGGAGTTCGGGGAGAACCGCGCGCAGTGGCTGGTGCTGGTCAAGCGGGGTCCGTTCCGGATATCGGTGGTGTTCGAGGCGAAGGCGGACGGGGCGCACCTGGTGCCGACCGGCGCCCGCATGGGGCATCTGCCGCTGCCGGGCGCGGTGGGCCGCCTCTACATCCGCTCGCAGGGGCGCCTGTTCCGGCCTTTCGCGAAGGAAGGCCGCATCCTCGGGCATCTGGAGAGCCTCGTGATCCGCGACGGCGAAATCGAGCTGCTCACGCGCACGGAGTAGCGGCATTTTTGCGGCCGGGCCACCAAACAACGGGTGCATCGTTTTCGTACCGCGCTGGAGGCCATTCCCCGCACATGGGGTCCGCAGCGGCGACCGACGGCCCCTTCCCCAAGTAAAAGGCTTTACATCGCGTAAAAACTGCGCTATACGCTTCCCATCATGAAAGCGATCGCACCAGGCAAACTCATCCTTTCCGGCGAGCATTCCGTCGTGTACGGGCGGCCCGCCCTCGCGGTGGCCGTCAACCGCAACGCCGAAACCCTCGTCACGATGGACGAGGCCAGCGACCGCATCTCCTTCGAACTGCCCGACATCGGACCCGCCCGCGAGTCCTTCACCCTCCGCGCCCTCCGCGATTTCCACGACCGCGTCGCCCGCAGCTACGCCGAATTCCTCGACGGCCGCCTCTCCATCCGCGACGTCCTGCACAAGCCGGTCGACCTCTTCCAGTACGCCTACATCACCCTCCTCGACGGCCTCCACCTGAAGATGCGCGGCGGCGTCAACGTCCGCATGCGCTCGAACATCCCGATCGGCTGCGGCATGGGCAGCTCCGCGGCGAGCATCATCAGCGTCCTGCGCGGCCTCGGCCACTACTACCGCGTCGATTTCCGCCCCGAGTGGTACGCCCGCTACAGCCTCGAAGTCGAGAACATGCAGCACGGCCGCGCGAGCGGGCTGGACACCTTCGTCTCGCTCCACGGCGGATGCGTGATGTACCGGCAGGGCGAGTTCGGCGAGCTCCCCCTCCCGCGCGTGCCCCTCTACATCGTCAACACCGGCCACCCCGCCAGCTCCACCGGCGAAGCCGTGTCCGCGGTCGCCCGCCGCACCGGCGGCGCCTCCGCCCCGGTATGGGACGGCTTCGAGAACACGACCCTCGCCATGGAGAAGGCCCTCCGCGCGAACGACTTCCCGGCCTTCCGCCGCGCCATGCGCGAGAACCACCGGCTGCTCGACTCCATCGGCGTCGTCCCCGCGCGCGTCGCCGAATTCATCGCCGAGGCCGAAGCGGCCGGCGCGTCCGCGAAGGTCTGCGGCGCCGGTGCCGTGTCCGGCGATGCCGCCGGCATGGTCGTCGTCGCCTCCGAGACCTCCCCCGCCGACCTCTGCGCCCGCTACGGCTACGAACTGATGACCGTCCGCCCCGACCCCCTCGGCGCCCGCATCGTCTGATTGCCCCGCCGCCATGCCCCTGCTCTCCGCAGAAGCCTCCGCCCCCGGCAACCTGATGCTGATGGGCGAACACGCCGTCCTCCGCGGCCAGCCCGCCATCGTGTGCGCCATCGACCGCCGCATCACCGCGACCCTCCGTCCCCTGCCCGGCGACGCCATACGCCTCCATTCCGCGCTCGGCGAACACAATACCACCCTCTCCGAACTCGCCCCCGACGACACCTTCCGCTTCGTCCTCGCCGCCATCCGCCGCCTGCGCGACCGGCTCCCCGGCGGCTTCGCCCTCGACATCCGCTCCCGCATGTCCCACCAGATGGGCCTCGGCAGCAGCGCCGCCGTCACCGTGGCCGCCTGCGGCGCCCTCCTCGCCGCGCTGGGCGACACCCCCGATCCCGCCGCCGTCACCGAAGACGCCATCGCCCTCATCCGCAAGGTCCAGGGCGGCGTCGGGTCCGGCGCCGACGTCGCCGCCAGCGTCCACGGCGGATGCCTCCGCTACTTCGCCGCCCCGCGCGAGTGCGTCAAGCTCTCCGCCGTGCCCGACCTCACCGTCCTCTACTCCGGCTCCAAGATGCCGACCCCCGAAGTCATCGCCCTCGTCGAAGAAAAGCGCCGCCTCCACGAAGACATCTACGACGACATCGACGCCCTGATCGGCAAGACCGTCCGGGAAGCCTTCTCCGCCGCCGCCGCCGGCGACTGGGAAACCATGGGCGAACTCATGAATGTCAACCAGGGCCTCATGGACGCCCTCGGCGTCAACGACGCCACCCTTTCCCGGCTCGTCTACGCCCTGCGCGACGACCCCCGCATCCTCGGCGCGAAAATATCCGGATCCGGTCTCGGCGACTGCGTCGTCGGCCTCGGCCGCGCCATGCGGAGCGACTGGAACGTACCCTCCCTCGGCGTCAAGATCGACCCCGACGGCCTCAAGACCCGCCTCCTCCCCCCCGACGCCGAAGAGGCCGCCCCGTGACCGCCCGCGAAGCCGTCGAAACCCTCCTCGCCGGACGCCCCCGCACCCCGGCCGTCCCCTTTGCCGAATCGTACGCCCCCGCCAACATCGCCCTGGCCAAATACTGGGGCAAGCGCGACGAAGCACTCAACCTCCCCACCGCCTCCTCCCTCTCCATATCCCTCGGCGACCTCGGCTCCCACGTCCGCCTCGCCCCCGCCCCCGAAGGCGCCCCCACCGACACCATCACACTCAACGGCGCCCCCCTCTCCCCCGATACCCCCTTCGCCCGCCGCGCCAGCGCCTACTTCGACCTCTTCCGCCCGTCCCCCTCCTTCCGTTTCGACCTCCAAGCCCGCAACACCATTCCCACCGCCGCCGGATTCGCCTCCTCCGCCTCCGGCTTCGCCGCCCTCGCCAAGGCCGCCGACGCCCTCTTCGGCTGGAACCTCCCCCGACAATCCCTCTCCATCCTCGCCCGCCTCGGCAGCGGCTCTGCCGCCCGCAGCCTCGCCGACGGCTTCGTCGAGTGGCACGCCGGCGAGCGCTCCGACGGAATGGACTCCTTTGCCACCCCGCTCCCCGACCGGTGGCCCGCCCTGCGCATCGGCGCCTGCGTCCTTTCCTCCGCCGAAAAACCCGTCGGCTCCCGCGACGGCATGCGCCGCTCCGTCCGGACCTGCCCCTTCTACTCCTCCTGGCCGGACCTCGTCGCCCGCGACATCGCCACCCTGCACGACGCCATCGCCGCCCGCGACATCGCCCTCCTCGGCGCCACCGCCGAATCCAACTGCCTCGCCATGCACTCCCTCATGATGGCGACCCGTCCGCCCATCCTCTACTTCCTTCCCGAAACCCTGACCGCCATCCGCGCCGTCTGGGCCGCCCGGGCCGACGGCCTCCCCGTCTGGTTCACGATGGACGCCGGCCCCAACCTCAAACTCCTCTTCGAGTCCTCCTCCGAATCCTCCGTCCGCGCCCTCTTCCCCACCGCCACCATCGTCTCCCCCTTCGCCTGATTTTCCCGCCCCCGCCCCTCCCCGGCGGCTCGTTGCGCCATATCCTTTGAAAACAGGAAAAAGTCTGATTTTTCCGCTTGTTTTCCCCCAGGTCCCCTCCATGAACGCAATTGTGTTCCAGAACCATCCGACCGCCGACGGCAGGGGCTCCGTCGTGCACGCAAACAACGCCCTGGGGAGGTGCGAAGCGACCGGGAGGGGCGCGCTTCCGCGCGACCGTTCGCGGAGGACGCGCAGAAGCGCGTCCCTCCCCCGGGCGATTGCGCGCGATTGCAGTTGGAACAAACGTTGCGAACTGGGAAGGCCCGACTTCCGGGAGGGCGGACCCTGCCGCCCTGCTGTTGCGTCCCATCCGCCTGCCGGGGGCGTCCTCGCCGTCGTGCCCGCAAAAACCGCCCAGAGGAAGCGAAACGCGCCCTCTTCCCCACCGCCACCCTCGTCGCCCCCTTCGGCTGGTTTCCACAGCACCGACGCTCCTGGGAGATGTCAGTCAAAGAACGTGGGGTTTCGTTCGTGAAAAGCCGTGTTGGTAGGGCGGCGAGTCCCCTCGCCGCCGGAAACGGGGACGTGCAAGGGAAGGTCATGGGAGGTGCGGATGCAAGTCGGCCGGAATCCGGGGGAAATGCGTCCGCACATTTCCGGCCACTCCCTTTGGCATGACGGGCTCCGGCGGGCAGGGACTGCCCGCCCTACCAGCGCCTGGGAAATCGCAAGGTTTTCGTCTGAGAACGCCCCGGCGGCTCGTTGCGCCCTATCATTTGGAAACAGGAAAAATCCTGACTTTTCCGCTTGTTTCGCCCATCCTTCCCTCCATGAACACGATGCCGTTTCCGGGCCGCCCGCACGCCGGCGGCGGGGGGAGCCGCCGCCACACAGGCGGCCCCCGTGCGCCGGGCCGGGCCGGATCGGCGGCCCGTTCGTTCTTGACAGAAAGGCGGCGGGGGGGTGAAGTGGTGAAAACACCATCGGAGAGAGACCGCCATGAACGAACCCGCCCCCGGCGCCGCGCCGGAAACCGCCCCCAGAAACATGCATTTCATCCGCGAGATGATCGCGGAGGACATCCGCGCCGGCCGCAACGGCGGCAAGGTCGTCACGCGCTTCCCGCCCGAGCCCAACGGCTACCTGCACATCGGCCACGCGAAAGCCTTCTGCCTCGACTTCGGCATGGCGCTGGAGAACGGCGGCGTCTGCCACCTGCGCATGGACGACACGAACCCGGTCCGCGAGGACATCGAATACACGGAAGCCATCCAGAAGGACATCCGCTGGCTCGGCTTCGACTGGGGCCCCCACTTCTACCACGCCTCCGACTACTTCGGCAAAATGTACGACCTCGCCTGCCAGCTCATCCGCGACGGCAAGGCCTACGTCTGCTCCCTGACCGCCGAGCAGTGGAAGGAGCACCGCGGCATCCCCACCGAGCCCGGCAAGCCCTCCCCCTGGCGCGACACCTCCCCCGAGGAAAACCTGGCCCTCTTCGAGCGCATGCGCGCCGGCGAGTTCGCCGACGGCGAGAAGGTCCTGCGCGCCAAGATCGACATGGCCTCGCCGAACCTCCACATGCGCGACCCGGTCATCTACCGCATCCTGCACGCCACGCACCCCCACACCGGCGACGCGTGGTGCATCTACCCCATGTACGACTTCGCGCACCCCATCGAGGACGCGCTCGAAGGCGTGACCCACTCCCTCTGCACGCTCGAGTTCGAAGTCCACCGCCCCCTGTACGACTGGGTCATCCGCAACTGCCACCTCTTCCCCTCCCGCCAGACCGAGTTCGCCCGCCTTTCCCTCACCTACACCGTCATGAGCAAGCGCAAGCTGCTCGAACTCGTCCAGACCAAGCTCGTCAACGGCTGGGACGACCCCCGCATGCCGACCCTCTGCGGCCTGCGCCGCCGCGGCGTGCCGCCCGAGGCGATCCGGGCCTTCTGCGAAACCATCGGCATCACCAAGTACGACTCGCTGACCGACGTCGCCGTCCTGGAGCACTGCATCCGCGACGCCCTCAACAAGACCGCGCGCCGCGCGATGGCCGTCCTCGACCCGCTGAAGGTCGTCATCGAGAACCCCGCCGACGTCCCCGCCACCGTGCGCGGCCCGGTGAATCCCGAAGACCCGTCCGCGGGCGAGCGCGAAATCCCCTTCGGTCCCGAGCTCCGGATCGAGCGCGAAGACTTCGCCGAGGTCCCCCCGCCCAAGTACTTCCGCCTTTCACCCGGCAAGGCCGTCCGCCTCCGCTACGCCGGTTTCCTCGAATGCACCGGCGTCGACAAGGCCCCCGACGGCACCGTCGCGGCCGTCCGCGGCCGCTTCATCCCGATGACCGAGAAAGTCAAGGTCAAGGCCACCATCCACTGGGTCCCCGCCTCCGCGCGCCCCGTCGAAGTCCGCCTCTACGACCGCCTCTTCGACGTTCCCGAGCCCGACGCCGACAAGGACGTCGACTTCAAGACCCACCTCAACCCCGACTCCCTCAAGACCGCCACGGCCCTCGTCGAGCCCTCGCTCCTCGAAGCCGCGCCCGGCGACGCCTACCAGTTCGAGCGCATCGGCTACTTCGCGGCCGACCCCGACTCCAAGCCCGGCGCCCCCGTCTTCAACCGCACCGTCACCCTCAAGGACTCATGGAAAGGCGCCACCGGGCAATGAGGCGTACAGCTTCCACTTGCCTTGGACATCCCGTCCCTGGCCGCGGAGTGGTAGGGCGAGCACTCCGTGCGAGCCGTTTCCGCCTTCCATGCGGCTCGCTCGGAGAGCTCGCCCCACCGTCCATCGGCTCCATTGTTTCTGAAACTGTTCTATCCATCCACCACCACGCCAAAGGAACCCCATGAACACTACACCCTCCACCCCCCGCACCTTCGACTCCATCCTCGTCACCGGCGGCGCCGGCTTCATCGGCAGCAACTTCATCCGCTGGCTCTTTTCGCAGCCCGGTTTCGCCGGCAAGATCGTCAACTACGACGCCCTCACCTACGCCGGCAACCCCTATTCCCTCGACGACGTCGCCCAATCCGTCGGCGAAAGATATGTCTTCGTCAAGGGTGACATCTGCGACGCCGCCAAAGTCGCCGAAACCATCGAGCGCCACGCCATCGACTGCATCATCCACTTCGCGGCCGAATCCCACGTCGACCGCTCCATCGTGCGACCCGACGACTTCGTCCGCACCAACATCCACGGCACCTACGTCCTCCTGCAGGCCGCGCGCGAGCACGCCGGGCAGGTCCGCCACTTCCACCACATCTCCACCGACGAAGTCTTCGGCACCCTCGGCGCCACCGGCTTCTTCACCGAAGACACCCCCTACGCCCCGAACTCCCCCTACTCCGCCTCCAAGGCCTCCTCCGACCACCTCGTGCGCGCCTACCACGAAACCTACGGCCTGCCGACGACCCTCTCCAACTGCTCCAACAACTACGGCCCCTACCAATTCCCCGAAAAACTCGTCCCCCTGATGATCCTCAACGCCCTCGAAGGCAAACCCCTGCCCATCTACGGCGACGGGCAGAACATCCGCGACTGGCTGTACGTCACCGACCACTGCTCCGCCATCTGGACCCTGGTCACGCGCGCCCCCCACGGCAGCACCTACAACGTCGGCGGCCGCAACGAACTGACGAACCTGGCGGTCGTCGGCGAAATCTGCGACCTCGTCGACCGCATGGCCCCGCCGCTCCCCTCCGGCGCCCCCCGGCGCAGCCTGATGACCTTCGTCAAGGACCGCCCCGGCCACGACCGCCGCTACGCCATCGACTGCACCCGCATCGAGCGCGACCTCGGCTGGAAGCCAGCCGAGACCTGGCAGACCGGCGCCGCCGCGACGGTCCGCTGGTACCTCGACCACCCCGCCTGGGTCGCCCAGGTCCGCTCCGGCGAATACCAGAACTGGATCGCCACCCACTACCACGCCTGAGCGCGTTTCCCGGGCGCATTGCCGTCGCAGCACACCGTGGCGCCGCCCGCCCGCTCGGTGGGGCGAGCTCTCCGAGCGAGCCGCCTCGACCCTGGCTTTTGGGGGACGTCAGACACCGGACTGCGGACTTCCGGGAGGGGGGGGCGAGACGCGTTTGAGGACGCGTTTGTGACCATGTTTTCCTCTGCGAAGCGGGGGCACTGCAAATCCTTCTCGCGTCACTCGGGAGTCCGAGCGCCTCCAAAAATGCGGAGGGAGGGGGCGGCTCGCTCGGAGAGCTCGCCCCACCACCTTCGGGGCAACGGCGGCGAAGCCATGGGATGAGGTCGCCGCTTGCGGGGGAGGAGGCGGCTCGCTCGGAGAGCTCGCCCTACCAGCACCAGCGGGCGGGGGGCGTCCGCTGGGGCTTGCGTGCCGCGGATCAGGCGGCGGGGGCGGGCTGGATCTGCGGGGGATGGCGGTGGCGCATGATGGCCAGCTGGATGATCATCATGACCTGGTTCGTCGTCCAGTAGAGGGAGAGGCCCGACGGGAACGAGTAGAACATGAGCGTGAAGATGATCGGCATCATCAGCATCATCTTCTGCTGCTGCGGGTCGCTGGTCGGGGTCATCCTCTGCTGGAGCCACATGGTGAAGCCCATGAGCAGCGGCAGGATGTTCAGCGCGAAGGGCAGCTTGTCGGCGAACAGGTTCTCCGGCGTCGAGAGGTCGGAAATCCACAGGAACGACGAGAACCGCAGCTCGATCGCGCCGCGCAGCACGATGAACAGCGCGAAGAAGACCGGAATCTGGATCAGCATCGGCAGGCAGCCGCCCATCGGGTTGATCTTCTTTTCGCGGTAGAGCTTCATCATCTCCTGCTGCTGGCGGGCGGGATCGGACTTGTACCGCTCGCGCAGGGCGGTGATTTCGGGCTGGATTTCCTGCATGCGCTGGGTGCTCATCATGGACTTGTGGTTGAGCGGCCAGAAGACGATGCGGATGAGGAAGGTCAGCAGGATGATCGCCAGCCCGTAGCTGTAGGGCCAGATGTGGTCGTGGAACCAGACCATGATCTTGAGGATCAGGATGCCGATGGGCCGCCAGAAGCCCAGCTGGAGGATTTCTTCCTGGTGCGGGCCGTTGGCCTTGAGGGAGGCGTAGTCCTTGGGGCCGACGTAGAAGGTCGATTCCTGCGTGAGCGTCTCGCCGGCCGGCACGGGCTGCGCGGGCAGGGCGATCTCGGCCGCGATGGATTCGATGGGCGTGACGGTGCGCGAGAAGAAGATCATGGAGGAGACGCGCTCGGAGGGACCGCGGCGGGCGCTGACGGTGCAGCTCTCGGCGAAGGTGGCCGGGGTCAGGATCTGCACGAAGTACTTGTTCTTCGCGGCGGCCCACTCGACGGACTGGGCGGGGCGGTCGGGCCCCGGCACGGTCTGGCGCTGGACGCCGGGCGCGAGGGACTTGAACCACTTCTCGAACTTGCCGCCCCAGAATTCGACGTCGCTGCCGGAGAGGGTGTCGACGCCGAGCAGGGGCAGGCGGTCCTGGGTCTCGCCGGGGAGGTTGCCCATCCAGCCGGACTGGAGACGGTAGCCGGAAAGGGAGAGGTCGTGGCCGGAGGCGTTCTCGAAGCGGTCGGCGATGCGCAGGCGCCCGCCGGCGTCGTCGAGGGCCACTTCGCGCGCCATGCGGAAGCCGTTGGGGAGGTCGCGGGTGAAGGTCAGCGAGCGCTCGCCGGTGCGGACCACCACGAAGGACGCGCCCGCGGGCAGGCCGTCGGCGGAGGGCGCGGCGGCGGGGCGCTCGGAGAAGTCGAACGCGACGCACCGGTCGGAGTCCTTGGCCTCGGGGTATTTGAGGATTTCCGCGCGCACGATGCCGGCGCCGCGGGAGGAGAAGGTGACGCGCAGGTCGGCGTTCTCGAGGGTCTCGGTGGTCTCGGGGACGGCCTCGTCCTCGGGGACCGCGGCCTCGGGTCCGGCAACGGCGGCCGGTTCGGCCCCCGCGGGGGATTCCGCTTCCGCGGCGGCTTCCGCGGGCGCGGCCAGCTCGGGGTTGGCGGGCATCTCCGGGGCCTCGACGGACTGGACGGGGGCGGGGCGCTCCTTGGGCGGGAAGAACTTGGAGACGACCTTGCGGTCGATCGTCGGATAGGCCAGGAAGGCCGCGAGGATCAGGAGGATCGGGATGAGGTCTTTCTTTTTCATGGTTGTGGGGAAATGTCCTTTCGGTCGGATGCGCGCGGCGGGCGGCGGGGCGGCACGGGATCGAAGCCGCCCGGATGCCACGGGTGGCAACGGGCCAGCCTGCGCAATCCAAGATAAATACCATATATTACACCATGCAGGCGCACGGCTTCCAGCATATAATTCGAGCAGGACGGGGTGAACCGGCAGCAACGGCCGAAAAGCGGCGAAATCGCGATCTGGTAGCCGCGCACCAGCCAGCAGACCAGGCGGGCGGCCGGGGAGAGTCGCGGGGGCGGGGCGGCGTCCGTCACGGCGGCGGGGCGGGCAGCTGGCGTGCCAGCCAGGCGAAATCCCCCACCACGCGCGGCCAGGAGGCGTCGAGGATGGGCCGGCGCGCGACGAGCACGATGTCGGCGCGGAAGCCGGGCGGCAGGAGGTGGCGGTTCAGGCGGAACACCTCGCGGAGGCGGCGCTTGGCGCGGGCGCGTTCGACCGCGTTGCCGACCTTGCGGCTGGCGACGACGCCGAGCCGCGCCGCGGAATCCGGGGCCTCGCGCAGGAACATCACCATGCAACGGGCGCGGCGCGGGGCGGAGGCGGCATAGGCCTCGCGGAACTGGCGGTCGTGGCGCAGGCGCTGGTCGCGGCGCAGGGTGCGGCACAGGGGGGGGACGCAAACCGCCCGGCCGTCTGGTTCGTCGGTCGGGCGGATGCGGCCGGGGGTGTCTGGGGAGAGACCCGGCACGTGGATGCGGCGGTTTACGTGCGGTCGCCGACGGTCAGGCTCTTGCGGCCCTTGGCGCGGCGGCGGGAAAGGACCTTGCGGCCGTTGGCGGTGGCCATGCGGGCACGGAACCCGTGCTTGCGGATGCGCTTGATCTTGGAGGGATGGTAGGTGGGCTTCATGGAAAGTTCCTTCTGTTCCTGTTCAAATGATGTTGTTTCATCCTAGCGCTCCGCCCCCCGCCTGTCAAGCGGAAGAAAGTGGCAGGGAAAAACGGGGGGGGGATGCCCGGGTCTCCAGATATCTAGATGCCTAGGTATCTAGATATCTAGGGCTTGGATGCAAGGGGAGCCGGGGGCGGGGTCAGGGGGCGGTTTCGAGGAAGTAGAAGCGGATGGAGTCGGGGGTGGAGGGGCCGGTGTCGAAGGGGACGGTGAGGGTGGCGGTGGCGCCGGAGCGGGTGCGGGTGGCGGTGTGGGGGACGGTGGCAGCGGGGGCGTCGTCGAGGAGGGAGGTGCGGGTGCGGATGGTGAGTTTCTGGAGGGCGGCGTCGAGTTCTTCGGGGGTGTCGGCGGTGACGGTGAAGGTCACGGCGCCGCTGGAAGGATCGTAGGTGAGGCTCGAGGGGACGACGCTCAGCGGGGAGGCGCCGCCCGGCGCGGCCACGGCGCGGCGGACCGCCGCGGTGGAGCCGCCCGCGACGGCGGCGTCCCAGGTGGCGCCGCCGGCGGTGAAGGTGTAGTCGCCGTCGGGGAGCCAGAGGAAGACGTTTCCGAAGGCGTCGGCGACGATGGAATCGGTGCCGTAGGATGCGGGGAGGTTGCTGAAGGCGACGGGGGCGTTGGGGGCCAGGTTGGTGATGGCGACGCTGTAGACGGGGGCGCCGGCGGCGTTGGTGGGGGCGGAGCCGAGGAGGTCGAGGGGGAGGGCGTGGCTGGCCGTGCTGCGGGGGAGTTCGCCGAGGGAGCCGCCGGTGATGGTCAAGGTGCCGTCGGCGCCGCTGGAGTTCCTGCCGCCGCCGATGGCGTACGGGACGGGGTAGGAGGTGAATTCGCGGAGGAGAACGGTTCCGCCGGAAATCGCGACGTCGCCGCCGGCGCCGCGTTCGCCGCCGCCGATGCACGCGGCCCCGGCGCCGCGGGCGAGGAGGAGGATGCCGCTTTCGATGGCGACGGTGCCGCAGCCGGTGGTGTTCCATCCGCCGATGCCCGCGCCGGTGTAGGCGCCGGAGGCGTCGAGGATGCCGTCGCCGGCGACGGTCAGGGCGGTGCCGGTCGGGACGCCAACGGCCGCGCTGCCGGAACCGGCCCACAGGGTGTTGCTGCCGGAGAGGAGGAGGGTGGCGGAGACGCCGTCGCCGAGGAGGACGGGGGAGTAGGCGCCCGTGGTGCCGGCGAGGCGGAGGCAGAGGTTGGAGCAGGTGACGGCGCAGTCGGCGGCGACGCGGACGGAGACGGCGCCGGCGTCGTTGGTGCCGGAGATGACGCAGTCGGCGTTTACGGCCAGGTGTTTCGTCCCGGGGTGGTAGCTCCAGCCGGGGCCGGAGAGGCGGCCGACGTCGGTGCCGTCGACGGTGACGCCGCGCGGGGTGTAGGGTTCGGCGGTGGCGTAGGCGCCGTCGACGCGGACGAGGTATTCGGCGCCGTCGGCGGTGAAGGAGTAGGTGCCGTCGGGCAGCCAGAGATAGATGTTGCCGGAGGCGTCGGCGTGGATTTCGGAGACGTCGTAGCCGGCGGGGAGGCCTTCGAGGGCGACGGGGGCGTAGGCGCCGAAGCCGCCGGCGGTGACGCGCCAGACGTCGCGGGTGCCGTCGGTGGCGTGTTCGTTGCCGAAGACGCTGCCGTAGACGGAGCCGCCGCGGATGACGGGGCGGGGGGACATGTAGCCACCGCCGAACGAGAAGGTGCCGCTTTCGATGGTGGCCTGGGCGCCGCTGCCGCCCCAGATGGCGTAGTCGCCGACGGCCTTCATGTTGTTGAAGCCGATGCCGCGCAGGGTCGCGCGGGTGCCCGGGTCGAGGACGACGGTGGAGCCGGACGTGATCGCGAGGTTGGAGCAGGTGACGCGGGAGTCGTTGGCGAGGTGGAGGTGGATGCGTCGGGCGGTGTTGCTGCCGGAGACGGTGCAGGAGCCCTCGACGGCGAGCTCGCCGTTGGTGGCGGTGAAGGTCCAGTTGGCGCCGTGGCGGTACTTGAGGTCGACGCCGTCGGCGAGGACGCCGACGGGGGCGCCGGCGGGTTCCGCGGTGTCGCCGGCGTCGTGGACGCTGGCGACGTAGGCGGTGCCGCCGACGTCGAGGTCGTAGAAGCCGTTGGGGAGCCAGAGGACGATCTTGCCGGCGGGGTCGGCGACGATGCCGTCGGTGCCGTAGGAGCCGGGCGAAACGGCGATGGCGACGGGAGCGCCGGGTTCGAGGCCCTCGACGGTGACGGGCCAGACGGCCTGGCCGACGGTGTTGGAGGGGGCGGGGACGACGGCGTCGCGGTCGACGACGACGGAGCCGCCGGTGAAGTGGACGAAGCCGCCGGAGTAGGACTGGGCGCCGCGGCCGATGGCGGGGGCGGTTTCGCCCGCGACGGGGAAGATGGTTCCGCCGGAGAGGGTGATGCGCCCGCAGGTGTTCATGGAGCGTCCGCCGATGGCTGCGCCGTGGTAGCCGCCGGTGGCGGCGAGGGTGCCGGTGCCCGTGACGGTGAGGGAGGCGTAGAGGGGAACTTCGACGGCGGCGTTGTATTTGCCGCCGCGGAGGGAGTTCTCGCCGTGGAGCCGGAGGGTGGCGGTGGCGTTGGGCCGGACCACGAAGGCCGGCAGCTCGGTCTCGGCGCCGACGGCAAGGGTCAGGTTGCTGACGGCGAGGGTGAGGGTGTTGGTGACGGCGACGACGACGCGTCCTTCGGTGTTGGTGCCGGAGACGACGTGGTCGCCGTTGGAGACGACGAGCCAGCCCGTCATGAAGTCGTAGCTCCAGCCGTCGCCGGAAGCGGCCTGGACGTCGGTGCCGTCCACGTAGACGCCGGTCGGCAGGTCGAGGCGGGCGGTGGCCGGGGCGTCATCGACGACGGCCCAGAAGGCGGTGCCGTCGACGGTGCCGGTGTAGGTGCCGTTGGGGAGCCAGAGGACGACGGTTCCGGAGGCGTCGGCGACGATGCCGGAGGTGCCGTAGGCGGCGGGCGCGCCGTCGCGCTCGAAGTCCGCGAAGGCGACGGTGGCGCCGGGGGCCAGGCCCGCGAAGGTGACGGGCCAGACGGTGACGCCCGCCGCGTCGGTGGCGCCGCCCTGCATCTTGGCGACGTTGGTGACGACGACGGAGCCGCCGGCGATGACGTTGGTGCCGGGGCCGATGGGCGCATAGTCCGGGAAGTAGCCGCTGCCGACGGCGAAGGGCGGCGCGATGGCGGGGCCGAAGTCGGTGAAGACGACGGTGCCGCCGGTGACGGTGACGTGCGCGGCCGCGCCGAAGCTCCCGCCGCCGATGCCCGCGCTGTCGCCGACGCCCGTGCCGTCGGGGACCCCGGCCGAGACGGAGACGAGGCCGCCGGAGATTTCCACCGTGCCGCCCGCGCCGCCGGGGACGCTCATCGCCAAATCGCCGCTGCCGCCGCCGATGCCCGCACCAAAGCGGGAAATGGCGGTGACGGTGCCGCCGGAGATGGCGGCTTCCCCGCCGTCGGCCCTGTGGCCGCCGCCGATGCCCGCGCCGGACCAGGACCGGGCGGCTACGGTGCCGGAGGCGATTTCGATGCGTCCGGCGGCTTCCTTCTCGTTGCCGCCGATGGCGGCGCCGGCGTTGGCGGCCTCCGCGAGGAGGGAGCCGTCGCCCGAGATGGTGAGCGAAGTGCCGGCCGGCACGTTGACGGCGGCGTCCATCCCGATGGCGTGGAGCGAGTTGGACCCTTCGAGCGCCAGCGACGCGGAAACGCCGGGGGCAAGCGCGATGACGGGATGGGACGCGGAGGCGAGGTTCGTGAAGGCGAGGACGAGGTCGCGCGCGGCGAGGGCCATGTCGTTCGAGACGACGACCCAGACGCGGCCCTCGGTGTTGCTGCCGGCGAGGACGTGGGAGTCGCCGGAGAGGAGGAGCTGCCGGGTTCCCCAGTCGTAGGTCCAGCCTTCGCCGGAGAGTTCGCTGACGTCGCGGCCGTCGACGAGGACGCCGTAGGGGACGATGCGTTCGGCGGTGGCGTCCGCGCCGTCGACGTAGGCGCCGTAGGGGACGCCGTCGATTTCGAAGACGTGGGTGCCGTCGGGGAGCCAGAGGTAGATTTGGCCCGCGGCGTCGGCGACGATGCCGTCGGTGTTGTAGTCCGGGAGGCCCGCGAGGCCGGTGACGGCGGCGTCCGGCGCCAGGCCGGGGACGGTGACGCACCAGACGCGCGCGGTGCCGTTGGAGGGGGCCGGGGACACGGTGTCGGCCAGGGCGTGGATGCTGCCGCCGGTGAAGAGCGTCGAGCCGCCGTCCACGGCGCGTCCACGGCCGATGTCCGAGGCGTTGTCGCCGCCTTGGGCCGTCACGGTGCCGCCGGAGATGGCGATGGTGTCCACGATGCCGCCGCTACCGCCGGAGCGGACCTGGCCGCCGCCGATGCCCGCGCCGGACGAGCCGCCCGTCGCGGTGACGGCGCCGCCGGTGACGGCGATGGAGCCGACGGTTCCGCCGTTGCCGGTGCCGATGCCCGCCGCATTGCTGCCGCCCGTCGCGGTGACGGTGCCGCCGCCAATGGTGATGGAATCGACCGGGGAGCCATAGCCGCCGCCGATGCCCGCGCCGTCCATGCCGCCGTTCGCGGTGACGGTGCCGCCGGTGATGGAAATGGTGCCGCCGGCGCCGGCCCCGCTCGCGCCGATGCCCGAGGAGTTGGCGTTGCCGGTGGCGGTCACGGTGCCGCCGGAAATCACGATGGTGCCGTTCGTCCCCCCGGAGCCGGCGCCGATGCCCGCGCCGGACGCGCCGCCGACCGCATTGACGGTGCCGCCGGATATGGCGATGGTGCCGCCCGTTCCCCTGTCGCCGGTGCCGATGCCCGCGGCGTACCGGCCGCCGGTGGCGTCGAGGGCGCCGTCGCCGGAAATCTCCAGCGACGCGCCGGCGGGAACTCCGACAGCGGGTAGCCCGTAGCCGCCCAGGAGGGTGTTGCCGCCCGCGAGCGCGAGGGTGGCGGTGACGCCGGGCTCCAGCGCGATGGCGGCCTTGGCGCTTGCGCCCGAGAGGGTCAGGCCGCCGGCGGTCAGGGTCATGTCCGCCGCGATGGTGGCATTCACGCGGCCCTCGGTGTTGGAGCCGGCGAGCACGGGGGCGCCGGCGGAGAGGACGAGGTTCGACGATTGCATGTCGTAGGTCCAGCCCAGGCCGATGCCGGCGCAGACGTCCGTGCCGTCCACGGTGACGCCGGTGGGGTTCGACGGGTCGGTGCGGAAGGCGGTCGCGGGGCCGCCGGCGACGCGGACGGCGTAGTCGAGGGAGTTGGCCTTGAAGGCGTAGTCCCCGTCGGCCACGTAGAAGAAGTAGCGGCCCTCCGAGTCCGCCGTGGAGACCAGGTTGGTCGTCACGGCCTGGATTTCGAGGGTCACGTCCGCGCCGGGTTCGAGCCCCGGGACGGTGACGCGGTGGAGGATGTTGGTGTCGGAGGGGTCGGACGGGGGGAGGTCGCCGGGCGGGACGTCGCTGCCGCCGTCGGCCGCGAAGTCGACGTCCTGCTTGTAGAGCGGCCGGACGGTGGTGTTGGTGTAGGGATAGGGGGTGGTGAAGTACTGCCCGCCGGCCACGACGACGTGCGCCTTGTTCGTGGCGGCCATCCAGATGCACACGCGCCCCTGGGAGTCTGCGGCGATGCCGTCGGTGGAGTAGCCGTCGGGAAGCTCGGCGCAGGAGACGGCGACCTCCGCGCCGGGCGTGAAGCCGCCCATGCGGACGGCGTACAGCAGGTTGCTTTCCGCATCGACGGGGCGCGGCGCGACATGGTTGGCGCCATGGTCCGGGACGACGCTCCCGCCGCGGATGGAGAAGGCGTATTCGTCGCCCGTCGCGGAGATCGTGCTGTTGGCGCGGATGAGGTCGGAACCGGTGCTCCCGCCGCCCCACGAGGCCTCGACGCTGCCGCCCGCGATCCGGACGGCCCCGGCCGCGTTCGCTTTCGCCCCGTTGGGGAAGTGGCCGGCGCCGATGCCCGGGGCGTTGGTCCCGCCGATGCCGCGGACGATGCCGCCTTCGACGACGATGTTGTCCGCCTTGTCGAGCGGGGCGCTGAGCCCGCCGCCGATGCCGGCCGCCTTCTCGCCGCCTTGCCCGGTGACGGTGCCGGACTGGATGCGGATCTTGCCGGGCGGCGCGTTGCCGCCGCGCGAGCCGATGCCCGCCGCGTTCTTGCCGCCGGTGGCCGCGAGCGAGCCCCTGCCGGAGATGGTGAGCACGGCGTTGCTCGCCACCTCGACGCCGGCGGCGTACTGGCCGGCCGCCGCGAAGACGTTCGAGCCGGAGATCGCGAGCGAGGCGTCGCGCCCGAACGCCATCGCCGAGGCGTATCTCGCCGACAGCCCCGTGAGCGTGAGGTTCTTGATGGAGACGGACGAGGCCCCCGAGTCCGCCGGGACGTCGATGCGGAATTCGCCGTTCGTCGAAAGCCCCTGGATGTCGGCGTTGGCGGAAATCGTCACGACGCCGTTCGATTTCGCGAACGACCAGCCCGTGCCCGAGTTGTCGGCGTTGGACGCCACCGGCTGGCCGTTGACGACGAGGAAGCCGCGGACCGAGACGGCGCCGCCGTCGTCGATGCCGAACGAGAAGTAGTAGGTGTTGCCGCCCGCCATCGTGACGCCGGCCACGAACGCCTCGCCGGCGGTCGAGGGCAGCCACGCGCGCAGCGTGCCGTTCGTGTCCGTGCAGAGGTCGGTCGCGCCGTAGGCGTAGCCCGCGAGCGCGCCGGAGAGGGTGAAGGCCGTCACCTTGTTCGTCGCCTCGCCGATCGCGAAATCAATCGGGAAAACGGCCTTGGAGGCCGTGTTGCTCGGCGCGGGGGAGATCTTGGCGAGTGGCGAATAAACGGCGCCGCCCGCAATCGTCACGGCCCCGCAGGAATTGTAGGACCCCGTGCTCTTGCCGATGGTGCGGAAGGCCGAGGGGGGCACCGTGGCGTTGATGGTTCCGCCGGAGATGGTGATCGTTCCGCAGGCGGCGTAGTCGGCGGAGCCGATGCAGGCCGCATACGCCGACCCGCAGGCCGCCGTAATGAAGCCGCCGGAGATTTCGACCGCCACCCCGGAGGCGAACCCGCTGACTCCGGCGTCGCCCGCGCCGATGCCGGCGCCGTAATCGCCGCCGCCCGTCGCTTTCACCACGCCGCCGGAAATGCGGATCGTGCCGCCCTTGCCGTTGTAGCCGCTGCCGATGCCGGAGGCGCAGCAGGCGCCGCCGTTGTCGCAGAAGGCCGTGACCGTGCCGCCGCTGATGGAAATGCTCGTGAACGTCGAGCTGTTGCCTCCGCCGATGCCGGCGCCGTACCTCACCCCCGTCGCCGTCACGGTGCCGCCCGTGATTTCCACCGTGCCGCCGGAGGAATTTTCGCCAACGCCGATGCCGGGGGCGTAGTAGCCGCCGTGCGCGGTCACCGTGCCGCCCGTGATCCGCACCGTGCCGCCGATGGCGTTGCGGCCGCTGCCGATGCCGGCGCCGCCGTAGCCGCCCCTCGCATGGACGGTGCCGCCGGAGATGACGTACGTCCCCATGCCCGCGCCCTGCGAGCCGCCGATGCCCGCCGCGCTTTCCTGGCCGGTCGCCGTGATCGTCCCGCCGGTAATCGTCACCGTCCCGAAGCCGCTCCCCTTCGCCGCGCCGATGCCGGAGCCGTACTCGCCGCCGTTCGCGACGATCGTGCAGCCGTCGATTGTCAGTTTGCCCGTTCCGCTCGTCTCGCCGACCATGCCGCCGATGCCCGGCGCGTTCGCGCCGCCGGTCGCCGTCACCGTGCCGTCGCCGTTGATCGTCACCGTGCTGCCCTCGGCCACGTAAACCGCCGGATGCCCGGAGCACCCGGTCAGCGTGTTCGTCCCCTTGAACTGCAGCGTCGTCGTCTTGCCGGAGACGCTCTCGAACGGCGGCCGCGCGATTGCGATCGACGCGTTCATCGTCAGGTTGCTCATCACCACCGTGCAGTTGGCATTGGCATGGACGCTGAACTCGCCGTAGTTGTCCGCGCCGGTGATGACGAACGTTCCCGCCGACGTGAGCGAGAGGCGCCCGTCCGCGCCGTTGTAGCTCCAGCCGGTGCCGGACTTCGACACGCCGCCGACGAGGCCCGTGCCGTTGATCGAAATGCGGCTCGCCGCCGCTTCGTCCGCCAGCGTCCAGTGCGCATGGAGCGTGAGGTCGCCGATCGTCGTCCATTCCTGGGCCTGCGCCGTGCCGCTCGCGTCGTAGTACTTCGTGCCGGTGCCGTTCGCGCCCGTGAACCATCCGTGGAACGTCCAGCCGGCGCGCGCCGGCGGAATTGGCGCCGGCGGATACGCATAGGCGAGGCGCGCAGTGCGCGATTCATTGATGCGCTGCCCGTCCTGGAACGTGACCTGATATTCGATCGCGGAGTGCGTGGTGGCGCTGTTCGCCATGTAATACGAGGCGTTCAGCGTCACGTCGGAATCCCTGTAGAGTGAGGTGTTGCCGCCGTTGTTGTTGCCGCCCGATGCGCCGCCGCTGCCGCGATAGCCGCCGCGATTGTAGGTCGTGTCGCCGTTGTGCGTTGTATCCGGACTGCTGCGCCCGGCGGATTCGCCGTTGTCCTTTCCACCCTCGCCGCCGGCGCCATCGGGAGTGCTGGGGTTTCCCGTGCCGTAGTTGCCCTTGTAGGTATAGCCGCCGTTGCCGCCCGAACCGCCGCCGCCGCCGCCGCCGCCGACATACCACCACAGGTTTCCGGCGCCGTAATAGTCGTGGCAGCCTCCGGTATTGCCGCCAGCCGAACCACCGGAGCCGCCGGAGCCGCCCCAGGCCGATACGGTCACTCTGCCAAGTATATACACCGTTCCCATGGCGTAGCCGGTGCCGCCGTCGCCGCCCGACTTGCCGTTTGTGCCGTCGCGGTCGTAGGAATCGCTTATGGCAGTCTCGATCTCGCCCGCATCGTAGGGACGCGCACCGCCGGCGCCGCCGTTGCCGCCGCGTCCGCCGATCGCCGCCGCCGCCCCGCCGCCGCCATCGCCGCCGGCGCCGCCGTTCCCGGAGTGGGATTTATCCCTCGCCAACGATGAGCCGCTCGCACTGCCGCCGTTCCCGCCGCCCGCGGCGTTGCCGCCCGTCACGTTGAGCGTCCCGTCGCCCGTCACGACGAGCGTGCCGCCGGACTGCACCTCGATGGCCGCGCCGGCCCCCGACGTGCCGCTGGCATCGCCGCCCGTGATCGTGAGCGTCTTGCCGCTGGGGATGTAAATGACCGTCGTCACGCCATTTTCGACCTTGAAGGCGGATCGGGCCAGCATGCCCGTCACCCGGGTGTCGCCCGTGACTTTGTAGACGGTGTTGTTGTCAAGAGCAACCCCCCCCACCGAAGAGTTGTGGTAGAGGGCCGTGAAATCCTTCACCGTCGTGAACCCCGTGCCGCCCAGCGCCGTCGCCGCCGCGATGACGCAAAGCGCCGCCCCCAGCGCCGCCTCCGCCGCCAGCGCCGCGACCCGCCGTCCAAACCGATAACCCGTGCAACTCATCGTCAGTTACTCCATGTTCGCCCGCCACTCTACCCCCCTTCGCACGCGCGTGCGAGCTAAAACATAGACAAAACCCGCAAAACCCACCCTCCCCGTCCCCCTCCGTCCCCTCCGTCCCGTCCGTCCCGCTTGTCCCGCTTGTCCCGTCCCACCCCCCTCCCACACCCCTCCCCCCCCATCCGCCCCGCCGTCCCAAGCAGCCCCCCACCTGCCCCCTCCGCCCCGCTCCCTGAAACACTTCCGCGCCACTTCCGGAGGTGCGGCATCCTGCCGCGCCCCTCCCAAATGCGCGGCCGAAGGCCACCCCGCAAACTCGTCACTCGTCTCTCATCACTCGTCTCTGCGCTTCACTCGTCTCTGCGCGCCCGAAGGCGCGCCCCCGCATCTTGTCACTTTTCACCTTTCACTGCGCCCGCAGGGCTGGCGGCGGATGCCCCCTGGGACTCCACTGCGTAATCCCGTGCCAGCTCGGCCGGACTTTCCCACCAGCGCTTGGTGGATTCGATTTCCAGCTCCCGGTAGGTCGGCGATTCGTAGAACCGCTCCAACGCGACCACCGGCGGAATCTTTTCCCGTTCCGCGATGCGTTCGCAGGTCAGCGCGATCTTGCCCGGCAGAATCGCCCGGAACGCCTTTTCGCTCCCGAAAAAGTCATTCCCCTGCATGGACGGCCTCGCTTCCCGCGAATTCCAGGAATTCCAGCGCCTTGGGCGTGTGGAAAAGGAATTGGTCGACCAGACGGTACGTCTTGAGTCTCCGTATCGTTTCCCCGGCATCCAGCTGCCCCGTCTCGAAAAGCGTCAGCGTGGCGAACACCCGGTCGTTCGCGACCGGACCGGAAACGATGTCGAAGCCATGGTCCGCAAACGGATCGCCGCGGTTGCGCATGACGAATTCGAGCCATGCCCGGTCCGCTGCGGGGAACACCAGGCACTTCAGTCCCGGGTGTGCGAGAATGTCGTCCGCGATGTCGTAGACGGAAACATACCCGTCCGCGGATTCGCCGCGTCTCCGCCGGAGCGCCACCCAGCGCCGGGCCTGTTCCAGGCTGGTCGTCGTATGAAAACCCGCGCCGAAGTCCAGCGTCCTGCCGGCGGCCGGCGGACGGATTTCGGGCTGCGGAACGGCAACGGGCCCGCCGTGGTACAGCTTCATGCCCCCTCCTGGGCGGCGATGTAGTCGTCGATGGCCGGAAGAATCCATCCGAACCCCTGCGTGTGCAACGCCTCGTAATTCCGTTCCAGGTAATCCACCACCCCGAACCGCGTGAACCGTTCCATCGCATCCCGCCCCGAAATGGAACCGCGTTCCGCGTACATTTCGATGCAAAAGGAAATGAATTCGAGTAGCCTGCCCGTTTCGTTCATGCTTCCACTCTACCATCCCGTGGCGTTTCCGCACGCCTTTTCGTGCCAAGCCCCCCTTTCACTCGCAATCCCCCCTGTTCCCCCACTTCCCGCCCGCAGATGGAAGAACTCGCCGGAGCCGCGGAGCGCTTGGCGGACAATTTGCACAAAAGGACAAAAAGAAAACAAAAGAGTCGGCTGGAGTGCGGGAGGAAGGTCAACATTGAACCCCATGCAACCCGCTCTGCGGCCATGGAAAGGCGGGAGGGAAGCGGCTGCGCCGTCGGGGCGCGGGCGTCCCGCCCGCGTGCTTCCGAAAAGCGGAAACCAAGCGAAAATCCCAATGTTTTCTGTAATCTCACATCCACCCACGCGCCAGGAAGCCCCCCTCGCCTCCGAACGCCCGCGCTGCCCGTCCCCCAGCTTCCGCGCCACTTCCGGAGGTGCGGCATCCTGCCGCGCCATGGCGGATGTGGGGCGCAAGAATGCCTCACGCAAAGTCCGCCAAGGCCGCCAAGTGTGCGGGAGGGGAGCGGGAAGGAAGAACTCACGCGGAGGCGCGGAGACGCGGAGGGCTTGGAGGACGCTTTTGCACAAAAGGACAAAAAGGGAACGAACGGGACGGCTGGTGTGCGGGAGGAAGGTCAACATTGAAAACCATGAAAACTGCTCCGCGGAGATGGAAAGGCGGGACGAGGATGCATACAAACCAAAAGTATGAACCCGCGTTCTTTTTGTCTTGCGGAATATTAACGAATGATACATCATCGTGTGTATGAACCGAACACTTTCCAGAACAAAACGCATGGGCTATGCCCTCCCGCAACAGCGCGGGCCACTGACATTGGCTGAACACCATGCAGCGTGGAATGGCCAACAGGGGGCACATGGGGGCTATTCCCCTCGGTGGAGATACCGCACGTCGATGGATTCAGATTTTCCGCTTTTATTCAAATGGGAGGACGGGTATGCTGAATCATGCTTTTCGGAAGCAGGGAAGACTCCCGCCAATAAATCTCTGGATTTTGTGAAAATGAGCAAAGATATTCAATCGAATCCAAATGCAACACCTGATGGGGCTTTGCGTTGCATCGATTTGTTTGCTGGTGCGGGCGGCCTTTCCGAAGGTCTTTCCGAAGCTGGATTCCACAGCCTTTTTGCCGTGGAGGTTGTGCCGACCTATGCCCAAACCTATGAGTTCAACCATCGCGGGGCACAGGTGACAACAGCGGACATACGGACGCTGGACGCCGAGGAAATCCGCAAGCGACTCGGAATCGAACGGGGGGAACTCGACCTCATCGCGGGTGGTCCTCCATGCCAAGGGTATTCAATCAATGCTCCCGTCAGGAGCGTCCTCGACCATCGAAACCATCTGTTCAAGGAATATCTCCGTTTTGTCGATGCGTTCCAACCCCGTTGCATACTTATCGAGAACGTTCCGGGGTTGGTGTCGTTTGAAAGCGGAAGAACCTTGCACGCCATTCTCGACTCACTTGCCGAACTTGGTTATGGGGCCGACGTGCAGATTTTGGGCGCGGCTTATTACGGAGTTCCGCAAATGCGCTGGCGGACCGTCATTATCGGCACACGGGGGAAGGAACTGCCACCCGAGTCTTTCCCGGACCCCATTTGCCACGCCCCCATTGAGCCCAATTTCTTGTCATCATTAGCGGCCTAGCATTACAAAGGATTCAATGATCAACTATCAGTTTTTTCCGCGGTCCAGAGGCGTCACGCCAGAGATCAAAGCGATTATTGATTGTTTTCGGGAAGCTGACGCCAAGAAGCCGCCACAACATCTCGTCTCTAATGCCATGCTGGAACTTGTGCGCCCGTCATTGGAAGCCATTGGCTTCCGTGTTGAGCGCGGCAAAGGCAAGGAAGACAAAATTGATGTTCCCGTGCTGTTTGGAGAAAACAACGTTATTGACAAGTCTTTTTATGCGGACGCGGTTAGTGCCGACAACAGAATTGTTGTTGAGGTTGAATCGGGAAGAGCTGTTGATAACAACCAATTCCTCAAGGATATATTCCAGGCTTCAATGATGTTTGAAGTGGAATACCTCGTTATTGCTGTGTTGAACGAATATGTCCGAAAAAAACACAAAGGCGAATCTTCTATTCAGCATGATTTTCAAACGATAAAAACTTTTCTTGAAACAATGTATGTTTCAACGAGACTGCAACTACCTCTAAAAGGCATTCTCCTTATTGGGTATTGATAGTTTGTAAGTTGAGGCACACGTATGAAAAATAAAGTTGCACTTGTGAGCATTGTTGAGAGAGACGCCGCGAATTCTTATGAGTTCACGTCAAAAGTGTTTGCCAATATCGCCAAAGCCGAGCAGTGGGTTGAGTCTCAAATCACGAAGCTCATTAAACAGTATAAACTTGATCCAGACATCTCGGTCGATGGATGGTTTGTCCAATTGGCTGGGTGGGCTCATACCGTCCAATTCGACATAGTGGAAACAACCATCTACTGAATCTCAGGGAAGATGGTGCCATAGCCGTTTTCGGGAAGCAGTGGGGCGGTGAATTGCGCCTGCCGCAGCGGGAGGGCGTGGGGTCGTATTTTGTCGATTGGGTGCTTGTCCTATTGGACGGCCAGGGGCAAATCCGCGAGTTCACGGCGGTGGAAGTCCAGACCGTGGACACGACGGGCAACTATCATGCTTCGCGCCAAGCATTGGAAGAGGGGCGCGGAATGGCGAGAAGCACGGTCGGCATCAATTGGGAGAACGTATCCAAGCGAATCATTCCCCAACTCATCTACAAGGGACAAGTTTTACAACGCGAAGATTTGTGCAGGGCGGGGTTGTATTTTGTCTGCCCCGATCCCGTTTACGACAGGGTGTTGCGGAGGCTTGGTGGCACGGAACGGATTCCGGCATTCCCTTCACAACCTGCATCCATTCATTTCGTATCCTACGACTACGATTCAGCCACGACAGTGAAAAACGGGATAATTACTCCGCTGACGATTTGACGAACCCTGTGCACAACAGTATATAAAGTCCAAGAAGCGTTTTCTTCAATGACTCTTCCCGAAGGAAATGTTTACCAACGTGCCATTGAAAAATCTCTTTATGAGTAAATAAACTTGCCGAGGATGCATTTTCCGCCCTCTTTCCATCCGTTTCCCCTCGGGGGGGGCGCCCACGCACCCAGTCGCGGCTCGGTTTGGGCGCGCACCTTGGAAAGAGTTGTCCCGAGTTGTCCCGAGTTGTCTCCCCCATCCGCATCCCTCCCGCTTTTCCATGTCCGCGAAGCGGTTTTCATGGTTTTCAATGCCGCCATCCCTCCCGCACTCCAGCCGCCCATTTTTGGAAAACCCGCCATCCCCCCGCGGGCCAGCGGATTGCGCGCCCCTTCCTTCGGGGTCAGGGGCGCGTGCAAAACGGGCGGGCGAGGCGCGGGAATTTGCGGAGCAATTCCTTGTCCTGGGTGTAAAGCGGACAGCCCAGGTCGCCGGCCAGCGCCACGAACTGGGCATCGTAGGCGGTGATGCCGTGTTTCCCGCACAGGGCGAACACGGACGCGGGGGAGGGATCGCGTTCGCCCGCCCGCAGGGCGTCCTCCAGGGGGCCGTACAGGCGTTCGGCCATGCCCGGCGCCAGGCGTCCGGTCCGGGTCAGGGTCGCGAAGATGTTCATGACTTCGTACCGCCACAGCCGCGGGACCGCCCAATCGCCGTCCCGGCGGCGGAGACGGAGGGCGGCTTCCGTCGCTTCGCTCTCCAGGACGCAGGAGACGATCAGGTTGGAATCGGCGACTATCACGGGCGGCCCTCTTTCTTCGCCGCATCGATTTCCGCCAGGCGCAGCGGGCTCCCCGCCGGGCGGACGGGGGGAGGGAAGTCCGGTCGGCTTCCCATGTGCTCCATGCACCAGTCGAAGCAATACAGGGCTTGCTGGGTCATGGATCGGCGGTTTTCCGTTGCCGTCCGCTTGAGCCAGTCGTGGACGCGTTCGGGGGCGTGGCGGATGAGGATGGCGGGCATGGCGATATCCTTTTGCTAACTGTTTGATTGCACTCTAGCACCCCGTGGGGAATCCGCAAGGGAAAAGGAGGGGAGCCGCCCCTCGTCCCGTTCGTCTCGTCCGTCCCGTCCGTCCGGCTCGTCCCGTTCCCCCGCCCTCCAATCCGCCCCCCCGCGGAGATTCCGCTTGCAGGCGCACGAAAAGAGGGGAAAATATCCGCCGATGAATGCTCCTTTCCAATCGTTTCTCGCCGCGTGCGCGGCGCTTGCCGCGTTCGCGCTGGCGGGTTGCGGGGGTGCCGCGGACGGCCCGGCCGGCGCCGCGGACGCCCGCGACGACGGTCCCCTGGTGCTCGCCTTCATGCCCGACATCCCGCCCTACGCCTACCAGGACCGCGGGACGGGCGAACTCCTCGGCATCGACCTGGACATCGTCCGCGCCGCCGCCGCGCGCCTCGGGCGCGAACTCGTAGTCCGCCAGGTGCCCTTCGCCGGCCTCCTGCCCGCCGTCAAGAGCGGCGCGGCGGATTACGCCGCGGCCGGCATCACCATCACCGACGGGCGCAAGCACGACGCCGATTTCTCCGACCCCTACGCCGAAGAAGGATGCGCCTTCCTGTACCGCGCGGGGGATCCGCCGCCGACGATGATCACCGCCGAGGGGCTGCGGGTCGGCGTCGTCGAGTCGATGTCCAGCGACTTCTACCTCACGCGCCACGGCCTCGAAACCTTCCGCTACTCGGAGCTGTCCGAACTCGTGGAGGACCTCGCGTCCGGCCGCCTCGACGCCGTCTTCTACGACCGGCCCGCGCTCCTCATCGAGGCGGAGGCCGCCGGCGGCGCCTTCGCCGTCACGCCCCTCGAAACCCGCGAACCCTACGGCATCGCCGTGCGCAAGGGCCGCCCCGACCTGCTCGAAGCCGTCAACGCCGTCATCCGCGAACGCAACGGACGGGAGGCCCCGCGATGAAGATCGACCGCAAACTCGCCTGGCGCCTCGCGTGGGCCGTCGGGGGGGCGTTCCTCGCCTCGCTGGTGCTGACGTGGTTCCTCCACGACCGCCTCACCGAACGCAATGCCCAGCGGCTCATCGACATCGCCTTCTCGGACGTCGAGAACGCGATCCGCGAGGCCGTCGACCGCCGTCTCGTCCGCCAGGCCATGCTCTTCCGCGACCGCCTGCCCGCCCTGCGCGCCGAGGCCGTATGGGCCGACCCGCAGGCCGCTGCCGCCCGCCTGCGCGAAGTCGCCGAGGAACTGCTGGTCGACGAACTCTGCGTCGCCGGCCCGGACGGCGTCATCACCCACGGCTCCGACCCCCGCGACATCGGATTCGACTTCAAGGCCGCCACCGGACAGGCCGCCGAATTCCTCCCGCTCCTCGACAGCGAAACCGAAATCGCCCAGCCGATCCTCCCCAACACCCGCGCCGGCGAAATGATCAAATACGTCGGGGTGTGGCTGCCCGGCGGCGGCTTCGTCCAGACCGGCTGCCGCGAAGGCTCGGTCCGCCGCCTCGCGCGCTCCGCCGTCACCGGCCTCACCCACAACCGCCACGTCAGCGGCAAGGACGGCTACATCGTCATCACGACCGCGGGCGGCACCATCATCTCCCACCCCGACGCCGCCTTCGAGAGCGGCCAGTGGCGCGGGCCCGGCCCCGACTGCTACTGGCAGCGGCGCGAAGTCGAAGGCTTCCCCGTCTACGCCATCGTCCCGCGGCACGCGGCGATCGTCGAGCGGCGCATGCTCGTCGGCACCTCCGCCTTCCTCAACGCCGCGGCGCTCGTCCTCGCCGCCGCGCTGGCCGGGCTCGTCATCGCCGGCTGGGTCCGCGCCCAGCTGCGCGCCCGCCGCGCCCGGGAGATGGCGATGGCCGCCGCAATCCAGGGCAACGCCATCCCGCGCGTCTTCCCGCCCTTCCCGGCGGAGAAGCGGATGGACCTCTACGCCCGCATGGACCCCGCGCGCGACATCGGCGGCGACTTCTACGACTTCTTCTTCTCCGGACAGGACCGCATCGTCTTCCTCGTCGCCGACGTCAGCGGCAAGGGCGTCCCGGCGGCGCTCTTCATGATGCGCGCCGAGACCGTCCTCAAAGGCCTTTCCCAGTCCGGGCGCCCCCTCGCCGAAGCCGTCGCCGAAGCGAACAAGGCCCTCTGCGACGGCAACGTCGCCAACATGTTCGTCACCGTCTGGATCGGCGAACTCGACCTCTCCACGGGGCGCGTCACCTGCGTCAACGCGGGCCACAACCCGCCGGTGCGCCTGCGCGCGGCGGACGGCACCGCCTCGTACGTCCGCACCCGCCCGGGCCTGCTGCTCGGCGCCATGCCGGGGAGCCGGTACCGCACGGAGACCTTCACCCTGGAGCCCGGCGACGCCCTCTACCTCTACACCGACGGCGTGACCGAGCAGGCCGACCCCCGCGGCGCCCTTTTCGGCGAAGACCGCCTCCTGGCGACCCTCTCCTCCGGCGGCTTCCTCTCCCAACCCGAAACCTGCACCGCCGCCGTCCTCTCCGCCATCGAATCCCACGCCGCCGGCGCCGAACAATCCGACGACCGCACCCAGCTCCTCATCCGCTGGCGCGGCCCCGCCGCCTAGCTCGCTTCAAGATATTCCGTTTCGGTTGTCCTGGTGGGGCGAGCACTCCGTGCGAGCCGTTCCTCCCGTTCAAGCGCCCCGCTCGGAGAACCCGACCCTGCCGTCCGGAAGAGAAAACAAGAACCGCACCATTTCTTGAACCGCTCTCGCCCCGCCATCCGCACGGCACCGACCTGCCGGGTGCAATCCGCGCGAGATTATGGAAAAAATTGTCCTTTCCCCTTGTTTTTCGCTTCCAATCCACCCCCATCCCCCAATGAGCGGCCCGCTGGGAAACCATCCTCTTGCCCCTGCCCCCTCACGGCACTCCCCCTCCAATTCCTCCACATCTCCGCCCCTCCGCGTGCGTTCTTTTCCCCTGCCCCCTTTGCGGCCTTGGCGGACTTTGCGCGAGTCATTCTTCCGCCCCTCCCTCCGCACCTTCCGCCAGCGGGGTGCTGCCCCCACGCCCCCCCCGGGAGGGTCGCGCTTCCGCGCGACCTTGTGGCCGGAAAGCCTCCTTGAAGCCGACCGGAATCGGAAACAGCACTCCGGTTGTCCCGGCTCCCTCCTCCACCGCTTCGGAAACCGGATCAATCGGCGCTTCCCTGCCCGGGGACGGCCACAGCATTTCTTGCCCCGCCCCGGATGGCCGACGGCGTCGGGGCCAGGAAGAACAGCCGGCGGCGCCCGGAGAGGGTCGCGGCGGCGGCTTCGGCGGAGGGGGGCCAGATCTTGTCGCGGTCGCGGCGGGCGGCGGCGAGGACGGTCGTGAAGTCGCCGTCGCGGCCTTCGAGGATGCGCGCGATGATGGGTTCGGCCAGCTCCTTGATGGGCGCGAGGTTGGCGTCGCAGGGGATGTCGAGCGGCCGGATGACGACCCCCGCGTAGAACTGGAGGGCGGCGCGGGCGGTTTCATCCAGATGGTAGCCGCCGGTCCGCGAGGTGTCGGCCGGGAGGGCCGCCGCGATGCGGAGCGTTCCCTCGCGCATCGACTTGTGCGCGTCGATGGCCTGGAAGGGGACGGCGAAGACGGCCAGCCAGAGGAACGCGTTCGCGAGGAAGAGGCGGACCGCGGGGGCGTTCTCCGCCGTGGCCGCACGCCGCCGGAGCCAGAGCCAGAGGCCGGCGGACAGGAGCGTCGCGGTGTGGTAGGCGGTCCAGTGGACGAGCGGGCCCCCGGCGTCCGCGATGGCCCAGTCCGGCGGCAGGAGCCGCGCGACCGCGGGCAGCAGCAGGAGCACGGCGCCGGCGATGGCGGCCAGCGTCTCCCACACGGCCGTCCACACGCGGAAGAACCGGTGCATGGCGTGCGGCAGGGCGGAGGCGGCCAGCAGCGCGTAGGCGGGATAGAGGGGGAGGAGGTAGATGCCGCGCTTGGTCGAGGGGAGCGTCAGCAGCGCCAGCCCGCCGAATCCCCACGCCACCAGGAAGAACCCCGGACTCGTCACCACAGCGCGCCATCCATCCCGCCCCCGGCGCCGCACGGCCGCCCAACCCCGGCCCAGCGCCAGGACCAGGTGCGGCAGCCAGGGACCGAGCACGATCGGCAGCAGCACGAGGTAGTAGTGCACGCTCCACGGATGGTGGTGTCCGAGCGCGGTGGCGGCACCGGTGGTGCGGCCGACCTGGTTGTCCCAGAACCACGCGTTCCATGCGGACGGGTCGTCCCGCAGGTAGATCGCCAGCACCCACAGACCCGCCAGGCCGATGGCGAGGAGGGCGGCCAGGAGGTGGGACAGAATCCAATTCGTGCGCGCGGACCGCCCGCGCTCCGTCAGGACGGCCTGGAGGACGAGCGGCGCGGCCGCGGCGGCGATGAGGATCCAGCCGATCGGCCCCTTGGCCAGGAACGCCCCGGCCGCCGCGACGCCGGCGGGGAGGAGCGCCCAGGGCCGGCCTCGGCGGTAGGCGAGGACCAGGAACGCGGCGGCGGCGGCGACGCAGAAGGCGAGCAGGACGTCGGTCCGCATCCAGTGCATGTCGATCAGGAACTGCGGCATCGTCGCCAGCACGAGGACCGCCCCGAGCGCGTCCCGGCGGCGGCCGCGCAGGAGCCACGCCATCCACGCGGCCGCCGCAAGCGTGCCCAGCGCGCACAACGAGACGCTCAGACGCGCCCCCCCCACGTAGCCGAACAGCGGACCGAAAAACCTCCCGCACGCGCCGCAGACCCAGAAGTACAGCGGCGGCTTCTCGATGAAGATGTCCCCCGCCAGGCGCGGCACCGCCCACTCGCCCGTCTCCCACATCGTCTTGGAGAGGCAGCACACGCGCGGCTCGTCCGCCGTCCACAGGTCGTGGTCCACGATGCCCGCCAGGCACAGCGCCGCCGCCACCAGCAGGAGCAGCGGCGTGAGGAAGGACAAACGGTTTTTCGCGGCGGAAGTCATGGTGCAGGCATGATAGCGGGAAGCGGAGGGCATGGCAAGGGGGGGGCCGCGGACCCGCCGGTTCCGGGGGGGGGAGGGGGGGGGCCACGCCCGACGGGGGGGATGCGTTCATGGGCGCTTGGATGGGTGATTTCCTGGTTATTTTCTCGGGTTTTCCTTGATATCGCGGATGGTTGGGCGCACCGTGGTTCCCTTCCTGGCGGACGGGTTTTTGCCCGTCCGGAGAAGACCACGGGGAGGGGGTCGGACGGGAGGAAACGGGGGGGGCGCGCCTTACTCGATCGGCTCCAGCAGCACGCGGATGGAGGCGAACCACGTTTCGGGGCGCACAACCCACTGGCCGAAGGACATGCCTTCGATGCCGGGACTGGTGTCGCCTTCCACCGGGGCGGCGAAGAGGTTGGTTCCACTCAGGAGCTGGTAGCCGCGGTTGGTGCTCACGGGCGTGAACGAGACATCCATGTCCCAGTCGTCGTCGCCGCCGGCCGGGGTCCAGGCCACGGTGATGCGGAAGCGGTCCTCCGCGTCGGTGGGGTCGGTGTCGCAGATGTATTCGTCCCAGTTGGAGACGCCGTCGCCGTCGACGTCGTCGGTGGCGGCGGTGGCGGCGGGGAGGGCGGCGGCAGCAGCGGCGCCCACCTTGGCCTCCAGCCACGCGGCGTAGGCTTCCGGCGTTCCCGGCTCCGGGCCGGGTTCGGGTTCCTCGGCAAGGGTGGTCACCGAGGCCGCGGCGGACCACGGGCCGGTCACGGTCCCGGCCGTCGCGCGGACGCGGAAGTGGTACGTCGTCTCCGCGACCAGCCCGGTTACGGCGCAGGAGGTGCCCTCCACCGGGCGCGCGTCGTAGCCGTCCACGGGGACGGTCTCGTTTCCGCCCTCTTCCCCGGCAGAGATTTCGGTTGCCGACACCTCCTCCAGGAAAAACCGCTGCTTGCTGGCCGTCGCGTTGCTCCAGCAAACCGTCACGGGGCCCGCGACGTTCTCGAAATCGTTGGTGAAAACGGCACTGTCGGAGGAGAGGGCGTTCGATTGCGATTCGCACCCGGCCACGCCCACCCACAGCACGACATTGGCATCCCCCGACCACGACCGAGCCCGCGTCACCACGCGCACCGTCCCCGTCGCCCCTGTTTCCGCAGACTGGACCCACCCCAGCGCGCTGCTCGCGCCCACGCGGATTTCGTTCGTCCCGCCATACGCCTTCAGGCAACTCCATCCCTCGATGAATCCGTTGGTCAACGCTGTGTTCCCGTTGCCGTTGATGTCCGCGAAATCGGTGCCGAACAGCACCGTCTCGTTCGTCACCGCGGTGCTCCCGCCTTCCGTCTCGGTCCACACCGACAGCTCGTAGCCCGTGGCGCCGTCCACCGCGCTCCAGGCGGCGGTGAAGTCCGTGGCGTTGGTGGTCGAGGCCCACACGGCGGCGGGGGCATCCAGAACCAGCTCCGTCACGGCGAACGTGCGCACGACGTCGGGCGCGGGTTTCCATTCGGCATCGCCGGGCTGGCTGGCGGTCACGGTGACGGTGCCCTCGCCGGTGCACGTCAGCACCGCGCCGGAGAGCGTCGCGGGACCGCTCACGGCGTACTCCACTGCGAGGCCGCTGCTGGCCGTCGCCGCCAGCGTCACCGTCGCCCCGACCGTCTGGTCGGCAATCGCGGGGAACGTGATGGTCTGCTCCTGCCGGGTATCCGTGCCCGCGAGCGTCGTCGCCCGCACGGACTCGCTCCAGGGGCCGACGGCGGTCCCGAGGGTGGTCGCTTCGCCGCGCACCTGGATGTCGTAGCCGGTACCGGCCTCCAGCCCCGTCGCGGTCCATGTCGTCGCGGTGGTCGTCCCCTCGGCGACCGTGCCGCCGCCGCGCCAGATGGTCACGCCATCCACGTAGCGCGCGGCGTTGCCTTCCGCCCGGGCGTCGGCGAGCCGCACGCGCACGGTCTGGCCGGCCCAGGCCGAGAGGTCGATTTCGCCGGACTTCGCGGAGGCGGTCGCGTCGGTCACGCTCCCCGCCGCCGTCCACGTCACGCCGCCGTCGGTGCTGACCTGCGCTTCCAGCGCCCACGCGGTGTTGTTGCCCGAGCGCTTGTACCGGAACGTCACCGCCGCCGGATTCTCCACGTCCGCCCCGTACGCGAGCCACGCGCCGTTGGTCGAGAGCGCGAGGCCCCATTCCCCGTCCATCGCGGCGTTCGTCGCGACCGACGTCCCCGCCGCCGGCACGCTCCACCCGGCATCCACGGCGCCGTCCTCGAAGCTGGCCGTTGCGGCTTCGGTCCGCGCCGTCTCGCACACGCGCACGCGGTAGCCGTCCGCGTAGTCCACCGCGTTCCACGACACCGTGAACCCGTCCGCCGTCTCGCCCGCCACCGTCACCCCCGTCACCTGCCGCAGCGAGAGCGCGGTCGGGTCGCTCCCGTCGAGGTACTCCTGCCAGTTCGGCACGCCGTCGTCGTTCCAGTCTTCGAGTTCCGCGGCATCCCAGTCCCCGCTCGTCACGGAAGTCTCGTTCGTCCCGTACTCCTCCAGCCACCACACCGGCGTCCCCAGCGCCGCCGTGTCCGCCGCGAACACAACCGCGAGCGTCGCGTTGTTCGTCACCGCCGGGCACGTGTAGTTGCACCCGCCCGACGAGTTCGTGGCAAAGGGCTGGGCCGTTCCGTTCCAGGAGAGGCTCCCGATGTGCCAATGCCCGGCCACGTCCGGCGCCACATAAAACGCCTTCGTCAGCCCGTTCGTCACGTCCACCGAACACGCCGACGCGTTTCCGTTGACCCACCCCGTCCCCTCCACCGTGACGTTCACGGTCCACGTGATGGCTTCCTCCTGGAAATTGTCGGGATCGAACACCGCCCGCACCCACGTCGGGTGGTCGATGAACGGATTGCGGTTGTACTGGTACGTCGTGTAGATCAGCTCGTTGCGCCGCCGCTCGAAGTCGTCGGGCGGGTCGAGTTCGTTCCACGCGATCAGCGTCGAGAGCTTGCCGAGCTGGTTGCCGTCGGTGCTGGTGCCGATGCTGTCCACGGCCTCCAGATCGACCTTGCCGTTGTACTTGTTCTCATAGCGCACGTCCATGTAGAGCACCGCGCGCGCCACGTCGCCCTTCGCCGCGTCCGGCGGCTCCCACGCCGTGCTCGTGTACCAGCAGCCGTTCTTCTCCGTGACCCCGCTGACGTTCTGCCGGTTGTCGAAGTCCTTGTCGCCGCGCGTGCTGTTCATCGTGCTGTCGCAGGCCCGGATGTGGTGGAGGTCGCTGTACGCCGGCCCGCTCTCGTCGATGCCGTGCGACTGCGCCCAGAGGTGCTCCTTGTTGAACGACGTGATGCCGCTTTGCAGGTAGATGCACCGCACCGCGCTGCTGCTGCCGTTCGTCGAGTGGCGGTCCGTCACCTGCAAAATGTCGTCGAGCTTGCTCCCGTACGAGTTCGTCTTCACGCCCGTGTTGAGGATGCGGCACAGCGTGTCCTTGAGGTCGTCGCCCGTCTTCAGCACGCCGTTCTTGTAGCAGCTCGCGTAGTAGCTTGCGTTCGCGTCGTCGTCGTCCACGATCGTCACCGTGCACGCCGCGACGTCCCCCAGCGACGCCCCGCCCGTCACGTTGCCCAGCGTCACCGAGAACGACTTGTTGTCCTCCGCCGCCGTGTCGTCGAGCAGCGCCACCTGGAACGACGCGCGGGTCTGCCCGTCCGCGAACGCCAGCGCCCCGCCGCCCGCGACGTACTCGCTCCCGGCGGCCGCCGTCCCGTCCGCCGTCGCCCACGCCACCGTCACCGCGCCCGCCGCGCCGCCCGTGCGCTCCACCGTCAGCGTCACCGACCCCGCGCTTTCCCGCACGTGCACCCCGTCGCTGTCGAACGCCAGCGTGCCCGGCCCCTCCGGCACCACCGTGATGGCCACCGTCCGGTTCGTCGTCCCGTCCTTGTCCGCCGCCGAGAACACCACGTTCCACGTCCCCGTCGTTTGCGGCGTCCAGATGAAATACCCCGTGGCGCTCCCCGTCCCGTCCTTGGCCTCCCACGTGTCCTCCGTCACCGGTTCCCCGCTCGCCGACAGCGTGATGGCGTCCCCGTCGTAGTCCGTCGCCGTCACCTCGATCTCGCATTCCTGCCCCGCGAACACCTCCACCGCCTCCACGTCCGGGTCCAAGTCCAGCACCGGTGGCCGCGGCTCCTGCGGCACCGTGCCGCCTGCCGCCGTGTACAGCGCCACGTCGTCCAGATAGAACCGCTTCCTCCCCGCGTCGTTCGCCCACTTGAACATCACCGTCCCGCTCGCCGGCACGTCCACGCTGAAGACCTGCGCCGCCGCCGGGATGTCAGTGGACGAATACGAGGCCAGATCGATCCAGTTGGCGCCTCCGTCCACGCTCCGTTGCAACGTCACCGCCGCCCCGCTGTCGTACCGCCACATCGAAAACTCCAGCCGCCCTGCCTCCCCGTCCAGCGTCCCGTCCGGCGAGGTCACGTACCCGCCCCCGTTGCTGCTCCCCACCCTCACGTTGTTGGTGATGTTGTAGCACTTCTCCCCCGTCCAGCCGTTGTAGTCGATGACCGTGCTGCTCCCCGACGTCATCCCCGCGAAATCCTCGCTCCACACCACCGACTCCCCCTCGCCCGCCGCCCGCGCCGCGCGCGCCGGTTCCGCGACCCGGAACCGTATCGTCCCGCGCACCTCCCCGTCCGTCCCGTCGCACCACCCGACGGCCCGCAGCCAGTATTCCCCCGGCTCCGCGGTGTCGATCACCCACGTCCCGTTCCGCCGCCCCTCCGCATGCCCCGGCGCATTCCCCTCCCAACGCGAAATCCCGTACCCGCCGCCGTCCTCCATCCGCGCCGCCACCGACGCCTCCGCCCCCCTCTCCACCGTGAACCCTCCCGCCCGGTCGAACGCCACCCTCGCCCGCAGTCCCTCCGCCGCGCCCGCCAAGGTTCCGGCCGCGAATGCCGCCGCCGCCAGCCAACACGCCCAACTGTTCGTCTTCATCGGATGTCCTTCCGCTTCCTGTGTTCCCGGACGGCCCGTCACCGGCCCCATCCGCTTTCACCAGTGTACCCGTTCCGCCCGTCCCCTCCAAACCTTCTTCGCCCCCTTCCAGGTAAAACGTTTTCCCGTCCTCCCCCGTCCCCTTCCATCCATCCCCTCCCCATCCCCTCCGCCACCTCGTCCGGACAATTTGCGATAACAAGGAATTCTCTTGCTTTTTCCCCCGCATTCCTCCATCATCCTCCCCATGAAACAACCCCCCATCTTCCCTCCCGGCTACCTCAACGCCCTTGCCCGCGACTGTTTCGGCCCCACCGGCAGCCACGCCCCCACGGCCATCCTCCTCCAGGCCGTCGGGTCTCTCGCGCTCTTCACCGGCGCGCTCGCCGCCCACCTCGCGTGGTACGGCGGCAAACGCATCCTCTCCCGCCTCCGCCGCCACGTCGCCCCCCCCGAGCCACCGCCGCCCGCCGCTCCCCAAGCCCCCCTCACCCTCCGCGGCAAACCCGCTCCCGATGACATCGAAGAGGCCTGGGACCTCGACCCGCGCACCCTCTGCGGCCGCCTCCGCATCGGCTCGCGCCTGGCGGACCTGGAGCCGACGCTCGATTCCCGTTTCGTCTTCAAGAAGGCCCGCAACGGCTCCCGCCGCATCTGCGCCCGCCAGCCGGGCCTCAAGGGCTGGATGCGCAAGCACGTCCCGTCCGTCAAGTACTCCACGGCCATGCACTACAAGAAGCTGGCGACCCGCCTCCGCCAACTCATCGGGCTGGACGCGCGGCTTTCCCTGGAATGGCTCCTCCCCGACAACGAAGAGGAGATTCCGGCCCTGTCCACCGCCGACCGCCAGGCCGCCGACGCCGCGAGGGCCAAACTGTCCCGGCTCCTCGCCGACAACCCGAAGGTGACCCGCCTGGTGCGCGCGGTGGAGCAGAAGCTCGGCATCATGCGCATGGTCACGATCCGGCACATCCAGCCACCGCGTCCCGGACGGAACCACCGGCGGGAAACGGGGAAAAATCCAAGGAATTCCTTGATATCGCGAGTGGTTCTGGGAGAACATGCCGTGGGAGGGAGCGGGGAACGCGAGAGGGCGTTCTGGGATGCCATCCGGAAGGTGCTGGGAGAGGACTCGGGGGACCTGGAGACACGGCGGTTGCAATCGGACATCCGGGAATGGCTGAACGCACCGCTGGAAGCACGCCGGAACCGGCGGCGATAGCGGAACCCGTCCAGGCGGGGGGGGCGGACAACGCGCCGACTCCGGCCGGCCCCCTTCGTTTCCTTTTTGCATGCGTCCATTCCGGGCTTGCCGCGGAGCGATTCCGCGGCTATGCTCGCGGGCATGGAAGGAGCGTGCGCATGAAATGGAGTTTTCTCGGCGGAGCCAGCGAAGTCACCGGATCCAAACACCTGCTCGACGTGGGGATGGCGCGCATCCTCTTCGACTGCGGCCTCTACCAGGGCCCGCGCCAGATGGCGGAAAAGCTCAACCGCAACCTCGGGTTCCCCGCGGCCACCGTCGATGCCGCCGTCGTCTCGCACGCGCACATCGACCACTGCGGCGCCCTGCCGCTCCTCGTCAAGGAAGGCTACCAGGGTCCCATCCACTGCACCTCCGCGACCGCCGACCTCCTCCCCGTCATGCTCCGCGACGCCGCGAACATCCAGGAAGCCGACGCCGCCTACCTGAACCAGAAGACCAACCGCAAGGGCCTCCCCCAGGTCATCCCCCTCTACACGACCGCCGACGCCGAAGCCACCTTCCGCCTCATCCGCCCCCACCCCTACGACACCTCCATCGAGCTGCCGGGCGGCGTCAAGCTCCTCCACCTCGAAGCCGGCCACATCCTCGGCGCCGCCATCGCCAAGATCAAGATCCCCCGCCACGGCCGCGACCCGCTGAAAATCGGCTACGCCGTCGATCTCGGCCGCCGCCACCTCCCCCTCCTGCGCGACCCCGCCGAGCTGACCGGCGTCGACGTCCTCATCCTCGAAAGCACCTACGGCGACCGCCTCCACGATGCCGCCCGCAACGCCCGCGAAGACCTCCGCCAGGTCGTCACCCGCATCCTCGGCCGCGGCGGCAAGGTCATGATCCCGACCTTCGCCCTCGAACGCGCCCAGGAAATCATCTACCACCTTGCCTCCCTCTTCGCGTCGGGCGATCTCCCGCGCGTGCCGGTGTACCTCGACAGCCCGATGGCGAACGCCGTCTCGCAGATTTTCGAGAAGAACCAGGACATCCTCGACCACGAATACTACGAACTGCGCGAACGCACCGGCGACTCCCCCGTCACGCCGCGCTGGCTCCGCTTCGCCGAGACCGTCGCCGACTCCAAGGCCATCACCTCCTCGACGGAACCCTCGATCGTCCTCGCGGCCGCCGGGATGTGCGAACACGGCCGCATCCTCCACCACCTCAAGCACGGCATCGACAACCCGGCCAACGGCGTCATCCTCGTCGGCTACCAGGCCGTCAACACCCTCGGCCGCCGCCTCCAGAACGGGGAAAAGAAGGTGAAGATCTTCGGCGACGACTTCCAGGTGGCCGCCGAGATCACCACCCTGAACGCCTTCTCCGCCCACGCCGACCGGCTGGAACTCTTCCGCTGCGTCTACGACGCCCGCCCGAAGAAGCTCATCCTGGTCCACGGCGAACAGGAGCCCCGCGAACGCCTGGCCAAGCTCGTCCGCGACCGCCTCCGCATCCCGGTGGACCTCCCCGCCAACGGCGACTCCACCGACTTCTCCGACCTGTAGCGGCGCTTGCGGGACGGCCCCGGGCCGGGGTATAGTGGCGTCATGCAACAGATATTGACCAACATCGTGTGGGGCCTGCTGTGTGCGGGGCTGCTGGCGCTGGCGTGGAAACTCTGGCGGCGCGGCGGCGCGGCCGGACGCCGCGGCGGCTCCATGGAGGTGAAGACCACCGCCGCCATCGAAGAACTCCGCAGCATCGGCGTGCTCTCGGTGTTCAAGGCGGTGACCAAGGAAATCGTCACCGCCCGCGACCACTCCCTCGGCAACCTCGGCAAGCGCTACCTCGAATGGCTCGTCACGTCGCGCAAGATGGCGATGATCTTCGAGTTCGACATCGACTTCCGCTACGACCTGCGCGACCCCGCCTTCGCCGTCTCCGAGACCGCCCCCGGCCGCTACCGCATCGCGATGCCTCCCTGCGCCTACGCGGTGAACGTCCGCAACATCACCTTCTACGACGAACAGGACGAGAAGCTCCTGCCCATCATCCTCCCCGACGTGGTGAACAAGCTGCTGCCGGGCGGCTTCCGCGAGGAAGACCGGAACCGCCTCATGGACGAAGCCCGCTCCCAGGCGGAAGGGCTGGCGGAAGGCCTGGCGCGGCGGCTGGGCGGCGAAGTCCGCACCTCGGCGCGCCAGACGCTGGAGATGCTGGCGCGGGGCTTTGGCGCGCAGTCGGTGGAGGTGGAGTTCCCGGAAGGGGAGCCGCGCCGTGCCGCGACCGAGGGCGCCGCCCCCTCCCCCGCCCCCTACCGCATGAAGCGCTCGATCAATCCCTTCCGCACCCTCGCGGACCTGCTCTATCCGCGTCCCTGCGCGGGCTGCGGCCGGCCGGTGCACGGACCGGAGGCGGCGCTCTGTCCGGACTGCCAGATGCGGGTGCCGGTCGTCTCGCTCCCCTACTGCTCGGTCTGCGGCGACCCCGTCGCGGGCGACGTCCCCGGCCCCTACGTCTGCACCTGGTGCCGCAAGACGGCGCCCGCCTTCGCCTGGGCCCGCTCCGCCGTCCGCTACGCCGGCCCCGTCCGCCCCTGCATCCGCAACCTCAAGTACCGCGCCGGATTCTGGGCCCTTCCCGAGATCGAGCGCTGGCTCGCGGCCCTCTGGCCGACCTGCCCCGACGACCGCGCCGACGCCGACGCCATCATCCCGGTCCCCCTCCACTGGACCCGCCGCATCCGGCGCACCTACAACCAGGCGACCCTCATCGCCCGCGTCCTTTCCCGCCTCTCCGGCATCCCGGTACGCCCCTTCTGGCTCTGGCGCCTCCGCCGTACCGGCACGCAAACGCATTTGACAGCCGCCCAGCGCGCCCGTAATGTTGCCGGCGTGTTCGGGGTGCCCTCCCGCCGCGCCGTCCGCGGCCGCCGGATCCTCCTGGTGGACGACGTGATGACCACGGGCGCCACCCTGGATGCCTGCGCCCGCGCCCTCCGGAACGCCGGCGCCGCCGCCGTCATGGCCGTCACCGTGGCCCGCGGCTGAAACCCGCCGGAAACCCGACCATCCGAACCCCGAACATCCGAAATCCCCCCCTTTCCAAAGGACCCACCCCATGCCCCTCTTCCTCAAACGTTCCAACGGCCTCGGCAAATCCCGCCGTCGCGACATGCCCGACGGCCTGTGGCTCAAGTGCCCCGAATGCAACGAAATGCTCTACTCCGAAGAGCTCGACAAAGCCCTCCGCGTCTGCCCCCTGTGCAACTACCACTTCCCCCTCGACCGCGCCGACCGCATCGCCATGCTGGCCGACGACGGCACCTTCGAGGAATGGGACCGCGACCTGCTGGCCCTCGACTTCCTGGGCTTCATCGGCCCCGCCCCCTACCAGGACAAGCTCGAAGACAACCGCCGCAAGACCGGCCAGCCCGACGCCGTCACCTGCGGCCGCGCCCGCCTCGACGGGCGCCCCCTCGCCCTGGGCGTCATGGACTTCAACTTCCTCGGCGCGAGCATGGGCTCCGTCGTCGGCGAAAAGATCACGCGCCTGATCGAGCGCGCGACCGCCGCGGCCCTGCCCCTGGTGATCGTCTGCGCCTCCGGCGGCGCCCGCATGTACGAAGGCCTCCTCAGCCTCATGCAGATGGCCAAGACCTCCGGCGCCCTGGCCCGCCACGCCGACGCCGGCCTCCCGTACATCTCCGTCCTGACCCACCCCACCACGGCCGGCGTCATGGCGAGCTTCGCGACCCTCGGCGACGTCATCCTGGCCGAACCCGGCGCCCTCATCGGCTTCGCCGGCGCGCGCGTCATCAAGGAAACCATCCAGCAGGACCTCCCCGCCGGCTTCCAGCGCCCCGACTTCCTGCTCAAGCACGGCCTCCTCGACCAGATCGTCCCCCGCCGCGACCTCAAGGCCCGCCTCGCCCTCCTCCTCGACTACCTCATGCCCGCCCCCGCCGCCCCGGCCCCCGCCGCCGCCCCGGTCTGAGCCCCGGCACCGTCGCCCCCCATCCCCTCCCCCGGCGAACAACCGCCTTCCGAACAACCGAACTCCCGTTCCATTCCTTTTTCTCCATGAGCCAACTCGCCTCCATCCTCAACGCCAAACTCACCTACCTCTACGGCCGCACCGGCGGCCGCGGCATCCGCCTCGGACTCGACACCACCCTCGCGCTCGTGCGCGAACTCGGCGTCGCCCTGGACCGCCTGCCCTGCATCCACGTCGCCGGGACCAACGGCAAAGGCAGCGTCTGCGCGATGCTCGAGAGCGTCCTGCGCACCGCGGGCCTGCGCACCGGCCTCTACACCAGCCCCCACCTCATCCGCTTCAACGAGCGCATCCGCGTCGACGGCGCCCCGATCCCCGACGAAGACCTCTCCCGCCTGCTCGGCGAAGTCGAAGCCGCCGACGCCCGCCAATCCGCCTCCGGCGCCCCCGGCGCCCGGCCCGGGACCTTCTTCGAGCTGACCACCGCCGTCGCCTTGAAATGGTTCCAGGAACAGAACGTCCAGATCGCCGTCCTCGAGACCGGCCTCGGCGGCCGCCTCGACTCCACCAACATCGTCACCCCGCTCCTCTCCGTCATCACCGAAATCGGCATCGAGCACACCGACTACCTCGGCACCACCCTCCCCGAGATCGCCGCCGAAAAAGCCGGAATCATAAAACCCTCGCGCCCCGTCGTCACCGGCCTCCAGCGCCCCGAAGCCATGGCCGTCATCGAGGCCCGCGCCAGCGAAACCCGCTCCCCCCTCTGGCGCGCCGCCGACCACGTATCCATCCGCCGCACCAAACTCGACCCCGACGGCCAGACCCTCTCCGTATCCACCGCCTCCGGCGACGCCTGGCCGCCCTTCCGGCTGCCCCTGCTCGGCGACTGGCAGCTCGACAACTGCGCCATCGCCCTGACGGCCCTGCAGTGCCTCGAAGACATCCTCGGCCAGCCCCTGCCCGGCCCCGCCGTTCGCGCCGGACTCACCCTCGTCCGCTGGCCCGGACGCTGCCAGATCCTCTCCCGCGATCCCCTCGTCCTGCTCGACTCCGCGCACAACCCCGACGCCGCCGCCGCCCTTGCCGGCTTCCTCGGCAAATTCCGCTCCGGCCGCCCCGTGGCCCTCCTCTGCGGCATGCTCTCCGACAAAGACGCCCCGGGCTTCTTCCGCCGCATGAAACCCGTCGTCGACGCCTGCCTCCTGGTCCCCCTCGACACCCCGCGCAACATGCCCATGGACAAACTCAAGGCCGCGGCCGAAACCGCCGGCATCCCCGCCGCCGAAGGCACCCTCCCCGACGGCCTCCAGCGCGGCATCGCCTGGGCCAAAAAGCGCGACGGCATCCTCCTCTGCGCCGGCTCCCTCCTCCTCTCCTCCGTCGTCCTCAACGAACTCAACGTCCCCGTCTGACCGAAAGGCCCCCCATGAAATCCTACCGCAAAGAACTCTGGTTCAACCTCCCCGCCCGCCGCGGCTACGTCAACATCACCCCGCAGGTCGAATCCTGCCTCCGCGAGAGCGGCATCCGCGAAGGCCTGTGCCTGGTGAACGCCATGCACATCACCGCGTCCGTCTTCATCAACGACGACGAATCCGGCCTGCACCGCGACTTCGAGCGCTGGCTCGAAACCCTGGCCCCCGAGAAACCCTACACCCGCTACGACCACAACCTGTCCGGCGAAGACAACGGCGACGCCCACCTCAAGCGCAGCGTGATGGGCCGCGAAACCATCGTCGCCGTCACCTCCGGCCGCCTCGACTTCGGCCCCTGGGAACAAATCTTCTACGGCGAATTCGACGGCCTCCGCCGCAAACGCGTCCTCGTCAAGATCATCGGCGAGTGAGCCCCCCTGAAGCCCCCCCTGGACACCTAGATATCTAGAAACCTGGAAACCCAGCCCCCTCCCAGCCCCCCCATGCCCCTCCCCCCCCCCATCGAAATCGTCGTCCGCGGCGTCTGCATCTCCAACGCCCGCCTCCTTGTCTGCCGCAACGTCGCCCGCGGCAACGTCTACCTCCCCGGCGGCCACGTCGAGTGGGGCGAGACCTCCCCCGCGGCCCTTTCCCGCGAATGGCGCGAAGAGCTCGGCTGCGACTGCACCCCCGGCCGATTCCTCGGCATCCTCGAACAGCGCTACGGCGACACCTGCGAACTCGGCCTCTACTTCCTCTGCACCTCCCCCACCCTCGAAGCCACGGCCCCCACCCCGCCCCCCTCCTCCGAACCCCACATCGCCTTCGACTGGCTCCCCCTCGCCGACCTCCCGACCTCCCCCCTCCTCCCCGCCCCCCTCCGCACCCTCCTCCACCCCCTCCCCTCCATCCCCTTCCACGCCACCGCCCCCTGACCCGCCCTCGGCGCCCCTCCCCCCCTCTCCTTCCCTCCCCCCTGCCCCCCCTTTCCGGCGCCACTGGAACCCACTCGCGATATCAAGGAAAACACAAGCAATTCCGCCCATTTTCCACCAATCCAAACGCCATGAGAAGGTTTCCCTTCTTCCGGCCGCTTTCCCCCGTTTCCCTCCTTTCTCCCCGGCCCAGCGGAACATCCCGGCGCTCCCCGGTGAAAGGGGCAAAAAAATGCGAGTCCGCACTCGGAAAAGGCTTTGCAAGCGCGCGCGCGCGGCGTAAAGTCGGCGACAGCAGAAAGAAACGCGGGCGATGAACGCCCAACGGAGGTACAGACATGAGCAGCCACATCACGCAAATCGTCAAGCGCAACGGCACGGTCGTCCCCTACGACCGCGGGCGCATCGCCACCGCCATCTTCAAGGCCGCCAGCGCCGTCGGCGGCTCCAACTACGACGAAGCCGACCGCCTCGCCGTCCTCGTCGAGGAGAAGCTCGCCGCCCAGTACGGCCCCGGCTCCACCCCCTCCGTCGAGGAGATCCAGGACATCGTCGAGGAGACCCTCATCCACGCCGGCCACGCCACCACCGCCCGCGCCTACATCCGCTACCGCCAGGAACGCGCCATGGCCCGCACCCAGCGCGCCTACAAGTTCGAGGCCACCGACAACATCCCCTACAAGAAGATCTACGAAGTCCTCCGCTGGAACATGGACCACGGCTGCGAGACCGTCGAGGGCATCAACAAGATCATCGCCGACGGCCGCTTCCCCGAGCTCGTCGACGCCTGCGAGGACCGCTACGACAAGGAGGTCAAGGCCGGCGCCCAGCTGATCATCGACCGGCTGCCCGAGGTCCGCATGGTCATCATCGCGGGTCCCAGCTCCTCCAGCAAGACCACCACCACCATCAAGGTCAGCGAAAAGCTCGCCGAGGCCGGCATGGAATTCAAGGCCATCAACCTCGACCACTACTTCTTCAACCTCGAGCAGCATCCCAAGGACGAGTTCGGCGACTACGACTACGAGACCCCCTACGCCCTCGACCTCAAGCTCATCGACGAACACATCGCCGCCCTCCTCGAAGGCAAGACCATCAAGACCCCGCACTACGACTTCAAGACCGGCCAGCGCGAACTCAACGTCCACGAACTCAGCCTCGCGCCGAACCAGATCCTGCTGCTGGACTCCCTGCACGGCCTCTTCGGGGAGATGACCAAGTCCACGCCGGACTCCAAGAAATTCAAGCTCTACATCGAGACGCTCGGCCAGGTGCAGAACAAGGAAGGCATGTTCATGCGCTGGGCGGACAACCGCCTGCTGCGCCGCATGATCCGCGACAGCTGGCACCGGAACCTCCAGCCCGAGCAGACGCTCACCCACTGGCACTACGTCCGCCGGAGCGAACTGCGGAACATCATCCCGTTCATCGGCACGGTGGACTACCTGGTGAACAGCGCGGTCCCGTTCGAGCTGCCGGTGCTCAAGGCGCGGCTCTTCAAGTACTTCCCGCCGGCGATCGAGAAGTTCAGGGAAGACCCGAAGCGCCAGGACGCCTACGTCCGCGCCAAGCGCGTCTACGACACCCTCAAGGACCTCACCCCCATGGAAGACGACAGCGCCATCGGCCCCAAGTCCCTCATCCGCGAATTCATCGGCGGCAGCGAATACGAGTACTGACCGCTCCCGGAAAATAGGGAAACAAAAAGAACAAAGGGATGACAAAATTTTTGGACAAAAGAGCGCTTCGCGCCTTCCAAAATCCTGTCCTCTGCGGGCTTTTTGTTTCCCTGTGAGGGGACTTGGAGGTCCGGGATGGTCGATTTGGAGTGCTTGAAGGCTCATGTGTTCGACGTGGTGGGGGCGCTCCGTGCCGTGAGGGACGAACTCGGACCGGGTCTGAACGAGTACTGCTACCAGGAAGGTTTCGCCATCGAACTGGAACGGATGGGTATCCCGTTCGAGAGGGAAAGGACCTTCCATCCCACCTACAAGGGCGTCGCCATGTCCGCGGCCTACCGTCTCGACTTTCTCTGCAAAGGGGACATCGTCGTCGAATGCAAGGCCGTGCCCGAACTGAATGCGACCCTCCGCGCGCAACTCTTCAACTACATGCGGCTCTTGAAAACCCCTTGTGGAATCATCGTCAATTTCTACCCGAAGTTCTACAAGCTCGAACGCTATTTCTTCGACTCCGAAACCCGGGAACTGCTGACGGTGGAAGGCAATCCCATGTGGTAAGGGTGATTTGTCATCCTTGTAAATTTGTTTCTTGTTTTGTTCTTTTTGTTTCCTGAAAAACGCAAACGGAAAACGACTGTGACAGCGAATGGAAAATCGAAGTGGTGGAAACCCGCCCTCGCCGGGTGGCTGGTGGCGCTGCCTTTGTGCGTCTTTTGTCTGTTCAACCACGACGTGTGGAGGCCGGCGGAGGCGCGCGAGGCGGCCATCGCGCGCGAGATGATCGAGGGCGGCGACTGGACCGCCACGCACCTCAACGGCGACATCTTCCTCGAAAAGCCCCCCCTCTACACCTGGACCCTCGCCGCCTCCTTCAAGGCCTTCGGCTACAAGGACTGGGCCGCCCGCATGCCCGTGCTCCTCTTCACCCTGGCGACCCTCGCGCTGCTCCCCGCCCTCGCCCGCCGCAAGCTCGGACCGTGGGGCATGGGCGCGGCCGTCCCCATCCTCGCCTCGATGGCACTCTTCATCGAAGTCAACCACGGCGCGATGATCGACAACGGCATGATGTTCTTCACGACCCTCGCCATGCTCGCCTTCGACCGCATGGACGAAGCCGCCGACGGAAAGCGCCGCGCCTTCGCCGCCTGGTCCGCCCTCTTCTGGGCCGCCTGCGGCGGCGCCTTCCTGTGCAAAGGGGGAATCGGCCTCCTGCTGATCGGCTCCGGCGCCGCCATCTACGTCCTCGCGCGCCGCCGCTGGAAACTCGTCTTCTCCTGGCACTGGCTCGTGGGCGCCGCGATGCTGGCGCTCGTCGTCGGCCCGTGGCTCTGGGCCCTCTGGAACAAGGGCGGCGCCGAATCCTACCGCATCTTCTTCATCAAGAACCACTGGCAGCGCTTCACCGGCACCGAAGGCCCGACCGCGCCCTGGCACTACTACATTCCGCAGGTCCTCGCCGCCTGCGCCCCGTGGACCCTCCTCGCGCCCTTCGGCGTGGCCGAACTCGTCCGCCGCTCCCGCTCCGGCGACACCGCCGCCCGCCGCGGCGGCCTCCTGTGGCTCTGCTGGGCCGTCGGCATGTTCCTCCTCCTGAGCATCTCCAGCGGCAAGGACAACCAGTACCTGCTCCCCATGCTCCCGCCCGTCGCCCTCGCCTGCGCCGCCTGGGTCGACCGCTACGCCCGCGACGGCGAAGCGCCCGCCCGCGCCGGACGCATCTGCTTCGGCCTGATCGCCGCCTTCTGGTGCCTCGCCGCGATGGCGGCCCCGTGGGTGCCCGCGTTCACGATGAAGGAGTGGTCCCTGGCCCTCGACGCCGGCGGGTTCATCGTCGGCGCCGGCTTCACCGCCGCCCTCCTCCAGAAGACCGTCGAAGGCGACCGCCGCGGCATCCTCTGGGCGTTCGCCGGGGTGCTCGTCTGGTGCGGCTTCGGCCTCAACTGGCTCGAAGGCCCGCTCAACCAGTCCAAATCCAGCGTCCCGCTCGTCGAGATGCTCCGCGCGAACCTCCCCGAAGGCGCCGAACTCGTCGGCTGGGGCCTCAACGAGAACTCCGAAGGCGCGCTCATCTTCTACGGCTACAAGCCCGGCCGCGCCTTCGGCAACCCCGTCGAACTCGTCGAGCGCGCCCGCGCCGGCGACAACCTGGCCCTGCTCGTCTGCGCCGGCCGCGACGCGAAAACCTTCCCCGAATGGATGCACGGCAACCCCGATTGGCGTCCCCTCCGCATCAAGCGCATCAACAAGCGCTTCTACGCCCTCCTCCGCCCCGTCGTCCCGGCCCCCGACGCCGGCGTCCCGTCCCCCTGACAGCCTCCCCCGCGTCCCCTTCCCCCGCCCGCCTGTTCCTCCCTGCCTTCACGTTTGCAATTACGGGAAACATACCGAAAACCCAAGCATTTTTCCCCATTCTCCCCTCCATGAAAAATCGCCCGCGTTCCGACCGCAAACCGGGGTTGCCCCCACCACGCCCCGCCGCCTACCGTCCTCCTCTCGCTCCCTCTTGGAATCGGCGGGAAATCGTGCTAGCTTCCCCCTGCCGTAAGTGTTTTGCCTAGGTGTCTTGCCAAAGGAGCCCCCCATGACCCAACCCGCCCCCATCCCCGCCCGCCGCGACATCCCCGCCGACCGCACGTGGGACCTCGCCCCCCTCTACGCCACCGACGCCGCGTGGGAGGCCGACTTCGCGCGCCTCGGCGACCTCCTCGCGCCGGTCCTCGCGCTACAGGGCAAGCTCGACGGCGCACCCGCCGTCGCGGCGCTCTTCGCGGCCGAGGAAGCCCTCGACCGCACCCTCGAAAAGCTCTACACCTACGCCCACCTCTCCCACGACACCGACACCGCCGAGCCCGCCGCCCAGGCCCGCGAAGCCCGCATCCGCGCCCGCTACGCCGAACTCGCCGCCGCCTGCGCCTGGATCACCCCCGAACTCCTCTCGCATCCCGCCGGCGACATCGCCGCCTGGCAGGACGATCCCGCCCTCGCGCCGCACCGCCGCCGCCTCGAAAAACTCCTCCGCAACAAGCCCCACGTCCTCTCCGGGCCCGAAGAGACCCTCCTCGCGCGCGCCTCCGAAGTCCTCTCCGCCTCGTCCGAAACCTACGACATCATGGCCAACGCCGACCTGGCCTTCCCCGACGTCGCCGGCTCCGACCCCGCCGCCGCGCCGCTGCCCCTGACCGAGGGCACCTACCGCACCTACCTCGAATCCCCGGACCGCACCCTCCGCCGCAACGCCTTCGAGACGCTCCTCGGCACCTACGGCAAATGGAAGAACACCTTCGCCTCGACCCTTGCCCACACCGTCAAGGAGCACGTCTTCGAGGCCGCCGCCCGCCACTACCCGACCGCGCGCGAAGCCGCCCTCTTCGACGACCAGGTGCCGACCGCCGTCTACGACGCCCTCATCGCGTCCGCCCGCGCCGCCCTGCCCGCCTTCGGCCGCTACCTCTCCCTCCGCGCCCGCGCCCTGCACCTCGACGACCTCGACTTCTGCGACCTCTACACCCCCCTCGTCCCGGCCGTCTCCCCGACCGTCCCGCCCGACACCGCCGCCGGATGGGTCCTCGACGCCACCGCGCCGCTGGGCCCCGACTACGCGGCCATCCTGAAGACCGCCTTCGCCTCCCGCTGGATCGACTGGTTCGAGAACACCGGCAAGCAGTCCGGCGCCTACTCCTCCGGCTGCTACGACAGCGCGCCCTACCTCCTGCTCAACCACCACGACCGCCTCGACGACGCCTTCACCCTCGCCCACGAACTCGGCCATTCCGCCCACACCTGGCTCTCCAACCATTCCCAGCCCTACGCCACCGCGTCGTATCCCATCTTCATCGCCGAGATCGCCTCCACCGTCAACGAACTCCTCCTCTCGCACCACCTCCTGGCCAAGGAACCCGCCGGCAGCCCGCTCCACACCCATCTCCTCGCGCACCTGTGCGACTCCTTCAAGGGGACCGTCTTCCGGCAGACCATGTTCGCCGAGTTCGAGCGCGACATCCACGCCGCCGAGGAAGCCGGGACGCCCCTCACCGCCGACTGGCTCTGCACCGCCTACACCGACCTCAACCGCGCCTACTACCCCGGCCTGGAGCTTTCGCCGGCCATCGCCTGCGAATGGTGCCGCATCCCGCACTTCTACTACGACTTCTACGTCTACAAATACGCCACCAGCTTCTGCGCCGCGCTCGTCTTCTCCCGCCGCATTCTGGCCGGAACCGGCACCGACGCCTACCTCGCCCTCCTCCGCTCCGGCGGCTCCCGTCCGCCGCTCGAAGCCGTGGCCGCGGCCGGCGTCGACCTCTCCTCCCCCGCCGTCTTCGCCGAAGCCTTCGCCGAATTCTCCAGCCTCCTCGACCAACTCGAAGCCGCCCTGGCTTGAGGGCGTTGGATCGTTGGATCGTAGGATCGTTGGATCGTTGAATCGTTGGATCGTTCCGCCGCTCTCTTTTCACTTTTCTCTTTTCACTTTTCATGCGCATCACCGTTCTCGACTTCGAAACCACCGGCTCCGTCCGCGGGCATCCCGACGTCCCGTGGCAGATCGGCCTCGTCGAACTGGCGGACGGCCGCGTCACGGGCGCCTGCCGCGAAGACCTCCTGCACGTTCCCGCGGGCCGCCCCTTCAACCCCTACGCGCCGGGACGCCACGACGCCCTCCGCGACCGACTCGACGCCGCCCCCGAGCCCGCCGTCCTCTGGCCTGCCTGGAGCCCGTGGCTCCTGAACCGCCCCCTGGCCGCCCACAACGCCTCCACCGAAAAAAAGATCCTGCAACACCTGGCCCCCCTCCACCGCTTCGGCCCCTGGCTCGACACCCTGGTCCTCGCCCGCCACCTCCTCCCGACGGCCACCGACCACACCCTCTCCGCCGCCTGCACCGCCCTGGGCCTCCTCGACCGCCTGGCCGCCCTCTGCCCCGGCCGCACCTGGCACGACGCCCTCTTCGACGCCTTCGCCTCCGCCCTCCTCCTCGAACACGCCCTCTCCACGCCCCCCTTCGACACCCTGCCCCTCCCCGTCCTCGCCTCGCTCCGCTGAGGATTCTTCCCCTCCTGCCGACAGCAATCGACGGCAATCGAATGCAATCGATGGCCGTCGAATCCCCCGCCCCATCGCATTTTCCCCGCCCCCGACTTTTTTCCGCCGGCCGCATAAGATTTTGCCGTTTGCGTGCAATATCGTGTAGAGTGGCGGAGTGCAATCCGGCAGGTGGCCGGAGGCGGTCCCGCCCTCCGCCAACGAAAGGACCCATCCATGAATGCCCCCATCCCCGCAACCAGCAAACGCCGGTTTCCGGCCCTTCTTCTCGCGGCGCTCCTCGCGGCGGCGGCCGCGGCCGTCCCGGCGCTCACGGCCCGGGCGGAGGACGCGCCCGCGCTCGTCAACGGCGCGCGGGTCGACGGCGCGGAGCCCGGCGAATGGACCCACGACTGGGACGCCGCCACCGCCGCCGCGGAACGGACCGGGCGGCCGCTCTTCGTGCTCTTCACCGGAAGCGACTGGTGCCCCTGGTGCAAGATTCTCGACCGGCAGGTCTTTTCCACGGACGAATGGTCCGCGTGGGCGCGGGAAAACGTCTACCCCGTGCGCGTCGATTTCCCGAGCAACGCCTCCCTCGTGCCGGAAAAGCACCGCGCGCGGAACCGCGAACTCCAGCGCCGCTACGGCATCGGCGGCTACCCGACCTGCCTCCTGCTCGATCCGGCCACCCTCTCGCCAATCGGGCGCTTCGGCGCCTCGCGGGACGTGACGGCCGCGGACTTCGTCCGGCGCGTCGCCGCCGCCATCCGCGGCGCGCCGGATGCCGCCCCCGCCCCCGCGCCGGCCCCGGCGGCACCCAAGCCCCCCGCGCCCAAACCCGCACCCGCCGCCCCCGCCGCCGCCCCGGAATTCGACATCCGCAACGGCGTCCTGGAGCGCATGACGGCGAACGACGCCGTGGAGGTGACCGTCCCGGAAGGCGTCCACACCGTCTGCCTGGACGCGCTCGTCCAGTCGGGCGTGAAACGCATATCGATCCCCGAAGGCGTCGAAACGCTCTCCCGCAAGTCCGGCGGCTACCGCCCCGGCGTCCCCCTGGAACGGGTATCGCTCCCGGCCTCGCTCGAATCGATCCGGCCGACCGCCTTCGACGGGCACTGGCGCCACCTCCACCGCATCGACATCGCCGAGGGCTCCCCGTACCGCATGGAGGACGGCTGCCTGATCGACTCGCGGAGCGGCTCCGTCGTGTTCGCCCTGCCCGGACGCCCGACCGTGCGGGTGCCCGCCTCGGCGACGGCCATCGGCGACTGGGCCTTCAACGCGAACGACGCCGTCAAGATCGCCATCCCCGAAGGCGTGGTGGCCATCGGCCGGGGCGCCTTCGACGATTGCCGCAGTCTGGAACGCATCTCCATCCCCGCCTCCGTCGAGGCCATCGGCGACAACGCGTTCGCCAACTGCGGCAAGCTGGCGAACATCGAAATCGCGCCCGGCAACCCCCGCTTCGCGGTGCGCGACGGCCTGCTCGTCGATCGGGAGATGGGCCTCCTCCTGCGCGCGTTCGGCCCGCTGGTCCGCGTCGTGGTGCCGGACGACGTGCGGGCCATCGGGGAAAGCGCGTTCTCCTTCCAGAAGACCCTCGTGTCGGTGACCGTCCCCCCGACCGTCTCCCGCATCGGCGACAAGGCCTTCTCCTACTGCACCAACCTGGAGGAACTGCACCTGCCGGAGCGGCTCGACGCCTGCGGCGAACATTTCATCATGGGCTGCGAAAGCCTCCGGGAAATCCGCCTCCCGGCGTGCCTGGAGCGCCTCTCGGGCATGTTCTCCATCGGCGGCTGTTCGAGCCTGCGGGAGCTGGCCCTCCCAGAAGGCCTGCGGACCATCGACGCCTACGGCCTCGGCGCGGTCTGCGAATGCACCGCCCTCGAACGCATCGTCCTGCCCGCCAGCCTGGAGCGCATCGCGAGCGGCCGGGCGTTCATGAAGAACCCCGCGCTCCGGGCCTTCGAGGTCCACCCCGGCAACCCCGCCTTCCGCAGCGAGGACGGCGTCCTCTTCAGCCGCGACATGACCCGCCTCGTCCGCTGCCCCGAAGCCAAGTCCGGCGCCTACGCCATCCCGGACACCGTCACCCGCATCGACGACTCCGCCTTCGCCGGTTGCCGCCGCCTGGAGAGCATCCACGTCCCCGACGGCGTGGAATCCGCCGGCCGCGGCGCCTTCGAGGACTGCCCCGCCCGCCTTTCCCGGCCCGTCCCCGAAGCCCCGTCCGCCCGCTAGCCCGAGGAGCCCGCCATCGCCCCCGCCCCCGACAGCACCTATCTCGACGGCTGGTTCGCCCGCCACCGCACCGCCGGCCGCTCCGCGCGGCGGCTTGCCGACGGCGCCCGCTTCGCCGGCCTCGACGTGCTCGCGTTCCTCGGGCGCGGCGGCAGCGGCGAAGTCTACCGCGCCCGCCCCCCCGGCGGCGGGCCCGCCGTCGCCCTCAAGGTCCTCCGCCACGACCGCGCCGACCTGGCCGCGCGGATGCGGCGCGAAGCCGGAATCCTCGCCGCCCATCCCCATCCGGCCCTGCCGCGCCTGCTCTCCGCCGGCGAGGAGGGCGGCGTGCCCTATCTCGTCCTCGAAGAGCTGGCCCCGCGCGACCTCCCCTCCCGCGACCGCGACGTCGCCGCCTTCCTGCTCGCCCTCTGCGGCGGGGTGGAACACCTCCACCGGCTGGGATTCGTCCACCGCGACATCAAGCCTTCGAACATCCTCTGCCGCGCCGACGGCTCGCCCGTCCTGATCGACCTCGGCCTCGTCAAGGACCTCGCGGAGGAAGAAGAACCCGCCCCCGATCCGGACGGCGGCGCCCTCTCCGCGGTCACGGGCGGCGCCGTCGGCGTCGGCACGCCGGGCTACTCCGCCCCCGAGCAGTTCGCCGGCGGCAGGATCACCCCCTCCGCGGACGTCTACGCCCTCGGCGTCCTCGCCGACGAATGCTTCGCCCACCGCCCGCCCCGCTGCTGGCGCGCCCTGCTGCGGCGGGCGACGAGCGCCCTCGGCGCCGAACGCCCGGACTCCGCCGCCGCCTTCGCCCGGGCCATCCGCCGGCGGCACTGGCCCGGCAAGCCCGCCCTCCTCGCGGCCCTGGCGGCCACGGCCGCGGCCACGGCCGCCGCCCTCGCCCTCCGCGCCCCGCCCGTGCCCGGGAACGTCCCCTGGACGCTCTCCTTCCCGGCGGGCATCGAAGACGCCCACTGGAACGCCACCATGACCGACGGCAACTGGTTCCTCGCCGCCTGCGCCGCGGAGGGCACCCTCTGCGTCAAACCCGACTATTCCCACGGCAACGGCGTCCTGGACCTCGCCAAGCCCATCCGCGACGGCGACGGCCGCCCGTGGACCCTGACCGCCGTGGGCCTGCCGCCACTGGATGGCGGCAACCCCGAATTCCCGCGCACGGACCGCCTGCGGCTTGCCGGCGAAGTCTCCGCCATCCGCCTGCCGGACACCCTGGTCGAATTGGGGGCCGGGGCGCTCATGAACTGCGGCACCCTGCGCGAAATCGACCTCCCCGACTCCCTCCGCCGAATCGGCCCGTGGGCGTTTTCGGGGTGCCGCTCCCTGCGGCGGCTCTCGATTCCGGCGGGCGTGGAAGACGTTTCCGACGACCGCACCTTCCTCGAATGCGAATCCCTGGAAGCCATCGACACCGCCCCCGGCAACCCGGCCTACCGCTCCGACGGCGGCGTCCTGCTTTCGGCGGACGGCACCCGCCTCGTCGCCTACCCACCCGGGCGCTCGGCGGAAAGCTACGCCATCCCCGAAGGCGTGGAAGCAATCCCCGGCCACCTGTTCGCGCGGTGCCTCCACCTCAAGTCCGTGTCCGTCCCCGCCACCGTGCGGGAAATCGGCCCCCACGCCTTCGCGGGCTGCCGCTCCCTCGCCACCGTCACCGGCGACCCCGCCGCCCGCGTCCGCCTCCTCGGCAATCCCTTCCTCCACACCGCCGTCCGCCAGTTGCCGTGGAACGCGCACGCGCAGAGACGGGCGACGAGCGACGAGTGACGGGATATCGTGCCGCCACCTTTTCCAACGCGGACGCTCAGAATCGCCTCCCTCCCCGCGGGGGAGGGTCGCGCTTCCGCGCGACCTTGTGGGTGGAAACCGGCCGGGAAGCTGCAGAAAACCTTACCTCGCTCCAGTGGAAGCACCTCACGGAATCTTTCCGATTCCTGTCCGGGCCACCGGGAAAGAGGTTGGAGCGTGTTTTCGGAGCGTGGACACCCCTCCGGCAAACTCGACCTCCAAAACCCTCCGGGCCTCCTTTCTCCGTTCCCTCCGTGTTTCGCGCCGCGAGCCCGTTTTTCGCAGGCCGCCCAGTCAACCCGTCGCTCGTCACGGCTCCGCCGACGCGAGCGCGGCGACGATCTTCCGCATGCGCCCGAGCAGGCGGTTCTTGATCTGGTCGACCGCGTTGCGTTCCATCCCGAAGGCCTCCGCGACGGCGGCGGGGCTTTCCCCCGCCACGGCGCAGCGCCGGAAGACCTCCCGGGTCCGTTCCTGGAGGGCGGGATCAGCGAGCACCTGGCGCAGGGCGATGTCGCATACCGCGTCGCGCCATTCGCCCGGGTCCGGCCCGGAAGCGTCCGCCGTCGCGGGGGTGGCGGAGGGGATGGAGAGGGCGTAGTCGCCGTCGGCGGCCCGGGACCGGGCGCGGCGGGCGAGCGCGCGGAGGGCGCGGTTGCGGAGGATGCCGGTCAGGTAGTTGTGGAAGGACCCGAGCTCCCCGGGGTCGTACCGGTAGTCCGGCAGCTTCTCCACCAGGACCAGCAGCGTCTCCTGGACGAGGTCGTCGGCCTCCCCCGCGAGGGTCGGAAAGCCGCGCGCGAGGTAGGCCCGCATCATGGGACGGTAGCGGTTGGCGAAATCGGCCCACCGCAAACTCTGCCGGTCCGCCGCGATGTCCCGCAGCAGCCGTTCCGAAGTGGTTGGCGCCTCTTTCGTCTTCATCGCCCCCGATGGTGCCAAAACCCGCCGCGGAAGTAAACCCGCTTCCCCGCCCCCACCCCGGGTGCAGGAGAGGCACATCACCGGTTCGCCCATGGTTTCCGCACCGGCAATCGGACCAATCGGAGTTTCTCTATCTTGCAATGGAGTTGTCAGGTGAAAACCTTGCGATTTCCCATGTGCAAGGATGGGTAGGGCGGGCAGTCCCTGCCCGCCGGTGTCCGTCATGCCGAAGGACGTCGCCGGAAATGTGCGGACGCACGTTTCCCCAAGTCCCGGCTGAATGGCATCCGCATCTCCCATGACATTCCCTTGCACGTCCCGGCATCCGGCGGCGAAGGGACTCGCCGCCCTACCCGGCTTCGCACGGGCGAAAACACAAGGTTTTGCCTGATGGCTTGCCGCGACCTGGACGCCCATGGTTTCCGCATCGGCAATCGGACCAATCGGAGTTTCTCTATCTTGCAATGGAGTGGTCAGGTGAAAACCTTGCGATTCCCCATGTGCAAGGATGGGTAGGGCGGGCAGTCCCTGCCCGCCGGTGTCCGTCATGCCGAAGGACGTCGCCGGAAATGTGCGGATGCATGTTTCCCATTCGTTTCGGCCGAGTTGCATCCGCACATCCAACGTCATCCGATGGTACGTCCCGGCATCCGGCGGCGAAGGGACTCGCCGCCCTACCCGGCTTTGCACGAACGAAAACACAAGTTCTTCGACTGACAACTCCAATGGTATATCCAA
>JAFXQI010000077.1 GCA_017527155.1 Kiritimatiellia bacterium
AGCCGATAATCATCGACATGAAGTCCTGCCCCTCACCCATGAGTTTAAACGGCAGGCCGTTATCCTGTTTAGGCAGAAGGTCCTGGGGCAAGGCGGTCCTGGCCGACGTCGGGCTCCTCGCGGACGTGCGCGAAACCGCGTCGGTCGTCGGCACCCCCGGCTACGCCCCGCCCGAGGGCGCGGCCTCGGCGGGCGGCGACGTCTATTCCCTCGGCCGCACCCTCTGGCGCATCAGCACCGGGCGCCCGCCCGCCGACGCCTCGCTGCCGCCCTGCGCGGAGGCCGAAGTCGAATCCCCCTACTTCTGGCAATGGCTCGCCCTCCTCGCCCGCGCCACCGCGCGCGACCCGGCCCTCCGCCCCCGCAGCGCCAAGGCGCTCCTCAAGGACCTCCGCCGCCTCCGCCGCGCCATGCGCCTCCACCGCCACCGCTGGCTCCGCTGGGCCGCGTGGGCGGCCGCCATCGCCATCGCCGCGCCGCTCGTGTGGACCTTCCCGGACTTCGCCATCTGGCGCGCCCAGGGGGCCGAGTACTGGTACCACATGTCCCCGCCGCGCCCCTGGCGCTGGATCAAACCCTTCTACGCTCCCCGCGAGGACCCGATGGAACCGGGCATCTTCCATTTCAAGATTCCCAAGATTCCCTCCTACGCTTCCTCCAAGCCCAAAACCCCGAAACCCAAGACTCCGAAGCCTCCAAAGGCACCCAAGACGCCTGCCTCCCGCAAGTCACGCACCCCGACGAACGATCCTCCCGAGGAATCCACCCCGTGACCTACGCCCCCTACCGCAACGAATCCACCCGCAGCAGCATCCTCGCGGGCATCCAGGACCCGGCCGACGCCGCGGCCTGGGCGCGCTTCTTCGACACCTATGCCGGCTACGTCTTCGGCATCGCCCGCCACCGCGGCCTGCCCGAAGCCGACGCCGACGAAATCGTCCAGCAGGTCATGGCCGGACTCGTCCACGGCGGCGCCCTCTCCCGCTACGACCGCACCCGCGGCGCCTTCCACCTCTGGCTCGCCCGCCGCGTGGCCTGGCGCGTGGCCAACTACCGCCGCGATGCCGACGCCCGCCGCGACGCCGAATCCCGCTACGCCGCCGAACCGCCCCCCGACGCCTTCCTCCCCGATGCCGACGCCGCCTGCGAGGAAGAGTGGCGCTCCGCCGTCCTGGAAGAGGCCCTCCGCCGTCTCCGCGCCGAAACCAACCCCGCCCACTACGCCGTCTTCCATGCGAGCGCCATCGAGAACCTCCCCACCGACGCCATCCTCCGCCTCCACCCCGTCACCCCCTCCAACCTCTACCAGATCCGCCGCCGCCTCTCCGCCCGCCTCCGCGCCCTCCTCCCCGCCGTCCGCCGCGACCTCGAATCCGGCGTCGGCCTCCCGCCGCCGTCGCCGCCCTCATCCTCCTCCTGAAGCAGAAACGGCACGTGGACACAGTTGTCCGCCCGCGCCCCTTTGCAAAGGTGTCCCGATGTGTTTTCCACTCCCCTTGCAGGACATGGAAATGTGTTGCAAACAGACATTGAATATGTACAATCATATCCGATTTGCATCCATAAAGACAACCATGGACAACCCATCGACCAATCCCATCCCTCTCCGGGGACAGTTCACGACGCGGGAAGCGGAAGCACACGGCCTTTCGCGGATGGCACTTTCCCGGATGGTCCGATCCGGCCGCATCGTCCGTCTGGTCCGGGGCGTTTACGAAGCGTCGGACCATGTCCCGGAGCACCCGTGCCCGGAACTCGAAACCCTCCTGAAACAGGGAGTGCCTTTTGTGGCCACCCTGCTCACGGCGCTGCGGCTCCACGGCTTCACCTCCCAACTCCCGCCGCAAATCTGGATTGCCATCCCTCCCGGCCGGCGGACGCCTTCGGCGGGCGGCGTCCCGGTGGAGTGTGTCCGCGTCGCCGAACCGGCCTTTTCGTGGGGAGTGGTCCGCAAGGACTGCCAAGGTCTCGCCATCCCGCTCTATTCGCCGGAGAAAACGGTGGCCGACTGTTTCAAATTCCGCAACAAGATCGGTCTGGATGTCGCTCTCGAGGCCCTTCACGACGGCTGGCGGAAGCGCCTGTTCACGGTCGACGGTTTGATGGAGGCTGCGCGGGTGGACCGGGTATCGCGTGTCATCCATCCCTACGTGGAGGGGATGCTGGTGCCATGAGCGCGAACCTTCCCGAATCGGTCAGGGCCCGGCTGAACGCCGCAAGCCGGAAAAACGCATGGGAAAACAACCGGACGCTCGCGCGCTACGCGACGGAAGGTTTCCTGCGGCGACTGGCGGCATCCCCCCACCGGGACGCGCTCACCCTCAAGGGCGGCAACCTGTTCGTCGTCTGGCTCGGAGGCGTCGGATACCGCCCCACGCTCGACACGGACTTCCTCTGCCGCGGCGACGCCTCGCCCCGGCACCTCGCGGAAATGTTCCGGGATATCGCGGCCGTCGCGGAGAAACTCCATGCGATGGTCGAACACGGCGAACTCAACAGCCGCATGAAAGACTTCTATGACGTGTGGTTTCTCGCCTCGCACTTCGCCTTCGAATGGGCGACCCTTCGCACGGCTCTCGAAAAATCGCTTTCGAGGCGCGGCGTCTGGCCGCTTCCCGAAGTCCCCCTTGCCCTCGCCCCCGGATTTGCGGATGCACCGCCGCGCCTCTCGCTGTGGTCCGGCTTCGTTCGCCGTACCCGCCTCCAAGACTCGGCCCCGACGTTTCCCGAGGCCGTGGCGGCCATCCGGGCCTTTCTCCTGCCCGTCCTCTTCCCGCCCACCCCCGTTCCGAAGGACTGGACCCCGGAAAACGGGTGGATTTCCTGAAGCAGCCCATCCCCTCCCCGTCATACCCGTCTTTCTTTCCATAGGCGTCCTGCCCGTGGACACTCACCCGCCCCTCCCCCACCTCCGCAAGACCCCCACCAACTCCGTATACACCCCTGCCTCCTCCTCCGCCCCCCACCCGTGCGCCCCCGACCCGGAGCGGAAACAAACCCTCCCCCCGGCCTCCCGCAGCGCCTTTGCCATCCCCTCCGATTGCCCGAACGCGATGACCCGGTCCCCCTTGTTGTGGAACAGGACCACCGGCTCCCGTATGGCCCCGGCCATCCGGACCGGGCTGATGGCCCCCAACGCCTTCATGTCGGCCTCCGCGCCGGGGTCCCCGAACTGCCGCCTCAGCGAGCGCCGTGCCCGCTCCGCCGCCGCCGCCGTCTCTCCCTCCCCGGCGCGTGCCCACTCCGCGCGCAGCAGTTCCGGCAGATCGAACGCCCCGAAGAACGACACCGCGCCCGCCCACTCCCCCGGATGCAACGCCAATTCCGCCACCGCCACATACCCACCCCACGAGCCCCCCAGCAGCACCGGCGGCGAACCGGCGAGCCGCGCCCCGGCGTCGGCGCGAAGCGCGGCAACCCCTTCCCGCACGTCCAGCAGCGCCCGCCGGATGCCCTCCGCCCCCCATCCCGCGAACCGGAACGCCTTCCCGAACCCCGCCGACCCGCGGTAATTCGGCTGGAACACCGCGAACCCCGCATCCGCCAGCGCCCACACCCGCTCGTCGAAGTCCACCGTCGAGAGCGCCCCCGGCCCGCCGTGCGGGAACACCACCAGCGGATACGGCCCCCCTCCCTCCGGCCGCGTGTACACCCCCGTCAACCGCATCCCGTCCGACGCCGTCCAGCGGAAGAGCCCCCGCACCGTCGGCGACACCTCTACCGGGCATTCCGCCAGCACCCGCCACGACGCCCCCGCCGCATCCACGCAAAGCCATTCCGCCGGACGCCCGCGATGCCGCACGCGCACGATCCACCGCCCCCCGTCGGGCGAAGTCGCAACCCAGTCGAACCCCGCCCCCGGAAACGCCTCCCCAAGCCGCTCCTGCACGACTCCCATCGCCGGATCGAGCCACTCCGTGCGCGCCCCTTCCGGCGAATTCCATACCAGCCCCGCCAGCCGCCCCCCACCTCCCGCCCCCGGCGCGAACACCGGACCGACCAGCTCCCGCGCCTCCCCGGGGTCCGTCATCCACACCGCGCGCCCCTCCGCCATGTCGTACCGCTTGAGCCCCCGCGCCGCCGCCCCGTGTTCCGAGAGAACGTACACCCCTCCCCCGTCCGTCCCCGCCACCATCACCGTCTCCCCCGCCTCCGCGCACTCCCCCTCCAGCCACGCCATGAACGCCTCCTTCCGCCCCGCATCGCCCCCCGACGCCTGTTCCGCCGCCTCCCCGTCCGGATCGAACGGCGGCGCCGACGGATCCGGCGGCGCCGGTGCCTCCGCCTCCCGCCGCACCACCACCGCCTCCCCGTCCTCCCCGAACCCCGCCACCACCTCCTGGCAATACACAAACACCTCCCGCCACCCCTCCGGGACCGTCCCCTCCGCCCCCTCCACCCCCGTCCCCGCCACCGCCACGGACAACACCGCCAAGACCGCGCGGGATTTCAGAAAAACAAGCGATTCTATCATCGTTTTCGGCTCCAGGGTGTTTTCATGGAAAGTGTGGTCCGACATGGTGGGGCGAGCACTCCGTGCGAGCCGCCTGGGAGGCTGGAACGGCTCGCTCGGAGAGCTCGCCCTACCACCGTCCCCAACATCACGCGAGATTTATTGTGCTGGCCATAGATAATCGGATGTTTATTCGGCCGCATACCGGACCTTTTCGTTCTTGAAGAGACGGCGGACCGATTCGCGGTCATCGCGGTGGCGCTGGAGCGTGGCGGTGGTTTGGAGGACCGCCGCCTG
>JAFXQI010000078.1 GCA_017527155.1 Kiritimatiellia bacterium
CGTGATCTGGGAACGCATTCCCGAGTGCGCGAACGGGCGCGTCCTGCAGTGTCCGTCGTACGTCGGTGGCAACGCGAACTGGCGCGGCGACCCCTACACCGGCTACAACTACAACTGCAGCTACGTCGGCAAGGTCGAGGGCGACCCCGGCGACCGCGACCGCCCTGCGCTCCAGTCGCAGATCGAAGCCCCCGCACGCACCGCGCTCTTCGGCGACGGCCAGTACGCGGGCGGAGCGAACAAATTCATGCGTGCCCCCGAACCCGACCGCGCCCACGACGGCTCCGGCAGCGGCCTCCGTTCGGCCGGCACGCAGGGATTCCGCCACCGCGGGCGCACCAACGTCGCCTTCGCCGACGGCCACGTCGAGTCCCTTTCCACCCCCTACCGGCGCGGCTCGGAAGGCTTTGTTTCCGACGACTGCGGTTTCCTCTCCCCCGACAACTCCCTCTACTCCCTCGCCAAATGACCTCCCTCCTCCGCTGCGAAAACCTCACCGTCCGCCTCGGCCGCAAGACCGTGATCGATGGCTTCACCGCCGACTTCGCCGCGGGCACCCTCGCCGTCCTCTCCGGTCCCAACGGCGCCGGAAAGACAACCCTCCTCCGCACCCTCGCCCGCGCGCTGGCCCCCTCCGCCGGACGCGTGCTCCTCGATGGCCACCCCTCCGCCGCAATCCCCCGCGCCGCCTGGGCCCGCCGCGTCGCCTACCTTCCCCAGTCGCCCGACGCCCGCTCCCTCGCCGGCTTCCCCGTGCGCGCCGCCGTCGCCGCCGGACGCCTCCCCCACGCCGGATTCTTCGGCACCCTCGCCCGCCGCGACGAAGACGCCATCGACCGCGCCCTCGCCGCCACCGGACTCTCCCCCCTCGCCGCCGCGGACGCCGGCTCCCTCTCCGGCGGCGAAACCCGCAAGATGTTCCTCGCCGCGGCCCTCGCGCAGGAAGCCGAAACCCTCCTCCTCGACGAACCCTTCGAAGGCCTCGACGCCCCGGCGCGCGCCGCCCTCGCCGACACTCTCCGCGCGCAGCTCGCCGCCGGCCGCGCCGTCGTCCTCGCCACCCACGACCTCGTCCCCCTCGCCGGAATCCCGCACCGCGTCATCGAGATAAAAGCGTTTGAAAACAACTCAAAAAAGTTGTCAGGCGAAAATCTTGTGATTTCCCATGTCCAGGAAGGGGTAGGGCGGGCAGTCCCTGCCCGCCGGCGCGAGAAATGCCAAAGGAATGGGCCAGAAATGTGCGGACGCATGTTTTCCCATGGCTCCGACCGAATGGCATCCGCACATCCAGCGGCATCCGATTGCACCTTCCAGCATCCGGCGGCGAGGGGACTCGCCGCCCTACCCGGCTTCGCACAAACGAAAACACAAGGTTTTCGCCAGACAACACCAAAGACAAAAAACCGACACCCCCACTTGGAAAACGAAAATGCAAAGCGGGCGGAAAAGCCCGGAGGGCCAAATTGTTTGCCCTCCTTGTCCATTTTCAAAAAAGTTGTCCCGAGTTGTTTTACCCTTCTCCTCCCGCTCCTGCTCGCCGCCGCGCTCGCCGCGCTGGCGGTGTGCGGATGCCCGCCGGGCCTCCTCTGGAGCTACCGCGTGCCGCGGCTGCTCTGCGCCTTCTGCGTCGGCGGCATCCTCGCGGTGGCGGGATGCATCTACCAGACCCTCTTCCGCAATCCGCTCGCCTCCCCCTACACCCTCGGCACCGCGTCGGGCGCGACCCTCGGCGCCTACCTGGCGACGGCGTTCGCGCCGGGCCTCGTCTCCGTGGGCGGCGCCGCCTTCGCGGGCGCCTTGCTGTCCCTCGCCCTCGTGCGGGCCTGCGGCGGATCGGGCGGACGCCCTGCGCGGCTGCTGCTGGGCGGCATCGCCTGCGCCTACCTCTTCGGCGCGGGCACGATGCTCTGCCAGTTCGCGATGACGCCCTGGGAGAGCTTCTCCATGGCCCACTGGAGCCTCGGCGGCATCGTCGTCCCCGAAGGCCCGTGGCGAATCGCCCTTCCCGCCGCCTGGTGCGCCGCGCTCGCGACGGTCCTCCTCTCCCGCCCCCTCGACGCCCTCCTCGCCGGCGACGACGCGGCCTTCTCGCACGGACTCGACCCCGCGCGGCTCCGTTTCGCCCTCCTCGCCGGCGCGGCGCTGCTCGTCGCGTGCGCCGTCGCCGTATGCGGCCCGGTGGGGTTCGTCGGACTCCTGGTCCCGCACCTGGCGCGGCTCGCGGGCGGAGCGGCGCACCGTCGCCTCCTCCCCGCCTGCGCCATCGGCGGCGGACTCTTCCTCGCCCTCTGCGACGCGGCCGCCCGCGCCCTCCCCTTCGCCGGGACGCCCCCCGTCGGCATCGTCACCGCCGTTCTCGGCGCCCCCGCCCTCGCCCTCCTCCTCGCACGGAGCAGCCGATGAAGATTTTTTGGAAAACAAAAACAACAAATGGGAGGGACAAAATGGCCGAACAAATAAAGCCCTTCGGGGCCCTCGGCCGCTGCCCTCCTCTTTCCTTTTGCTCAACGAAAAGAAAACGGGAAGCGGGCGGAACGCCGGAACGGCTTTTTTGTCAGCCC
>JAFXQI010000079.1 GCA_017527155.1 Kiritimatiellia bacterium
GAGGGCTTGGAGGCCCGTCAACAGGAGGCGGAACGCTTGTCGCCTCCCACTTCGGCAGCCTTCCGGTTTTGAAGTCCGCACCGGGGACTTGCGAAGGGTGGTGGCTTTTACCCCTGTCAATACGGGCTATTTCGCATGCTCCCCCCCTTTCCCCCATTCCGGTTCTGACCTCCACGGCATTCCGGTTTTGTTTTCACCGCGACAGCAAAAACGGCGGAGAGAAAACCAGCGGGACAAGCCCGTCGCGCATGGACCCTGTGGAAGCCGACCGCGACGGCCACCCGCAGTACTCCCCCCGCCGCCCGTTCCATTCGCTCCGGATCCGCCATCCAGGAACCCTCATCCACCGGGCGGCACCCCCCTCTCGGAGGGGGGCGAATGCTTGCGCGCGCTTCTTGCTCCGAATGCCGCTCTGACATCCTGCCCCCGGCGTCCCCGTCCACCAAATTCCCCGAAGAACCGGAAAAACGGCCTCCGCGCATCTCCGGTGCCTTCCTTCGGCATGACGGACTCCGGCGGGCAGGGACTGCCCGCCCTACCCATCCCTGCACAAGGGGAATCGTCAGGTTTTCGCCTGACAACTCCATCGGGGAAAAACGGAGTGTCGTTCATGCGGGGGAGGATGGGGGGTGAAAGGGGGAAAACGTCAGGGTTTTTCGTGTTTTCAAAAGAGGTGGCGGGCGGGGGCATCTCCAGCGGATTTCCGGGGAATCATGGGCGGGGGGCGGGGATGGTGGACGGGCGGGGCGTCAGGGGAGGGCGAGGTATTTTTCGGTGCTCCAGGGGAAGTCGGTGGGGAGGTCGTTGCGGAGGCGGGTGCGGCGGAGGGAGTATTTGTTCGGGTAGGCGATGAAGATCCAGGGACAGTCTTCGCGGAGGATGTCGGTGGCGGCGCGGCAGAGGGCGTCGCGGGCGGGGCCGTCGGGGGTCGCGGTCATCTGTTCGTAGAGGGCGTCGAAGGCGGGGTTGGTGTAGTTGGCGCGGTTGGGGCCGGGGGAGGCGTTGGGGGTGTGGAAGAGCTGCAGGAAGTTCTGGGCGTCGGGGTAGTCGCCCAGCCAGATGAGTTTGAAGAGTTGGCACTGGCGGTTCTGGATTTTCTTGAGGAACGTGGGCCAGTTGTTGAAGGAGAGGTGGAGCTGGACGCCGATTTTGTCGAAGAAGGAGGCGATGAGTTCGGCGCCCTGGTGTTCTTCGGGGTTGTCGGCGGAGCCGATGTCGAGGGTCAGGACGAGGCGGCGTCCGGTGGCGGGGTCGCGGCCGCCGGGATAGCCGGCTTCGGCAAGGAGGCGTTTGGCGCGGTCGAGGTCGTAGGAGCAGGGGTTCGGGGTTTCGGCGGCGCCGGCGACGCCGGGCGGGACGGGGCCGTCGGCGGGCGCCATGCGTCCGCTCTGGAAGCGGAGCCAGGCGGGGGTGTCGAAGGCGCAGGCGAGGGCCTGGCGGAGTTTGCGGTTGGGGCCGAGGACGGGGTCGTCCATGTTGAAGGCGATGTAGGAGACGCCCAGGGTGGGGGTGCGGGAGAGGGCGATGCCGCGGGAGGCGATTTCGGGGCGGAGGGTCTGGTCGGGCCCGATGATGGAGTCCCATTGGTCGAGGGTGACGCTGGTACGGTCGAGGTCGCCGGTGAGGAAGAGGAGCCAGGCGGTGGATGGGTCGCCGACGACGGAAGCAACGATGCGCGGGACGAGGGGGAGCGGGCGGCCGGCGTCGGGGGTAGGGGCGTCGGCGGGGACGGTGTCGGTGCGGGGGGAGTCGGGGTCGGTCCAGGCGGGGTTGGCGCGGTATTCGTAGCGGTAGTTGGGGCGGGCGGAGGCGAGGATGTAGGGGCCGGTGCCGACGGGGTGGAGGGGGAAGTCGGGGCCGTATGTTTCGACGGCTTCGCGCGGGACGATGAAGGTGTAGGGCATGGCCAGGGCCCAGAGGAGCTGGGGGTAGGGGGCGGTCAGGCGCAGCTGGATGGTGCGGTCGTCGAGGGCGCGCAGGCCCGCGACGGGGGCGTCGTAGTCGGTGGGGGCGTCGGTTTGGCTGGCGGCGCGGAAGTCATCGAGGCCTTCGATGCGGCCGCGGAAGAGCCAGTAGCCGGAGGAGCCGACTTTGACGTCGGCGATGCGCAGGAGGGAGTAGACGAAGTCGGCGGCGGTGACGGGGCGTCCGCGGCCGGAGGTGGAGGCAAAGCACGGGTCGTCGGCGAAGCGGATGCCGGGGCGGAGGCGGAGGGTCCATTGGAGGCCGTCGGGGGTGACGTCGGGCATGCCGTCGGCGAGGAGGGGGACGACGCGGTAGGGGCGGGTCCAGTAGTCGTACTGGTAGAGGCCTTCGTAGAGTTTGCCGACGGCCAGGATGGTGGCTTCGTCGGCGGCTTTCGCGGGGTCGAAGCCGGCGATGCGGGAGGTGGTGAGGCGGAGGGTGTCTGGGGCTGAATCGGGGGCTGGCGCTCGGTTGCAGGCTGGCGTGAGGAGAAGCGGGAGGGCGACGAAGGCGAGTGAAAAGAGAAAAGAGAAAAGAGAGAAGATGCGGTGGATTTGTTTGGGGATGGAGGAGGTGGGAGGGACGAGGGAGGAGATGCGGTGGATTCGTTTTTGGAAAAAGGACGGGTAGGACGAGGAGGACGAGTAAGACGAAGAGAACGGGAGGGATGTGGGAGGGAGATAGAGGGGAGGGGGCATGGCGGGGGAAAGAGAAAGGCTGACGCCAGAGGGGGCCAGCGTCAGCCGTGGTTCATGGGAAGTGCCGGAAGGGGGTCAGGGAGCGGGGGCTTCTTCGACGGGAGCTTCGGCGGGAGCTTCTTCGGCCTTGGCCTTTTTGCCGCGCTTGGTGGATTTCTTCTTGGCGGGCTTTTCTTCGGCAGGAGCGGGTTCCTCGGCGGGTGCGGGAGCGGCTTCGACGACGGCCGCGGCGGCTTCTTCGGCGGCGGCGGGGACGGCTTCGACGGCATCCTGGACGGCTTCGGTGGCCTGTTCGGCGGCTTCCTGGACGGCGGAGGCGGTCTCTTCGACGGCGGCCTGGGCTTCCTCGGCGGCGGCTTCGGCCTGGTCGGCGGCCTGTTCGGCGGCTTCGGTCACGGCGGCGGGGGCGTCGCCGGGGACGAGTTCGCCGGCGTCGTTGACGACGAGGACCTGCGGGGCCTGGGCGTCGGCGGCTTCGGGGGCCGCGGGGAGGTCGACGGGGCCGGGGACGGCGGCGGGCGCCTCGGCCGGGGCGGCGGGGGCGGGGACCTCGGCGGTGGCGGTATCCATGATGGAACCGGTGCCGCCCTTGCCGTGGGAGAAGATGATACCGAGGATCAGCGTGCTGGCCATGAACACGACCGTCAGGGTGATGGTCATGCGGGTCAGGACGTTGCCGGCGCGGGAGCCGAAGAGGCTTTCGCCCATTCCGCCGCCGAAGGCCATGCCGAGGCCCTGGTCCTTGGACTTCTGGGCCAGGATGACGACGATCAGCAGGAGCGCGGAGATGACTTCCACGACGAGCAGGAGGGTTGTAATGATGGACATGCGGTTGTCTCCTCGCCCCGGGATGCGGGGCCGTTGGGGGTGGATGGGTGGGGCGCGCGGACGGTCCCGCGCGCTATTCCATACTGTTTACACCGCGGCGCGCACGATGTCAATGAACGACTTGGCGTCGAGGGCCGCGCCGCCGATGAGGCCGCCGTCGATGTCCGGCATCGAGAAGAGTTCCTTGGCGTTGCCGGGCTTGACGGAGCCGCCGTACTGGATGCGGACGCCGTCGGCGATGGCCGCGTCGTACATGGAGGCGAGGGTCTTGCGGATGAGGGCGTGGACTTCCTGCGCCTGCGCGGAGGTGGCGGTCTTGCCGGTGCCGATGGCCCAGACGGGTTCGTAGGCAATCACGGAGTCGAGGATTTCCTTCTGGGAAAGCCCCGCGAGGGAGCCGCGGACCTGCGTGGTGATGACGGTCTCGACTTCGCCGGCTTCGCGCTGGGCCAGGGTTTCGCCGACGCAGACGATGGGGTGCAGCGTGGCGGCGAGGGCGGCCTTGACCTTGCGGTTGACGATTTCGTCGGTTTCGCCGAAGTAGGTGCGGCGCTCGCTGTGGCCGAGGATGACGTAGTGGCAATAGAGTTCGCGGAGCATGGCGGCGGAGATTTCGCCGGTGTAGGCGCCGGACTTCTCCCAGTGCATGTTCTGGGCACCGAGGTCGATGTGCGTGCCCTGGACGAGGGCGCTGACGGTCGAGATGGCGGTGAAGGGCGGGCAGACGACGACGTCGGCGCCGCGGAAAATGGCCAGTTCCGCCTTGAGGCCGTTGACGAGGGAGGTGGCTTCCTCGGTGGTCATGTTCATCTTCCAGTTGCCGGCTACGATTTTCTTGCGCATGGTGGTTCCTTTGGTTGTTCCTTGGGTTGGAAAGTTTTTCGGAGGGTTGTACGCGGATTGGCGGGAGTTTCAAGAAGATTCTGCGGGGACGGGGCGGAAAACCCCACCCCCCGGTCACGTGCCGGCTGCGTTTTCAAGCCACTGTGCGAAGCGGTCGCGGTGGGCGGCGAGCTTCCCGGGAAGGTCGCGTTCGCGAAGGAAACCGGCGAAGGCGCGCATCGTCGCGTCGAGGCGGGGCGGGGAGGTGGTGACGGTGTAGTCGCCGAGAACCACCGATCGGCTGTGGATCGGCTTTTGTGTAGCCAGCCGGCGGCGGATCTGAGCCGTTTCCTTCGAGCGGCCGACGGTGCGGCGAACGGTCAGCAGCTCGGGGATGCCGAGCTTGGCGTCGACGTGCTTGCGCAGGCGGTCGAAGTTCCAGTGGTCGCGGAGGAGATGGGCGAGGCGGCGGCGGGCGGTGGAGTAGGGGGCCTGGAGGTCGGCGGGAAGCGAGCGGTCCGGGGATTCGCCGGGGAGGAGCCATTCGAGAGGAAGTCGCGGATCGAGCTGGAGGAACTGGCGCAGACGGAGGGCGAGGAGGCGGTAGCGCATGAGGGTGGAATAGCTGACGGGAATGCGGTTGTCCGCGAGATAGCCGCGCAGGCCGCGGCCGCGGGACTGGATGCGTTTGGCACCGGTCGGGGATTCGCGGTAGTGGTTGCCGCTGTCGAGGGTCGGGCCGAGATCGGCCAGGCGCGAGCCGAGTCGCAACCGCACGCGGAGGGTGCGAGGCGAAATCGTGCAATCGGCTTTCAGCTCTTGTGCGGTCGGGGTGCCGCGGAGGGACGGGCTCTCGGGATGCGGGGCGCGGAGGCGGCCGCGGCGGCGGAGTTCGCCGAGGATGGCAGCGCCGGTCTCGGTGGCGAGGAAGCCGACGAAGGCGGTTGCCGTGACGCCGAGGACGGCCGGAAGAAAGGCAAGGCCAATCGCCCCGTTGCCGCCGCGGAAGGGGGAATAGGCGACGTCGAAGACGGATTGGGTGCGGACGGAGGCGTTGCGGAGGATGTTTTTCATGGTGGAAGGAGGATGGCGGAAAAGGGATACCTTGTCAATAATTTCGTGTTCCCAAATGTTGTTTCATGCGCTCGGATGGGGGGGGGGAAAGAGGGAGGGGCACATGCGATTTCACCTAAAAAGCGCAGTTGGGTTTCGCGTGCGGATATGCAAGGAACGGGCCGTGACCTTTGGCGCGGGCACGGCGGGATGAGGCAGCGGGGACGGAGGGCTCAGTCGAAGGCGAACGTCAGCTGGCCGGGCAGGCCGGGGGGCGGATCCACCC
>JAFXQI010000052.1 GCA_017527155.1 Kiritimatiellia bacterium
CCGTGGTGACGCAAGAGGGTAGGTCTAGACTACACGCCGTTTTGGCGGTTTTCGGGAGGCCGGATGTGCGTATTTCCTAGGAAACTCCACTGTCGTCCCCTTGAAAAAAGTTGAAAATGGGGTCGAATATGGAAACTCGGGATAGGGAGCGGCGGCCGGACGGCCACCCCCGTCCGGCCAAGCCCCCGCCGCGGGGCAAAGCCATCTGCGTTGCCCCTCCGAACGCGAAACGAAGCGGGGGGGCTCCCCGTTCTTGTGGATTCCCTTCCGCTCCCCTCCCTCATCCCTCCCGCAACCCTTGGGGGCTTTGTGCGTTTTGGGACCTTTGTGGCTTGCCGGAAAATTTTTTCCAATCATTGGAAAACCGCCGAAAAATTTTCCAATCATTGGAAAAATCGGGCCAATTTTTCCAACCATTGGAAAACTTTTTTCCAATCATTGGAAAACTCCCGTCCGGCCGGCGGGCTGGCGGATTGTGGAGACGCCGAGGTTTGGAAAACACCGAATAACCTCGCCAAACGCCGCTTGACGTGGCATGTTCGATGGACATGCTTCCCCCTTCCCGGGAAGCGGATTCGAACCCAGGAGCACCATGTACAGCCTCGATTTCCTCGCCACCATCAGCAACTGCGACGCCGAAGGGCGCCTCAAACTCTGTTCCGCCCTGCAGATGATGCAGGACTGCTCCGAGCTGTGGATCGACAGCGAACCCGTCGTCAAGCGCTGCTTCGAGGAACGCCACATGGCCCAGCTGCTCGTCTTCCGCCAGGTCGAGGTCGTGCGCGTGCCCCGCTGCAAGGAGCGGCTGCGGGTCGCGACGTCGGTGTACGGCATGAAGCCCAAGTTCGGCTTCCGCAACACCTTCCTCTACGGCGCCGACGGCGAGCCCTGCTACCGCACCTGGAGCATGGGCGCCTTCGTGGACCGCGCCACCGGCCGCCTCCAGGCCGTGGACGCCGCCACCATCGCCGCGATGCGCCTGGAGGAGCGGCTGGAGATGGACTACCGCGACCGGCACGTCCGCGTCCCCGCGGAGGGCGGCACCGCGGCGGAACCCTTCCGCGTGATGCGCGCCGACATCGACTACAACCGCCACGCGAACAACGCCAACTACGTCCGCATGGGCCTCGAGCTGCTGCCGGAGGGGTTCGCCGTGCGCGGCCTGCGCGTCGAATACCGCGTTCCGGCCCGCCTCGGCGACGTCCTGGAGCCCACCGTGTACGCCTCCGGGGACGGCGCCGCATGGACCGTCGTGCTCGCCCGCGCCGGCGAAACCAGCGCCATCATGGAGTTCACCGGCGGGCCGGCCGGTGCCCCGGACGAGGCCGCGCCGTGAAGCTCGAAGTCCTTCCCCACGACTTCGCCGTCTCGACCTTCGACACCGACTACATCCTCGTCAAGGCCCCCGACCTCCCCCGCGCCCTCGCCGCCCTCCGCGCGGCCGGTGCCGCGGAGGAATGAGGCTGTCATTCGGGAAACGGTTCCGGAGAGCCGATGGGCCCTCCGTTTTGTCCGACGGGCCAGCCGGTGCCGTGCGTCCGCGCGTCCGCCGCGGAAGTTTCCTGCAGCTTTCCGGACGTTTCCCGGCCACAAGGTCGCGCGGAAGCGCGACCCTCCCGGAGGGCTCTCCGCGGGGAGGGACGCGCTTCCGCGCGTCCGCCGCGGAGGTTTCCTGCAGTTTCCCGGATGTTTCCCGGCCACAAGGTCGCGCGGAAGCGCGACCCTCCCGGAGGGCTCTCCGCGGGGAGGGACGCGCTTCTGCGCGTCCGCGGTGGAAGTGCCCGGCGGGACCATGGAGCGATGCGGCCCGGCGAGAAGAGGTGGGGGATGGGAGGGGAATGTTCATGGGAGGGAGGATGCAGGGAAACATGGGGAAAACGGGCGGGTTTCCCGTAATCTCAAATCGGAGGCGAGGGCGGAGTTGAAGGGGGGCGGGGTTTGTGGTTGAATGGAGGGGAAACGTCTGAAACGCAAAAAGGAGATTTTGAGATGAAACGTCGCAAGCAGCTCGACCGCACCCCGGAATGGAAGGCCCTCAAGGCGCATGCCGCGCTATGGAAGGGGCGCAGCCTGAGGAACCTCTTCGCGGAGGACCCGAAGCGGGCGGAGACGTTCTCGCTGGATGCGTGCGGGTGGCATCTGGATTACTCGAAGAACCTCGTGGACGCGGAGACGATGGACCTGCTCCAGGCGCTGTGCACGATGGCCGACCTGCGGGGGAACATCGACGCGATGTTCTCGGGCGAGCGGATCAACGCGACGGAGAACCGTCCGGTCCTGCACGTGGCGCTCCGCAACCGGTCGAACACGCCGATCCTCGTGCGGGGCAGGGACGTGATGCCGGGGGTGAACGCGGTGCTGGAGAAGATGGGGCGCTTCTGCGACGAGGTGCGCTCGGGCCGCTGGCTGGGGTACACGGGCAAGCCGATCCGGAACGTGGTGAACATCGGCATCGGCGGCAGCGACCTGGGTCCGGCGATGGCGTGCGAGGCGCTCAAGCCGTACTCGAAGCGGGACCTGGTCGTGCGCCACGTCTCGAACGTTGACGGGACGCACATCTCGGAGGCGCTGCGGGACCTGGACGCGGCGGAGACGCTGTTCATCGTGGCGAGCAAGACCTTCACGACGCAGGAGACGATGACCAACGCCCGCACGGCCCGCGAATGGCTGGTGGGGCGGCTGGGGAGCGCGGACGCGGTGGCGCGGCATTTCGTGGCGGTTTCGACGGCGGCGGACAAGGTGGCGGAGTTCGGGATCGACACGGCGAACATGTTCGGCTTCTGGGACTGGGTGGGCGGCCGCTACTCGCTGTGCTCGGCGATCGGGCTGTCGCTGATGCTGTCGGTCGGGCCGGAGAATTTCCTGCGGATGCTGGACGGATACCACGCGATGGACCGGCATTTCGCGACGGCGCCGTTCGCGGAGAACATGCCGGTGATCCTGGCGCTGCTGGGGATCTGGTACGACGACTTCCTGGGGGCGCAGAGCATGGCGCTGCTGCCGTACGACCAGTACCTGTCGCGGTTCGCGGCGTACTTCCAGCAGGGCGACATGGAGTCCAACGGCAAGTCGGTCACGCGCCGCGGCAAGCCCGTGTCGTGGCAGACGGGGCCGGTGGTCTGGGGCGAGCCGGGCACCAACGGCCAGCACGCGTTCTACCAGCTGCTGCACCAGGGGACGAAGCTGGTCCCGTGCGACTTCATCGGGTTCTGCCGCTCGCACAATCCGGTGGGCGACCACCACGCGAAGCTGATGAGCAACTTCTTCGCGCAGACCGAGGCGCTCGCGTTCGGCAAGACGGCGGAAGAGTGCCGCGCGGAAGGGGTGCCCGAGGCGCTGGTGCCGCACAAGACGTTCGCCGGCAACAAGCCGACGAACACGCTGCTGGCGCAGCAGCTGACGCCGGAGACGTTCGGCCAGCTGGTGGCGCTCTACGAGCACAAGATCTTCGTGCAGGGCGTGATCTGGGACATCTACTCCTTCGACCAGTGGGGCGTGCAGCTCGGCAAGGTGCTGGCGAACCGGATCCTGCCGGAGCTGCAGGCGGAAGCGGAGCCGGAGCTCAAGCACGACGCCTCGACCAACGCGCTGATCCGGCGCTTCCGGGCGCTGCGGTGAGCGGAGTGGGGGGGGAGGGGGGATGACTTGGCGACTTGCGACTTGCGACTTGGGGGTGGGTGGAACAAGTCGCAAGTCGCAAGTCGCCAAGTCCCCGCCGGCGGGGGGCAACGCGGAGGTGGACGGCGGCGGGGGAATGGGGTAGGGTGGGGGCATGGAAACGAAACGCTCCGCCGGTTACGGCTTCGGCGCCTTCGCGGGCGTCTTCACGCCGAGCATCCTGACGATCATCGGCGTGGTCATGTACCTGCGCTTCGGCTGGGTGCTGGGCAACCTCGGCCTCGGGCGGACGCTGCTGCTCGTGACGCTGTGCAATTCGGTGACGCTCCTGACGGGGCTCTCGCTCTCGGCGCTCGCGACGAACCGCGAGGTGCAGGGCGGCGGCGCGTACTACCTGGTCTCGCGCGCGTTCGGGGCGGAGACGGGGGCGGCGATCGGCATCCCGCTGTTCCTGTCGCAGGCGATCGGAACGGCGTTCTACGTGGCCGGTTTCTCGGAATCGCTGGTCGGGGCGCTCCCGGCGGCGGCGGGATGGGACCCGCGGCTGGTGGGGTCGGCGACGCTGGTGGCGCTGGCGGGCGTGTCGGTGTTCTCGGCGAACCTGGCGGTGCGGGTGCAGTACTTCATCATGGCGGCGATCGCGCTGTCGCTGGTGTCGTTCTTCGCGGGCGGGAATCCGGGGGCGGAGGTGCTGGCGGGGTCGGGGGCGGCGGCGCCGCCGCCGGGGTTCTGGGTGGTGCTGGCGGTGTTCTTCCCGGCGGTGACGGGGATCCTGAGCGGGGTCGGGATGTCGGGGGACCTGCGCAATCCGGGGAAGGCGATCCCGCGGGGCACGCTCGGGGCGGTGCTGGCGGGGTACGCGATCTACATGGCGGTGCCGGTGGCGCTGTACTTCTTCGCGGGGGACGCGCCGGCGCTGCGGACGGACCCGATGATTTTCCAGAAGTGCTCCCGCTGGCCGGCGCTCGTGCTGCCGGGGGTGTGGGCGGCGTGCCTGTCGAGCGCGCTGGGGTCGCTGCTGGCGGCGCCGCGGGTCTTGCAGGCGATGTCGCGCGACCGGCTGGCACCGGCCTTCCTCGGCCGCGGCTACGGCAAGGGCGACGACCCGCGCGCGGCGGCGGCCCTGGCGTTCGCGCTGGCGGCGGGCGCGGTATGGGCGGGCGGCGTCAACCTGCTCGCCCCCGTGCTGACGATGGTCAACCTGGTCATCTACGCCCTCCTCAACCTCGCCGCCGCCATCGAGGAAGCCATCGGCAGCGCCGCCTGGCGTCCGACGTTCCGGGTGCCGTGGACCGTCGCGGCGGCCGGGTTCGCGCTGTGCGCGGCGATGATGGTCCTGATCAGCCCCGCCGCCAGCGTGGCCGCGATGCTGCTGATCGGCGCGATCCACTGGATGATGGTCCGCCGCCGCCTGCGCGCCCGCTGGCAGGATTTCCGGCGCGGGCTGCTGCGGAGCGGGACGCGCACGCTGGTGCACCGTCTGGATGCAAGCCCCGAGGACGGCCGGAACTGGCAGCCGGACATCCTGGCGCTGGGGGCGGCGAGCGCGAGGCGGGAGTGGCTGGGCACGCTGGCGGCGGCGCTGTCGCGGGACCGCGGGCTGCTGACGTTCGCGTCGGTGGTGCCGGAGGAGGGATGGAGCGCGGAGCGGGCGGAGGCGTCGGGGACGGCGGTACGGGACTGGGCGGCGCGGCGCGGTCTGGAAGCGTTCGTGCGGGTGCATCCGGCGCCGGACCCGTGGAGCGGGATGCGGGAGCTGGTGCGGGCGTACGGGTTCGGTCCGCTGGTGCCCAACACGGTGCTGATGGGGGCGCCGGGGGACGGCGAAACCGCGGAAGGAATCGCGTCGGTGGCGCGTCTGGCCGTCTCCCTGCGGCGCAACCTGCTGCTGGCGGCGCGCGAGAAGGGGGATGCGGCGGCGGGGGAGGACGGCCAGGCGGAGGACCTGCCGCGGCGCATCGACCTCTGGTGGCGCGGGCGCGGGAACAACGCGTCGTTCATGCTGGCGCTCGCGTGCCTGCTGCGGCGGAGCCGGCAGTGGGAAGGGGCCTCGCTGCGGCTGTGCCATGCGGCGGAACCCGGCGAGGACCCGGCGAGGGCGGAGGAGGCGCTGTGCGCGTTCCTGCGGGAGGCGCGGGTGGATGCGGAGGTGACGGTGCTGCCGTCGGCGATGGCGGAAGGCCCGGGCGGGGCGTCCGCGGCCATCCGCGCCGCGTCGGCCGAGGCGGGACTCGTGCTGCTGGGACTGCGCCCGCCGCTGGAAGGGGAGTCCGACGCCGCCTACGGCGGCTACCTCCTCGCCTGCCGCCGCGGCGCCGCCTCCCTCCCGCGCACCCTCTACGCGCTGGCCGCCGACGGCATCGATTTCCGCGACGTCTTCGCGTGACCCACGCCGCCGGCGCGGTTTTCCAATGGTTGGAAAAAAAAGTTTCCAATGGTTGGAAAAACCGGGTGGAATTTTCCAATGGTTGGAAAACTTTTTTCCAATGGTTGGAAAAATCCGCGGGGCGGGCTCAGAGCGCCGGCGGGTTGCGGCGGAGGGAGGCGAGGGCGGCGTGGTGGGTGCGGTCGAGGCGGATCGGGGTCAGGGAGACGCAGTTCTCGCGGAGGGCCTGCAGGTCGGTGCCGTCGGGATCGCCCAGCTCCACCAGGTCGCCCTGCATCGTCCAGCAGGGGCGGCCGGCGGCGTCGCGGACCGGCGTGTAGTGTTCGATGAACCGCGACTCGCCCATGCGCGAGAGCCGGATGCCCCGGAGGGCGGCGTAGGGGACGTTCGGGATGTTCACGTTCCAGAGCGTGTCCGGCGTCAGGCGCAGTCCGCCGGACGCCACCTGCTCCACGATGCGGCGGGCGACGCGCGCGGCGGTGTCCCAGCAGGGGTCGGTGAAGGTCGTCAGGGAGAAGGCGATCGCCGGGTAGCCGAGGATCAGCGCTTCGGTCGCCGCGGAGACGGTCCCGGAGTAGAGGACGCTGATGCCCGCGTTGGGACCGAGGTTGATGCCGCTGAGGACCAGGTCGGGAGGGGTGGGGAGGAGCTGGCGGATGCCGATCTTCACGCAGTCGGCCGGGGTGCCGCTGACGGCGGTGCCGAAGGGGGGCGCGGGCGGCGCGGGCCACGGGTCGGCATAGAGGGGGCGGTCGAGGGTGATCGCCTGCGCGATGGCCGAGCGCTCGCCGTCGGGCGCCACCACGTGGAGCGTGCCCAGGTCGCGCACGGCGTCGGCCAGGACGCGGATGCCGTCGGCCTGGATGCCGTCGTCGTTGGTCAGGAGGTAGTTCATGGGGGCATCATGCCGCGTCGGGGGGCGGCTGGCAAGTCCGCAGAGGGGGCCGCCGCGCGCGGCGGGGCGCAGGACCTCGGGGGGGGCGGAGGGGGGAATGGGGGGGGGGCGTGGGCGGAAAAACTCATGGAGGGGAGGATGGGGAAAAAGAGAGGGGAATGAAGGGGTTTTCCTTGATATCGCGAGTGTGTGGAGCGGGGAGGGAAGAGGAGGGGACGGGAGGGGAGGGCGGGGGTCAGAAATCGCCGCGGAGGGAGGGGTGGAGGACGTGGGGGGCCAGGGGGGGGAGGAGGGCGCGGAGGGCGGAAGAAGTGGGGGCGGGAAGGGTGCGGAAGGTTGGGTCGGGAAGGGTGTCGAGGGGGCGGAAGGGTTGGAGGTACCAGTGGGTCGCGGGAGTGCCGTCGCCAAGGGAATGGACCCACTCGGCCATGGTCTGGATGGCGGCGGGGGAGTGCCAGGCGGGGAGGACGGTGGTGCGGAATTCGCCGCGGGGACCCAGGGTCTTCACCAGGGCGATGGAGCGTTCGAGGGAGGGGAGGTCGGAAAAGCCGGTGCGGCGGGGGTAGTCGGCGGGAGGGCATTTGATGTCCATCGCGACGTAGTCCACGGAGGGCAGGATGGATGCCAGGAGGTCGGGGTTGGAGCCGTTGGTGTCGAGTTTGACGGCGAGGCCGTGGCGCTTCAGGCGCGCGACGAGGTCGGGTAGGTCCGGGGAGAGGGTGGGTTCGCCGCCGGTAATGACGGCGGCCGTGGTCCAGTTGTCGCGGAAGCGGCGGCAGGCGGCGTCGAGGTCGGTCCAGGAGAGGCGCGGGAGGTTCGGGTTCCAGAGTTCGGGGTTGTGGCAATAGCCGCAACGGAAGGGGCAGCCGGGCAGGAAGAGGACGGCGGCAAGGCGGCCGGGAAAGTCGACCATGGAGGCGTCGGGGAGGATGGCGGCGACGGGGGAGGTCATGGAGAGTGACTGGGCAGGGGATTGGAGCGGGGCAGGATGTTCTGGCGCGATCCGGATGCAGCCCTCACGCTTGGTCGCGCAGAAGCGCGACCCTCCCGGGGGGCCCGCCATGGGAGGGACGCGCTTCCGCGCGTCCGCAGAGGGAGAGAATGCTCCTGGCTGGCGACACCATGCGGCGGCGGGAGGGAATCAGAGGGCTTTGGCTTTGGCGAGGGTGGATTCGATCATGCGGGGGGTGAGGACGCCGCGGCCGGCGGGGGAGTAGTCGGTTTGGAGGCCGACCCAGGTGTAGAGGGCGCTGTTGCCGGTGGCCGGGTCGGGGGTGTCGGGGGTCGGGTTCACCAGGGGACGCTGTTCGCCGGTCGTGGGGTCGAGTTTGGAGACGTAGAAGCCGGGGACGCGCTGGGGGTTCAGGCATTCGGCGTCGCAGAAGGCAACCAGGCCGTCTTCGGTTTCGAGGTCGTGGTAGATTTTTTCGAAGTCGGACCACTCGGGCTCGGAGAGGAGGTCGTCGAGCCGCCCTTGCAGGGTGTGGCACTTGGCGCAGCCGGGTTTGCCGAAGACGTGGATTTGGTAGGTTTTGTCAGACATGGGCGGGCTCCGCGGAAGGGGTGGTGGAGGGGGAGGAGGACGGGACTGCCGGGACGGACGGGACGGAGGACGGGGCGGCGCAGGGGGCGTCGATGGCCTCCACGGCGTAGTGGCCGCGTTGGCGGGCGGGGAGTTCGCCGTCGCGTTTGCTCTTGTTCCAGTTCTTGACTTTGGAGAAGTAGCCGACGACGCGGGTCTCGCCTTCGACGTTCGCGGAGCCGCAGACGGTGCAGCGGTGCTGGAGGCCGCGCATGTTGTGGCCGCATTCGAGGCAGTAGGTGAATTCGGGGGAGAGGACGAGCTGCGCGGACTGGGTGCGGAAGAAGGTGTCGCGGACGAGGCGGTCGATGGCGGCGGGCGAGGGGCGCTGTTCGCCGATGAAGGCGTGGGTGATGGCACCGGATTCGATGAGGGAGTGGAAGCGGGCCTGCTTGCGGATGCGTTCGACGAGGGTGACGGGGGCGTCGGCGGAGAGGTGGACGGAGTTGGTGTAGTAGGCGACGTCTTCGGAACCGCCCTTGAAGACGGTGAGGGCTTCGGGACGGTAGTAGACCAAATCGGCCTTGGCGAGGCGGCGGGCGGCGGATTCGGCGGGGGATTCTTCGAGGGTGAGCTTCATCTGGTGCTTGACGGAGAGTTTCTTGGCGCGCAGGTACATGTGGGCGACGATTTTTTCGCCGAGGCGCAGCGCGGCCGGGCTTTCGTGGAATTCTTCGCCGGTCAGGAAGCGGACGGCGTCGTTGACGCCGATGAGGCCGATGATGTAGGTGGCGGTGGACAGGTCGACGTAGAGTTTGCCGTCGTTGGCCATCTTGCCGATCTGCCAGAGGGGGAAGCCGGGGCCGGAAAGCATTTCGGCGATGCGGCGGCGCTTCTGTTCGTGGGCCTTGACGGCGAGGTCCATCATGCGGTCGATTTCGTCGAGGAGGCCGTCGAGGGTCTTGCGGCCGGCGCGCGCGGCGCGGTACATGCACTGGGGGATGTTGATGGTGACGTTCTGGAAGCCGCAGAAGCGCATGGATTCGGGATGCCGCATCATGTGGTTGTCCTGGATGGTGGTGCGCAGGCGGCAGCAGGCGGAGAGGGTGACTTCGTCGCGGTCGAAGATGAAGTAGACGGAGCCGTTGCGGGAGGCGACTTCGCAGGCGCGCTCGTAGATGGCGAGCTGGGCGGGGTCGGTGAAGGTTTCGGCGCTGACGTGGAAGTCGCACTTGGGGAATTCGAAGACGTGGCCGTTGGCGTCGCCGGCTTCCCAGACTTCGAGGAGGGCGCGGGTCATCTCGCGGGCTTCTTCCTCGAAGTCGCCGTAGGTGAGGATTTTTTCGCCGCGGGCCGCGAGGTCGGCTTCGACGGCGGGATCGAGGGCCATGCCGCGCTTGGCGTCGGGGAGTTCGCGCAGGACGCAGCGGTCGGCGCCGCCGGCGTCGCGGAGGTAGAGTTCCATGAGGCGGTTGCCGGAGGCGTCTTTTTCGGGGCGGATGCGTTCTTCGAGGCGCTCGACGGTGCCGTCGGCGCGGCGGAGCATGTACTTGCCGCGGGGGCCGACCGCCGGGACGGTCTTGAGGTAGGCGGGGACGCCGGTGTGGATGTTGAAGTCCAGGAAGATGGTCTGCCCGCCGCGCGAGAAGGCGTTCTGCGCGCCGCCGAAGATGAGCCCCTGCGCGACCTGCAGGATTTCTTCGCGCGGCATGCCGCGGAGGTAGGGGGCGTACATGATGTTGATGTAGGCCAGGCCGAGCGCGCCGGCGTAGTTGGCCTGCATGGACGCGACGAAGGTGTGCAGGTGCGTCGTCAGCACGTGCGCGCTGTGGGCCGGGGCGCTCTCGTTGTTGAGGTTGTTGAGGCCGCGGAGGCCGTACTTCTTGACGTATTCGACGGAGTGCGAGGAGCAGTAGACGCGGTGCGGGTAGCCGAGGTCGTGGAGGTGGATCGCGCCGGTGTTGTGCGCTGCCTTGAGGTCTTCCGTGAAGATCGTGTCGAGGGCCCACTGCTTCAGCACCAGCTCCGCGATGCCCAGCTGGACGGCCTCGGGGTTGTTGTTGACGATGTTGCTGTTCTCCTGGCTCTTGGCGTACATGAGCCGGTCGACGAACTGGCGGGAGACGCCGTAGACCGAGAGGTCGCGCAGCTGGTGGCGGTAGCCGCGGAGCGTCAGCTCGTTGTTCAAGAGCTCGCGGACGAGGTTGCTGTCCACGCTGCTGATGTGGCTCGCGATGATCTGGTTCTCGACCGTCTTCGCGATGTTCAGCGCGACTTCCTCGTTGAGGTCCGTGTGGCGGCGGAGCGTGTCGATCAGCTCCTTGCGGTCCCAGGGCAGCGTGTGGCCCTTGTCGGCGGATTCGACGAGCAGGAGGCTCGCGTCCGTCAGGTCCACGGGCTTGCCGTCGCGGGAACGGGGGCCGCTCTGGCGGACGCGGATGCGCTCGCGGGCCAGTTCGCGGTGCTTGCGGTAGCGCTTGTAGGCGGCGACGATGGGGGCGTAGCCCTGCTCGGCCAGGACGATCTCGATCAGGTCCTGCATGTCCTCGATGTGCGGGATCTGGCGGCCTTCCGCGTCGGGCGCGACGAAGTACTCGCTCTTGGGGTCGAGGAGCTGCGCGATGACCAGGTCCGCCAGCTGCTCGGGCATGTGCGCGCCGACTTCCACGTGGTCGCGGCGGGCGACCTCGTCCGCGGCGCGGGAAATCGCGCTGACGATCTTGTCGCGCCGGAAGGGCACCACCATCCCGTCGCGCTTCATGAAGCCGTCGAACATCTGCAAATCCTGTCTGTCCATCGCTCGTTCCATCACTTTCTCGAAAGCAAATCCACGTGCCGCGCGCACCGCCCCTCCCCCGTGGAGAGGCCTGGAGCGCATGGCAACGGGATGCTGTATAGGCCGCCCGGAGCGCCACCTCAACGTCCATCCGCGGGAAAGGGCGGAAAAGATTCTGCGCCTCTACATCTTGCGGTTGTGAATTGTCAAGACCACCACGAATTGCGATTTTCTGCCCGCACCCCCTTCCCGTGCAACGAGTTGCGGCGGGGTGGGGCGGGGGTGGGGCCGGGGCACCGGGAGAACGGCGTGTTCATGGAGGTGGGGCAGGGGGGAAAACAGGGGGAAATCTCCGTGTTTTCCGTATTTCCAAAAGACGAAGCGGAACGGCATCGGCAGGGGATGGGGCGGCCGGTCGGTCGGAGGGGCCGGTCACACGAAGAGGGAGAGAAGGCCGTCGAGGGTGATGGGCTTGAGGAGGAGGCCGGTGAAGCCGCCGGCGGTGGCTTGGGCGCGGGCTTCGACGTCGGCGGTCACGAGGTGGACGGGGAGGTGCGCGAGGGAGGCGTCGGCACGGATGGCCTGGACCAGGCCGCGGCCGTCGAGTTCAGGCATCCAGAGGTCGGTGAGCACGAAGTCGATGGAGGGTTCGCGCCTGAGCAGGGCCAGGGCCTCGCGGCCGTTGCGGGCCATCTCGACGGCGGGTTCTTCGATGATTTCGAGTTTGCCGCTCTCGAGCTTGGAGAGGTCGAGGACGTCGTCGACCAGCCGCGCGAGGACCCGGGCGCTGGAGCGGATGGTGGCGACGTAGCGGGCGCTTTCGGCGGCGTCCGGGGCGCCGTGTCCGAGCAGTTCGGAGTAGCCGACGATGGCGTTGAGCGGGGTGCGGATGTCGTGCGAGACGCTCGAGAAGAAGAGGCTCTTGGCCTGGTTGGCCCGGCGCTCGGCTTCGAGGCGGGAGCCGTATTCGCGCGCGAGCAGTTCCTGGCGGTGCATTTCGTCGCGCTCGTCCTCGACGACGAACACGTGCAGGAAGCAGAGGGCGAACAGGGTTCCGAGGGAGTAGATCGGCAGGAAGGGGTCGCCCAGCTGGACCAGGATCGCCGCCGCCATCGTCAGGCCGACGGCGATGAGCATCTTGCAGCGCCGCCGGAGGGCGCCCGCGGCGCGCGGCATCATGGGCAGGGCGGCCACGGAGACGTACGCGTTGAACGCGGCCAGCAGCGAGAAGGCCGCCTGCCGCACCGGCCCGGCCACGTACTTGCACTGGCCGTCCACCGTGAAGAAGTGCCCCGTGAAGACGTTCACCGCCAGCGCGCCGACGAAGAACGCCAGCAGCACGCGCCCTATCCACAGCAGGCGCCCGCGCTGCCCGCCGTGCATCGCCATGTAGGCCACGATGAAGCGGGTCCAGAAGTAGACGGACAGCGCCATCGTCAGGAAGAAGGTCGCCGTGTCGGCGTAGAGCAGCCGGGGACACTGCCATCTCGCCAGGAACCCCCACAGTACGTCCGCCACGAAGAACACCGTCAGGCACACCAGGAACTGCCGGAATTCGAGGCCGCCCGCGCGCTTCTTGGCGTTGCGCCAGTCGAACAGCTGCTTCCAGTCGATCACCAGGTGCGCGAGCAGTGCGATGGCGGCGACCACGGAATAGAAATTGGCATTGAAGAAGGCTTGCACGGATTTGCCCCGGAATCTCCGCGCCTTGTACCACCCGCCGGAAGGGTGTGGAAAGGGAAAAGTGAACAACGAAAAGAGAGAAGTGGAAAGAGGCGGGCGACCGCCGCGCGGGCGTGGCGGGCACACGCCCGCTGGAGGGGGCGGGAAGGTTCTAGAAATCTAGATTTCCAGGTATCTAGATTTCTGGGGAGGGGACCGGCGGGGCCCGCCCCTCAGCGGGACCACTTCTCCCAGGCGGTGTCGGGGGAGGACTGGACGGTGGCGCGGGCGGAGGCGTCGAGGGTGTTGCCGTCGGAGTCGACGACGACGAGATAGGGGATGCCGGTGACGCGGTAGAGGGTGCAGAGGGACTTGTTGGCGTCGGCTTCGGGAGGGACGAGATAGCCGGTCATGTGGTGCGACTCCATGTAGTCGAGGGCTTTCTGCCGGGTCTGGTCGCGGCCGACGAGGACGAGGGCGAAGGGCTTGCCTTCGGCCCGGAGGCGGTCGGCAAGGTCCACGAGCAGGGGGCTGAAGGCGCGGCAGGGCGGGCACCAGGAGGCGGAGAAGTAGATGGCGATGACCTTGCCGTTGAGTTCGGCGAGGTCGGCTTTTTTGCCTTCGTGGGTGAGCAGGTCCCGGCCGAAGAGGCCGCGGAGGGCGGGGTTGGCCTTGGCTGGGGCGGGTGCCGCCGCAGGGGCCGCGGCGGCGGCGGGGGCTTCGGTGGCGGCGGCGGCGACGGCCTGCTTGCCGGCGGCTTCGGTTTGGGCGAAGCGGGAGCGGTCGAAGGGCTTGCGCTCGAAGGCTCCGGCGTTTGCGCAGAGGCAGGCGGCGGCGAGGGCGAGGAGGGCGACGGGGAGGCGGCTCATGGGGGTTCCTTTCAGGCTTCTTCGGTGGCCATGTTGTAGAGGTAGCGCTTGATCTTGCCGGTGGAGGTCTTGTTGAATTCTTCCCAGCGGACCTGGATGCGGCGGGGGTGCTTGTAGTCGGCCAGGTTGGCGCACTGGTTTTTGACTTCCTTGCGCAGGAGGGCGATGATTTCGGTTTCGCTGTATTTGCGCTTCTCGGAGGCTTCGCGCGCGGCGAGGGCGTCTTCGTCGGGGACGACGATGACGCCGACGTGCTCGCCGACGGCTTCTTCGGCGTCGCGGTAGCCCAGGACCACGCATTCGCGGATGAGCGGGGAGGCGTTGATCTGGAGTTCGACTTCCTCGGGGTAGATGTTCTTGCCTTCGCGGTTGACGATGAGGGCTTTCTTGCGGCCGGTGATGTGGACGTAGTTGTCGGCGTCGATGTAGCCGAGGTCGCCCGTCAGGAACCAGCCGTCCCGGAAGACTTCTTCGGTCGCCGCCGGGTTGTTGAAGTAGCCTTTCATGATGTTCGCGCCCTTGGCCGCCAGCTCGCCGACGCCTTCGGCGTTCGGGTCGAAGACCTTCATCTCGATGAAGGGCAGGACGCGGCCGCAGGAGCCGGGGACGATCGGCCCTTCGTAGGGGGTCAGGGTCAGCACGGGGGCGCATTCGGTCAGGCCGTAGCCTTCGCGCGCGCGCAGGCCGTAGGATTCCATGTCGGCGATGAGCTGGGGATCGACCGGCGCGCCGCCGGAAATCATCAGGCGGACGCGGCCGCCGAGTTTTTCGCGCAGGCCCTTGCGGACGGGGCCGCGGAGGCCGACGTTCCAGAGGAAGTTGGCGCCGGCGTTGGCCTTGACGCCGGCCTTCATCTTGTCGAACATCTTTTCGAGGAGGAGGGGGACGCCGAGGACGACGGTGGGGCGGGTCTCGCGGATGTTTTCGCCGATGGTGCGGAGGCCTTCGGCGAAGCTGATGCGGCAGCCGGCCGCGACGGGGGTCACGAGGCAGGTCGTGAAGGCGAAGGCGTGGTGGAGGGGGAGGAGGAGGAAGAAGTTGTCGCTCGTGTAGATGTCGAGGGCGGCGGCCAGGGAGTCGAAGTCGGCGACGAAGTTGCCGTGGGAGAGCATGGCGCCCTTCTGGCGGCCGGTGGTGCCGGAGGTGTAGATGAAGGAGGCGATGGAGTCGTCGGTCGGCTGCATGCGGTCGTAGGCCGCGCGGGGCGACTGGGAGGCTTCGCGGGTGGCGGCGAGCTGCTCGTCGAAGTCGAGGATGCGGATGCCCTTGCGGGCGGCTTCGTCGGCGTCGAGGTCGAGCTTCTTGCCGAAAAGGACGATGTACTTGAGCGCCGGGATGCGGCGGGAGAAGTCCAGGATGTTCTCTTCGCCGTGGGCGTCCATGAAGATCGCGGTCGCGCCGGAGTCGGAGAGGATGTGGCAGACTTCCGGGGCCTGGAGCTTGGCGTCGATGGGGACGGCCGTGGCGCCGATGCCGGTGATGGCGTAGTGGATGGCGCACCATTCGGGGGAGTTGCCGGCCATGAGCGCGACGCGGTCGTTGGGGCGCACGCGGCAGACGGAGGCGAGGATCTCGGCGACGTTGCGCACGAGGTCCTGGAATTCGGCGTAGGTGAGGTTGCGCCAGGCGCCGTCGCGCTTGTAGGTCATCACGGTCTTCTGGCCGTGCTTGAGGACGGAACGGGCCAAAGTCTCTTTGAGCGTCATGGTTGGTTCTCCAATGGTTGTCCGTCCATCATGCCCCAAACTGTGCCGGGGGGCAAGGCGGAAACGCGGGGGGCGAAACGCGGGGGTGGACGGCGGCGGGGGAATGGGGTAGGGTGGCGGCATGAGCGAAAAAACGGACATCGACGGGAGCCGGGTTCCGGCGGACGGGGACGTGCCGCCGCCGCGGGCGTTCGACCTGCCGCCGCTGGAACGCGGGGCGACGGTGCTGGTCACCGGCGCGACCGGTTTCACCGGCAGCGTGCTGCTGCGGAAGCTGTGCGCGGAACCGGGGCTGCGGGTGCGGGCGCTGGCGCGGCCTTCCTCCGACCTCAAGGGACTGGAGGGGCTGCCGGTGGAGTGGGTGAGGGGGCAGGTCTACGACGCGGACGCGGTCGGAAAGGGGATGGCCGGCGCGCAGTACGTCTTCCACGTCGCGGCGGCGTTCCGGTCGCCGGGCATCGGCGAGGACGAGTACCGGCGGGTGCACGCCGCCAGCACGCAGCTCATCGCGGAGGCGGCGCTGCGGCAGCCGGCCTTCCGGCGGATGGTGCACGTATCGACGGTCGGCGTCCACGGGCACATCGAGAATCCGCCCGCAAACGAGAACGCCCCCTTCGCGCCGGGCGACCTCTACCAGACCACCAAGGCCGAGGCCGAAACCTGGCTCCATGCCTTCGCGAAGGAGCGGAACCTGCCCTACGCGGTCATCCGCCCGGCGGCGATCTACGGTCCGGGCGACCGGCGCCTGCTCAAGGTCTTCAAGATGGCGGCGGCCCCGCTGTTCCCGATGCTCGGCCGCGGCAAGTGCCTCTACCACCTGATCCACGTGGACGACCTGACGGACGCCTTCCTGCTGGCGGCGGTGCATCCGGCGGCGCAGGGCGAGGCGTTCATCTGCGGAAACCCCGAAGCGACGCCGCTGGAGCGGATGGGGCGGATCATCGCGGACGAGCTGGGCAGGAAGCTGCATCCGGTGCGGATTCCGGCGGCGCCGTTCTTCTGGGCGGCGGGCCTGTGCGAGGCGGTGTGCAAGCCGCTGAAGGTCCCCCCGCCGCTGTACAAGCGGCGCGTCGCCTTCTTCACCAAGGACCGCTCCTTCGACACGCGCAAGATCCGCGCCCGCCTCGGCTTCGCCTGCCGCTGGACCGAGGACGCGGGCCTGCGCGCGACCACCCGCTGGTACAAACGCCACGGCTGGCTGTGAGGAAAGGACCGTTGCCCCCCCCGGATTCCACGCCCCCCTAGAAACCTAGATATCTAGATATCTAGCTCCCCCCCCGAAAACGAGCCCCACCCCATGAGCTTCTACCCCCTGCGATTCGCCCCGAAAGCCGCCCACCGCCGCGCCGCCGTCCCCGCCACGCCGCCCCCGCCGCCCCCGAAGGTCTGCATCCTGGCCCCCTCCTACTGGCCGGCCGTCGGCGGCGGCGAGACGCATGCCCGCCTGCTGGCCCGCGAGCTGTCGGCACGCGGCTGCGCCGTGACGGTCCTGACAAGCCGCCGCGAGGCGGAATGGGCCTCCGAGGAGAAGTTCGAGGGTGCGCGCATCCTGCGCTTCGGGCGGCCGGGGCACGTCCGCCTCGGCAAGTACCTGCTGCTCGCGCCGGCGCTGGGATGGCTGGTGGCGAACCGCCGCCGCTGGGACGTCGTGTACGTGTGCGGGCTGCGCGTCGCCGGCTGGAGCGGGGTCCTCGCCCAGCTGCTCGCCCGCAAGCCGTGCATCCTGCGCGCCGAGGCGATGGGCGAG
>JAFXQI010000080.1 GCA_017527155.1 Kiritimatiellia bacterium
CGGCGGTCAAGGTCAACGGCGAAGCCGTGGTCGCCGGGAGCATCACCCGCGAGACCGCGCCGTGGACGAACGACCTGAGCCAAATCCAGGTTTCCTGGACCGCGGCGACGGACCCCGAACCCACCGGCTACGACATCAAGAAGGCCGGGATCGCCGGGTACCGCCTGGCCTCCCACGACGCGACCATCGACCCCGACGCGGGCTCGGCGCTGGCCGGGACCACCACCAACGGCACGACCGTCAGCAAGGCCCTCTCCGGCGTCACGATGGACCAGGGCTGGGACACCTACAAGCTCTTCGCCGTGGACGCCGACGCGGACCGCCCGGGCGACGCCCTGGCCGGCACCGCCGCGGACGTGCCGCTGGCGTACGACATCACGCTGCCGACGGCCGTCGCGCCGAACGGGAGCGCGACCGGCTCCGGCAACCGGCTGGTGGCCGACCCGGACAACACGGACGACCCGACGACGCAGTTCGACCTGACGTGGCCGATCGACGGCATCGGGCCGGACGATCCGTCCGACACGGACCACTACAATGCGATCCCGGCGAAATACAAGGCTGCGGGCGTCAAGGTCTCCGACCGGGAAATCCTCTCGCCGTGGCAGACGTACAAGGTCTACTACCAGACCTTCGAGGAGTCCGCCGTGCCCTCGACGGACAACCCGAACAGCCAGGAGAACAGCTGGGTGTACCAGCAGCACATCCTGACGGAGGCGTACAAGACCTGGCCCTCGGTGGTCGCGACCAGCACGGCGACCGACCCGACCGCGGCGGCCAATCCGTACGATTCGCTGAAGGCCGTGACGGCCAACGCCGGCAGCGGCAAGCAGACGGTCCGCCTCTACGACCTGGACTTCGACCAGCACTACATGGTCGTGGTCGTCGGCGTCGACAAGGCCGGCAACGAAGGTCCCGCCGGGATGTGGAGCTGGGCGACGAACAACACCATCAAGTTCGCCGTCACCCAGGGCGTCGTCAAGGCCACCGCCGCCATCAACGCGGAGGTGGGCGACCTCGTCTCCGGCCAGGCGACCAACACGGTCGGCATGGCGAAGATCGCGGGCGACAACGCGCCGGCCAAGGCCGCCGCCCTCTACTGGATGGCCGCCGGGATGAAGAACGGCGCCGGGAAGGTCTCGAAGTACTACGACCTGATCTACCGCGACGCGTCCGGCTTCTCCGAAAACGGCACCGAGCAGTGGAACATGGCCTCGACCGCCGACAACTCCGGCACGTCCAAGACGAACTGGAACTACCAGGCGGACGCGGGGCTCTCGACGCCGGGACGCCTGCGCTTCTACCGCGCGAGCTACACGGGGCGGTGGCAGGACACGAAGCCGGGGACCAGCGAGAAGCAGTACCCGCTGGCGAGCGAGGAAGTGTACTCGATGAACAACGTGGTGCTGTCCGAAGGGTTCAACTACGTGAGTCTCCAGGGCGTGCCGTGGACGAACACGTTCCGGGGCGTGTTCGGCACCGACACGGACATGTGGCCGGGCGGCACCACCGCCGCCGACGCGGCCGTCGTCGAGTTCTACACGCCGGGCAGCCGCGGGAACATCGCCGTCGAGTCGTACTTCTTCGGGGCCGACGGCAAGTGGTACTCTTCCGCCGGCACCACCGACGTCACCGACACGCTCCAGGCCGACGGGTTCTTCGCACGGCCCTTCTCCATCAACCTGCCCGCCCTGGCCACCAACGAGGAAGGCGAGGTGACCGGCTGGTGGGCGGAACACGACGATTCCGCCGTCACCGCCCGCTACAACTCCCGCCGCCTCAAGGGCATGATGTGGCACCCGATCCTCCAGGTGCCCACCAACGCGCCGACGGCCGACGGGTACACGCAGACCATCTCCGGGGCTGCCGGAACCTACAACACGCTCTCGCTCAACCTCCCGGTGGCCGTCCACCCGAGGCAGCTGGGCCTCGGCGGCATCAAGAAGTCCAACCAGCCGTGGCTCGCGGACAAGCTGTACGTGGTCGACACCGCGACGAAGGAAGTCCGCGGGAACACGACGATGTACTGCGATGCCAACGGCGTCTGGCGCTACAACAGCAACCGCGCGGAAGTCACCGGCACGCCCATCAAGCCCAACGACATGATCGTCCTCATCTCCTACGGCGGCGACGACTGGACGTGGACCTACCGCCCGGCCGACTTCTACGCCCTCCCGACCCGCCACATGGGCCGCACCCTCCCCTCCGGCGCCGGAAACTGAGGGGCGCGCCCAGCGCAAAGCCAAACCGTTCGGGCCGGGCAGGGTAGGGCGGGCAGTCCCCTGCCCGCCGTGCGAACGGTTCGCGGAATCACGGCCCATGGAAATCGTTCCCATGTGCTTGATCGGCACGCGGCGGCGAAGGGACTCGCCGCCCTGCCAAGAATGAGCCTTGCCCTGCATGAGCCCTCCGTGCGTTCCGCCCCGGTGCCAGGAACGTCTCGCGTCGCTCCGCATGGACCCCGCGTGCGTAGCAACGGCGCCCTCGCCGTCGGCTGGCCAATGGGACGCGCCGGGGATGCCGGCCCCCCGCGCGCAAGCGCCAGAGAGATGGGAAACGGGCGGGGCGGGGGGCGCGTTTTTCATGGATGGGAGGATGGTGGAGAAACAAGGGAAAATGTAAGGGTTTTCCGTAGTTGCAAATAGGGTATGCGAGAGGCGGGCCGGGGGGGGCGCCGGGGGAGGGACGCGCTTCCGCGCGTCCGCGGCGGGACGGGGGAGCGGGTGGAAAACGCGCGGAGGGTGCGGCATGGGCCGGGAGCATCTCCAGGAGCCGGAGACCGGCGGCGGGAACTGAGGGGGCGCTCCGCAACGTCCGGGGGGGCGCAGGGCGGGCCGCCCGGACGGGAGGAGGCGGCTCGCTCGGAGAGCTCGCCCCACCGGGGCGGGGCGGCGTGCGCAAGCGCCGGGGGAGGGACGCGCTTCCGCGCGTCCGCGGCGGGACGGGGGAGCGGGTGGAAAACGCGCGGAGGGTGCGGCTCGGGCTGGACATTCGCGCGCCAACCCGCTAGGGTTCGCGAACCATGAAAAACACGAAACCGATTCTGGCCGCGGCGCTTGCCGCGATGTTTTCCCTTACCGCCGGCGCCTTTGCCGACGACGCGGTCCCCGCGGGGGCCGTCCCCGAATCCGTACCATCCGCCCTGTCCGCCGCGGCCGACGCCGTGGCCGATGCCGCCCCGGACTTCTCCGATCCCGAGGTTGCGCAGGGCTACATCGACGGCTACGCCGACAACGTCCAGGAAGACCCGGCCTTCAAGGAGAACATCGAACTCGCTCTGGCGACCGTCCGGCAGGACCGCCCCGCGTACGGCACGTTCTGGTCGATTCTCCCGGCGGTGATCGCGATCCTGCTGGCGCTGATTACCAAGGAAGTCTATTCCTCGCTCTTCCTCGGCATCCTCGTCGGCGGCCTGCTCTGGGCGAACGGCGCGTTCGAGGGGACGATCGTGCACGTGTTCTCGGACGGTTTCATCGCATCCATCGCCGACTCCTACAACGTCGGCATCCTCGTGTTCCTGGTGCTGCTCGGCGCGCTGGTCTCGATGATGAACAAGACGGGGGCCTCGGCCGCGTTCGGCCGCTGGGCGGAAACGCACATCAAGAGCCGCATCGGCGCGCAGATGGCGACGATCGTCCTCGGGCTGCTGATTTTCGTGGACGACTACTTCAACTGCCTGACGGTCGGGTCGGTCATGAAGCCCGTCTCCGACGCCAAGAAGGTGTCGCGCGCGAAGCTGGCGTACCTGATCGACGCGACGGCGGCGCCCATCTGCATCATCGCCCCGATCTCGTCGTGGGCCGCGGCGGTGGCCGGGTTCGCGAAGGGCGCGGGCGCGGAGAGCGGATTCTCGCTGTTCATCAGCGCGATCCCGTGGAACTTCTACGCGATCCTGACGATCGTCACGATGATCTTCGTGGCGCTGACCGGGTTCGACTTCGGCCTCATGCGCAAGCACGAGGAGAACGCGGCGAAGGGCGACCTCTTCACGAGCGGCGGGGTGGTCGGCGGCGACACCTTCAAGAACGCGAACCCGAAGGGGCGCGTGTTCGACCTGGTGATCCCGGTGCTGTTCCTGATCGCGGCGTGCGTGGTCGGGATGATCTACTCGGGCGGCTACTTCGGCGAAGACAAGCCGGGCTTCATCCAGGCGTTCTCCGACTCCGACGCGTCGGTGGGCCTGGGGTACGGGTCGCTGGCGACGATCATCTTCGCGGTGTTCTACTTCGTGGTGCGCCGCGTGGTTTCCTTCAAGTCCTGCATGGAATCGCTTCCCGAAGGGTTCAAGGCGATGGTCCCGGCCATCCTGATCCTGTGCTCGGCCTGGACGCTCAAGGCGATGACGGACAGCCTCGGCGCGAAGGTGTTCATCTCGCAGATCATCAACGGGCCCGCGGCGGGATTGCAGAACTTCCTGCCGGGGATCATCTTCCTGATCGCGATCGTCCTGGCGTTCTCGACGGGCACGAGCTGGGGCACGTTCGGCATCCTGATCCCGATCGTCCTGGCGGCGAGCCTGACGCCGGAGAACACGATCATCAGCGTTTCCGCCTGCATGGCGGGCGCGGTGTGCGGCGACCACTGCTCGCCGATTTCCGACACGACCATCATGGCGAGCGCGGGCGCCGGCTGCAACCACGTCAACCACGTGAACACGCAGCTGCCGTACGCGATGCTGGTGGCGGCAGTGTCGTTCGTGGCGTACCTCGTGGCGCCGTTCACCAACGGCTGGAAGACGGCGCTGCCGATCGCGATCGTGCTGATGCTCGCGACGCTGGGCGCCATGCGGGGCCTCCTCGCCCGCAAGGCGGACGCCTGAGTCCTCGGTCCGTCCGGCCGTTCCGACCGCCCCGCCGCATCCCGGCGGGGCGGTTTTGCTGTCGGGGGCCGGGGAGAGCGGCTCGCTCGGAGAGCTCGCCACACCAGGAGGGGCGCGCTTTCGCGCGACCGTTCGGACGACGGCGCGGCGGGTCGGCCGGGAGTGCCCGTCATGGAGGACCTTGCACGAACCGGTGTCTCAACCGCCATTTCCGGCGCGGACGCGCGGAAGCGCGTCCCTCCCCGGGGAGAGCGTCCCGGGAACAAGGGTCGCGCTTCCGCGCGACCATGTGGTTGGGAAACGACTGGGCAGCGGCAACTCCTGGCGGTCCACCCCCGCCCCCGGATGGATGCGCACTCCACTCGCGATATCAAGGAAAACTCTTTGGTTTTGCCGGTGATCTCGGCATGTTGGAGTCCATGAAAAATCTCCCGGATCCCTGCCGCCACCTCTCCCGAAGCGGACGCGCGGAAGCGCGTCCCTCCCCTGGAGGGCGCCCCGGGGAGGGTCACGCTTCCGCGCGACCTCGTGGGTGGGAATGCGATTCCCCATTTGCCGTGCGGGGCTCCCCTCCATGCACCATCCCCAACCCCGCTTCCCCTGCTCCAGCGGACGCGCGGAAGCGCGTCCCTCCCCGAGGAGAGCGTCCCGGGAGGGGCGCGCTTCCGCGCGACCTTGGGGGCGGGAAACGTCCGGGAAGTCGCGGAAAAACGCAGTGGGGCGAGCATTCCGTGGAAGCCGCTCAAATGGTTGGAGCGGCTCGCTCGGAGAGCTCGCCCCACCAGGGAGGGGCGGTTCAAGAAACAGTGTGGCCGCTTCTGGCCGACTTGCATCCGCACCTCCCATGACATTCCCTTGCACGTCCCGGTTTCCGGCGGCGAGGGGACTCGCCGCCCTACCAACACTGTTTTCGAACCGCCCCAAACCGATCCGAACGGGTTCAGGAATAGCGTGGCCGCCGCCCATTGTGTCGCCCTTTTCCCGGCGCGGACGCGCGGAAGCGCGTCCCTCCCCGAGGAGAGCGTCCCGGGAGGGTCGCGCTTCCGCGCGACCTTGGGGTCGGGCAACGTCCGGGAAGCCACGGGAAAACGCAACCCGCTCCAGCGGCCCGTTCGGAAAGCTCGCCCAGGCGGGGGGATTGGTGTATAAGCGGCGGCATGGAGAAATACGCAGGATGGACGCGGAAAAACGACGGACGGTTTTTCCAAAGGTTGGAAAATACCGCGGGGGACGCGCGGTGAGGGCGGGAGAGGCATGGCTGGTGCCGGTGCCGCGGCGGGCGGCGTGGTCGGGCCGGTGGGTGGCCGAGGGGGCGGTGTCGGAGGAAACGGAGGAGGGGATGGGGCCCGAGGCGTACCGTCTGGAAATCGGCGCGGCCGGGGTGCGGATCGCGGCGGGCGGGCCGGCGGGGGCGTTCTACGCGCGGCAGACGCTGGAACAGCTGCGGCGGCAGTCGCCGGCGGGGATGCTGCCGGAGGGGACGGTGGAGGATGCACCGGCGTTCGCGGAGCGGGGATACTGGCTGGACGTGTCGCGGGGACGCGTGCCGCGGCCGGACCGGTTGAAGCGGAAGGTGGACGCGCTGGCGCACCTGAAGGTGAACCGGCTGTACCTGTACGTGGAGCACGTGTTCCGGTTCGCGTGCGATCCGGACATCGCGGGAGCGGAGGACGCGTACGGGGCGGAGGAGGTGCGGGCGCTGGATGCGTACTGCCGGGAGCGGTTCGTGGAGCTGGTGCCGGTGTTCAGCTGCTTCGGGCACATGGGGAAGATCCTGTCGCTGCCGCAATACCGGGAGCTGGCGGAGGTGGAGTTTCCGGCGCGGGACTGGGAGTCGGCGTCATGGCTGGAGCGGTTGCGCGGGGCGACGCTCGATGCGGAGGCGCCCGGCGCGCGGGCCCTGCTGGAGCGGCTGCTGGAGGAGTACCTGCCGTGTTTTTCGTCGGGCCGCTTCCATCTGTGCGGGGACGAGACGCACGACCTGGGCCGCAAGCGCGGGGTGCGGGAACCGGCGGCGCTGGCGGCGCTCTACGCGGGGCACGTGCGGTGGGTGGCGGACGTCGCGGCGCGGCACGGGAAGTCGGTGCAGCTGTGGGGGGACGTGCTGCGGAAGCTGCCGGCGGCGCTGGACGGGCTTCCGGACGGGGCGGAGGTGATGGATTGGGCGTACTTCCCCTCGAACGTGCTGGACGGCGGGGCGTTCTTCGCGGAGCGCGGGGTGCCGGTGGTGTCGTGTCCGTCGGTGCGGGGGTTCGGGGCGCTGTTCCCGGCGGTGGAGGAGGCGCGGGAGGTGATCCTGCGGCAGGCGCGGGCGGCGGCGCGGTGCGGGGCGCGGGGCGTCGTGAACACGGACTGGGGGGACTACGGGCACTTCGCGATGCCGCCGTGCGTCTGGCACGGGATCGCGCTGGGGGCGCAGGCGGCGTGGAATCCCGGCGCGGCGGGGCTGGAGCGGGGCGGGGCGTTCGACCGCGCGTTTTCGCGGATGTTCGCCGGGGACGATGCCGCGGCGGCGCTCTGGTCGCGGCTGGGAAGCCTGCCGCCGGTGCTGCTGTCGTGGCCGATGGCGGCGGCCGGCGGCAAGCCGGCGGGTTGCGTGGCGCCGCCGCCGTTGCCGGATGCGGCGGCGTGCGCGGATGCGGCGGCGGTCGCGGAGGATTGCGCGGACGGATTCGACGCGCTGCCGGCGGGGGCGTCGCCGTGGCTCGATGCCGCGGAACGCCGGCAGCTGGCGCTGTCGGCCCGGTTCGTGGCGGCCGCGGCCCGGTGGGGTGGGGGAGTGCGGGGGGCGGAATGGGTGCGCCGTCTGGATGCGCTCGCGGAGGCGTACGGGGAGCTGTGGACGGAGGAAAGCCTGCCGGGCGGATTGGAGGATGTACGGGAACGGGGATTCGGGCCGCTGCGGAGCAGGACGGAATGGTGACGTCGGATCGGGCGGGGTGCGATTTTCCGCCGCTTCCCGGACGTTTTCCTCCCGCATGGTCGCGCGGAAGCGCGACCCTCCCGCGCGTTCTCCTCGGGGAGGGATGCGCTTCTGCGCGTCCGCGGAAGAACAGGTGGCGACACAATGGTCGCGATTCCGTCCTGCGCCACGGGCCGCGGCGGCGCGGCGGTTGGGTTTGAGGGAAGGGCGGGGGGTGTGGTATGTTCGGGGGATTGCAAGAAACGAGGAAAAGCCATGCTCCAGCAGTACATCACGATCGAGGGCGCGCGCGTCCACAACCTCAAGGACATTTCCGTGCGGATTCCGCGCGGGGCGCTGTGCGTCGTCACCGGGCTCAGCGGCAGCGGGAAGTCGTCGCTCGCGTTCGACACGCTCTACGCGGAGGGGCAGCGGAAGTACGTCGAGAGCCTCTCCGCCTACGCGCGGCAGTTCCTCGAGCAGATGCAGAAGCCGGACGTGGACCGCATCGACGGGCTCTCGCCGGCCATCGCCATCGAGCAGCGCAGCGCGGGCGGGAATCCGCGGTCGATCGTGGCGACGACGACGGAAATCCACGACTACCTGCGCCTTCTCTACGCGAACATCGCGCACCCCCACTGCCCGAAGTGCGGGCGGCCGGTGACGGGCCAGACGGCGGAGGAGATGGTCAACCAGATCCTTGCGCTGGGCGACGGGGTGCGGGTGCAGGTGCTGGCGCCGATCGTGCAGGGACGCAAGGGAACGCACGCCGAGACGCTGGATTCGATACGGCGGATGGGCTTCACGCGCGTGCAGGTGGACGGGGAGCTCTTCGAGCTGGATTCGGTGCCGCCGCTGGCGAAGACGCTGACGCATTCGATATCGGCGGTCGTGGACCGGCTCGTCGTGAAGGAGGGGGTGCGCGGGCGGCTGACGGATTCGGTGGAGCTGGCGCTCAAGCAGGGGGAGGGCGTGGTGACGGTGCTCTCGATGGCGCCCGGCGCGACGAAGTGGACGGAGCGGATGCTCTCGGAAAAGAACGCGTGCGTGCATTGCGGAATCAGCTTCGACACGCTGCGGGCGCGGGATTTCTCGTTCAACAGCCCCTACGGGGCGTGCCCGGTCTGCCACGGCCTCGGCGTGATGCAGGTGTTCGACCCGGACCTCGTGGTGCCGGACCCGGGCAAGACGCTCGACAACGGCGCGATCGCCGCCTGGCGCGGCTGCGGCCACCGCGAGGCGATCTACCGCAAGGGGGTGCTGCGGGCGGTCGCGAAGCATTACGGGGTCACCACGGACACGCCGTGGGAGGAGCTGCCGGAGGGCGTGCGGCGCGTCATCCTGCACGGCAGCGGCGACGAGGAAATCGACTTCGGCTACTGGCGCGGCGGCGCGTGGCGCAAGTACAGCAAGCCGTTCGAGGGCGTCCTGCCGAACCTCGCGCGGCGCATGGAGGAGACGGAAAGCGAATTCATGCGCGCGCGGCTCCAGACGTTCATGAGCTCGCTGCCGTGCACCGCGTGCGGCGGCAAGCGGTTGCGTCCGGAGAGCCTCGCGGCGAAGGTGGCCGGGCGCGGCATCATGGACGTGATGGCGCTCTCCGCGGACGACGCGCTCGCGTTCTTCGGCGGCCTCGACCTGCCCGCGCAGGAGGCGAAGATCGCCGCGGACGTGCTCAAGGAAATCCGCAAGCGGTTGCAGTTTTTGTGCGACGTGGGCCTCGGCTACCTCAACCTCGACCGCGGGAGCGCGACGCTCAGCGGCGGCGAGGCGCAGCGCATCCGGCTCGCGACGCAGGTGGGGACGGGGCTCGTCGGGGTCCTCTACGTGCTCGACGAGCCGAGCATCGGCCTCCACCAGCGCGACAACGAGCGCCTGCTCGCCACCCTCCGCAAGCTGCGCGACCTCGGCAACACGGTGCTCGTCGTCGAGCACGACGAACAGACCATCCGCGAAGCCGACTACGTCGTCGACCTCGGCCCCGGCGCGGGCAGCGGCGGCGGCGAAGTGACCTTCGCGGGGACCGTCCCCGAGCTGCTGCGCTCCAAGACCTCCCTCACCGCCAAGTACCTCACCGGCGAGCGCTGCATCCCCGTGCCGGAGAAGCGCGTGCCGGCCGCCGGGCCGTGGATCGAGGTCAAGGGCGCGCGAGAGAACAACCTCAAGGACATCGACGCGCGCTTCCCGCTCGGATGCTTCACCTGCGTCACCGGCGTCAGCGGCAGCGGGAAATCCACGCTGGTAGACGATATCCTCCGGCGCGCCCTGATGCGGCACTTCTACCGCTCGCGCGAAAAGCCCGGCGCCCACCGCCGCATCGACGGGCTCAAGAACGTCGACAAGGTGATCGTCATCGACCAGTCGCCGATCGGCCGCACGCCGCGGTCGAACCCGGCCACCTACACGGGCGCGTTCGACGCCATCCGCGAGCTGTATTCCATGCTGCCCGCGAGCAAGGTGCGCGGCTACGGCCCCGGGCGGTTCAGCTTCAACGTCAAGGGCGGCCGCTGCGAAAAATGCAAGGGCGACGGCATCCTCAAGATCGAGATGAATTTCCTTCCCGACGTCTACGTCCCCTGCGAACAGTGCCACGGCCGCCGCTACAACCGCGAGACCCTCGAAGTCAAGTGGAACGGCAAGAGCATCGCCGACGTGCTGGAGATGACCATCGACGAAGCGTACGCCTTCTTCGAGCCGGTCCAGAAGATCGCGTCCAAGTTCAAGACCATGCGCGACGTCGGCCTCGGCTACCTCAAGGTCGGGCAGCCCGCGACCACGCTCAGCGGCGGCGAAGCGCAGCGCATGAAACTCTCCGCCGAACTCGCCCGGCGCGACACCGGCAAGACCCTGTACCTCCTCGACGAACCGACGACGGGCCTGCATTTCGCCGACGTCCAGTGCCTGCTGGACGTCCTGCTGCGCCTGCGCGACGCCGGCAACACGCTGATCGTCATCGAGCACAACCTCGACGTCATCAAGACGGCGGACTGGATCGTGGACCTCGGCCCCGAAGGCGGCGACGCCGGCGGCCGCATCGTCGCCGAAGGCACCCCCGAGGACGTCGCCCGCAACCCCGGGAGCCATACCGGCCGCTTCCTGCGCCCGATGCTGGGGATGGAGGAGGAAACGGGTTCGCCCAAAAAGGCGGGCAAATCCCCCCGCGCCAAAAAGCCGCGCGCCTGAGCGGATTGCTCCGCGGGAAAAGTTTTCCAATGATTGGAAAACTTTTTTCCAATGGTTGGAAAAACCGGTCCGGATTTTCCAATGATTGGAAAAAATTTTCGTCGGTTTTCCAATGATTGGAAAAAAATTCGGGGCTCCGGTCTCCAAATTCCTCTTTGCGAATTCACGGCGGTCATCCCCCGTCCACCAGATCGGTTCAATCGTGTGGCCACACAAGGAGGGAATCGGCCCCATCGGGGGGTTCCTGGCCGGAAGCGGCTACATTATTTGCTGTCGCTTCCCGGATGGTTCCCCCCCTACACAGAAGGTCGCGCGGAAGCGCGACCCTCCCGCCGGGAACTCCACGGGGAGGGACGCGCTTCCGCGCGTCCGCGGTGGCAAATTGGCGGCACAATGGAGCTGTCAGGCGGAGAAGTCGTGTTCCCGCTCGTGCAAAGGGCCGGGCGGCGAATCCCCACGCCGCACACGGGGAATCGCACGGTTTTCGCCTGGCACCGATGAGGGCGGCCCCCACACAGCGGAGAGGCGCCCCCGGTTTGCGCTTCCTCCGAAAAAAGGCTTGCGCACGGTCTGCGTCCGCGTATAGTCCCCCGCCGAGTTCCGCGCGTGCGGAACCGGAAGCGAAGTTCCGTCAGGCGGTTCCTCCGCCGGCGGGCAAAAGCGGATTTCCCCGCGAGCAAATGAAACGGGGACAACCCAAAAAAGAGAGGAAACAACCATGGTCACCATGACGACCCCCAACGTCCGCCAGGACGTCTCCATCCAGGACCTGCTCGAAGCCGGCCTCCATTTCGGCCACCGCACCAAGCGCTGGAACCCCAAGATGCGCAAGTACCTCTTCGGCCAGAAGAACGGCATCTACATCATCGACCTCCTCCAGACCCTCGACGGCCTCCAGGCCGCCCGCCAGTTCATCTTCGACACCGTCGCGCGCGGCCGCCAGATCCTCTTCGTCGGCACCAAGAAGCAGGCCCAGGGCGCCCTCAAGGCCGTCGCCGAACAGTACAAGCAGCCCTACGTCGTCAACCGCTGGCTCGGCGGCACCCTCACCAACAACGAAACCATCCGCAAGTCCATCGCCCGCATGCGCGAAATCGAGCAGATGGAGAAGGACGGCTCGATCAACGCCCTCCCCAAGAAGGAAATCGCCAGGATCCGCCACGAGCAGGACAAGCTCAAGTACAACCTCAGCGGCATCGCCGACATGAAGGGCAACCCCGGCGCCCTCTTCGTCGTCGACATCAACTGCGAGGCCATCGCCGTCGCCGAGGCCAACCGCCTCAACATCCCCGTCGTCGCCCTCGTCGACGCCAACGTCGACCCCACCCCCGTCGACTACCCCATCCCCGCCAACGACGACGCCATCCGCGGCATCAAGCTCATCGCCGACCTCGTCGGCATCACCATCCAGCAGGCCGAGGCCGAGTACGCCAAGGTCGCCGCCGAGGAAGCCCGCCGCCGCGCCGCCGAAGAGGCCGCCGCCGCCGCCAAGGCCAAGGAAGAGCGCGAAGCCCGCGAAAAGGAACGCGCCGCCCGCGCCGAGAAGGCCGCCGCCGACAAGGCCGAGCGCGACGCCAAGGCCGCCGCCGAGAAGGCCGCCGCCGACAAGGCCGCCCGCGACGCCGAAGCCGCCGCCGCCAAGGAAGCCCCCAAGGCCGAATGAGCCGGCCGCACCGACACACCCCCATACGGAAAGGACACACACTGACATGAGCACGATCACCGCATCCATGGTCAAGGAACTGCGCGAAGAAACCGGCGTCGGCATGATGGAGTGCAAGAAGGCGCTCGTCCAGGCCGACGGCAACAAGGCCGAAGCCATCAAGATCCTCCGCGAAGCCGGCATGGCCATCGCCGCCAAGAAGGCATCCCGCACCGCCAAGCAGGGCATCATCGCCGCCTGCGTCGCCGACGACGCCTCCTCCGGCCGCATGATCGAGATCAACTGCGAAACCGACTTCGTCGCCAAGAACGAAGGCTTCAAGGCGTTCGTCGCCGAGATGCTCGCCGACGCCGAGGGCGTCGCCGACGACGGCCTCGCCGCCGCCGCGAAGGCCAAGGTCGACGCCAAGATCGCCGAGATCGGCGAGAACATCGTCGCCCGCCGCAACATGACCTGGACCGTGCAGGGCACCGGCGCCATCGCCGCCTACGTGCACCTGGGCGGCAAGCTCGGCGTCATGGTCGAAGTCGGCTGCAACGACGCCGCCAGCGTCGCCAAGCCCGAAGTCAAGGCCATGCTCTCCGACCTGACCCTCCACATCACGGCCGTCGCCCCCGTCTGCATCCGGCGCGAAGAAGTCCCCGCCGAGACCATCGCCGCCGAAAGCGACATCTACCGCAAGCAGGTCGAAGGCAAGCCCGCGAACATCATCGACAAGATCGTCGCCGGCAAGCTGGAGAAGTTCTACAGCCAGGTCTGCCTGCTGGAACAGGCCTTCGTGAAGGACCAGGACAAGACCGTCGCGCAGGTCCTCGCCGAAACCGGCAAGGCCGCCGGCGACGAATTCACCGTCCGCCGCTTCGTCCGCTGGCAGCTCGGCGCCTGAGGCGCGGGCAGAACCAACGCCCCCCGCAGGGGGCAAAGAAAACGGGAGCCGCGAGGCTCCCGTTTTTGCATGGAGTGCACGGAGGGAAAAGCGCGCGACAGGGGTAGGGCGGGCAGTCCCTGCCCGCCGGAGTCCGTCATGCCGAAGGAAGACGCTGGAGATGCGCGCAGGCAGGTTTTCCCTGGTTTCCGACCGAATGGCCATTCGCACATCCACCGATATCCGAAGGCACGTCCCAGCTTCCGGCGGCGAGGGGACTCGCCGCCCTACCCGGCTTCGCGCGGACGAAATCACAAGCTCTTTGCCTGGCAACTCCGAGGGGTGGGCGGGGCAGAACACGGCCGGAGAGGGGGATGGCGTGGTGGTGGGGGAGAGCCGTCCCGGCGAGCCGGGATGGGGGAGGGTTTTCATGTGATAGAGCATGGTGGAAATATGGGGAATGGCATGGGTTTTCCTTGATATCCCGTGTGAATGGCGCCGAGTGGCGAAAGGCGGGGCGCCCGCGTTGCGGGCGGGGAGTGGAAGGGGAAGCGGGCGGGATGTATGCGCTCCGACGGGGCGGACGCATTGGGACGGGTGGGGTGCCTGTACTCCCAGTCCTCTTTCACATCCCTTCCAGACTTCAGCCGTGGGTGACGTGTGACGAGAGACGAGGTTGCTGTGCAGCCTATCGGCCGCGGCATTCCCTTGTGGCTGGAAAGCCGCACCCCCCACGGATGCGGAGGGGACGAAAAGGGTTAGACCCCAAAACACGCTTTTCATTTGCCTTTGGTCCGCAATCCTTTCGCACGGCGGGCAGGGGACTGCCCGCCTACACATTCCCCTTTCTGTCATGCCGTCGGCAGGGTGGCCGGAACGTGCTCTCCAGCGGCTTTCCCTCCGCATTCTGACGGGCGGGGGCGCCCGTCCCCCCAGTGCGAAAAGGGGCAGATTCCAAAACAGAAAAACACACGCCAATGAAATATGCGCTTGCCAGGCGAGGGGAGGAAGGGGTAGAAGGCGGGTGTTGCGCGGGGATGTTGCCCCGCGCGGAACGGCCAACACGCTTCAGGAGAAACCAAGAGGCCCGGAAAAGGGCGTAGAACCAAGATAAATTTTTGCTTTCTGCATACGTCGCACACTGAATCCTGGAAACATTCATGACGACCATGGCACGCATGCCAGCGCGAGAGCGCAGGCCTCTTGTCGTGTTTGGTCAGGGTCTTTCCAGGAACCCAGTGTGGCACGGGGAAGAGGCCATTTATTTAGGGTCCCCTTCCCGCCGGAAGCGAGGAAAGGAAGACCCCAGATGAACAAGACAGGCGGACGGACGGAATTCGGCGGGAGCCGGACGGCAGGGACTCAGGCAAAGGGAGGCAGGGGGTGTTTGCCTGGATTCCGGGGGATGTTGGCGGGACTGCTGACAGGATGTGTCGTATGGGGTGCGGGAACGGGGGAGGCGCGGGGACAAGGGGTGGCACCGGTGAATCCAGATTTCCTGAAATGGCAACAGGAGCAGAAGGCTGCCGCTGAAGCCCGCACCCGCGGCGTTCTGAGAACGGGGGAAGAGGAGGAGGAATACGGCCTGATTCCTTCGCCGTTGGATCTCGGGTATCTCTCAACCTTGAATTCGGGTGCCGTTCAGGGCCCCGTGGGAGGATTCCCGTCTTCGTATGACCTGCGGGACCACGGTCGCGTGACGGCGGTTCGGAACCAGGGGAATTACGGAACGTGCTGGGCGCACGCGGCGTTGGGGTCGCTGGAATCGTGGATTCTGACCTCGGAGGGAGTGAGCAAGGACTTTTCCGAAAACAACATGGCCAACCTGCATGGAGGTGACTGGGGGTTCGATGACGGGGGAAACGCGGACCGCGCATCGGCGTATTTGTTGCGCTGGGACGGCCCGGTGGATGAAACGAGCGATCCGTATCCTGGGCCGGGCAAGAGCAAGACAATGCTAGCGGCAAGGCATGTACAGCGGATAGTCTGGGTTCCGGGGAAAGCATCTGCGTTGGACAACGATGCAATCAAGGAAGCCGTGATGGAACACGGTGCGTTGTACGTCCACTACTTCCATTCAAGTTCCTACTACAATTCCAAGACGGCCGCCTACTTCTACAACGGAGGCTACCGGGCAAACCATGCCGTGGCCATCGTGGGATGGAACGACAACTATCCAGCTTCCAATTTCTCCCAGAAACCTTCAGGAAACGGAGCATATCTGGTGAGGAATAGCTGGGGCGCATATTGGGGGAAGGACGGGTATTTCTGGGCATCGTATTACGACAGTGCGTTCGCGCGCGACACGATGTATGCTTTCTGCAGTGCGGAGAGCACGAACAACTACGGGAAAATCTACCAGCACGATCCATTGGGAATGTGTTCTGCTCTGAGCGTCTCGCGTGGGGCAAACATGTTCACGGCCACGGGAAGCGACACGTTGGCGGCGGTTGGATTCTACGCCATGGCGCCCCAAACGGGCTACGAATTGTCGGTTTACACGGGATGCACTTCGGGAAAACCCTTGTCGGGCACGAAAGCGGCAACGCAGAGCGGAACGATTCCGGCGGCGGGATTCTCGACCATCCCGCTGAACAAGGCCGTGTCCGTGGCGAAAGGAAGCCGTTTCTCCGTGGTACTGAAGTTGACAACGCCGGGGTATGACTATCCCCACGCCATTGAATACGCGATTGGAGGCTACAGCAGCAAAGCGAGCGCGGGAAGCGGACAAAGTTTCTATTCGGCGGACGGATCGAGCTGGAGGGATTTGACGTCGTGGAACAGCACGGCCAACTTCTGCATCAAGGCCTACACCAAGGGGGCAACGGCGGAGTCGCCCAAGCTGGCGAGCGTGGAAATCCGCGGTCCGCGGTCCGTGGAATCGGGAAAGACGGGGCAGTATGCGTGCGATGCGAGCTACAGCGACGGCTCGCGGAAAGAAGGGGTTGGTGCGTCTTGGTCGTTGATCTCCGGCGGGGAGTGGGCGACCATCGGCGGCAACGGGTTGTTGAAGGCGAAAACCGTGACGGCCAACCGGTCGGTCACCATCCGGGCCAGTTTCACGGCGGATGGCGTGACGAAGACGGCGGATTTCGCGGCGACCATCGCGGCGGGAGCGCCGGCAGTGCCGGCGAATGTCTCGGCAACCACCAACAACGCGCGGAGCGTGACGGTGACCTGGAGTGCCTCGGAAGGGGCGGCGGAATATGCGGTGTACCGCGGGGAAGTGAACGATTCCGGCAAGGCGGAGTTCAAGTACAATACGACGGCTACGAAGTACTCGGACACGGCGGCCGTCCCGGGGGAAGAATACTGGTATTTCGTGAAGGCCAAAAACGGGAGCGGCACGGACGTGAAAGCATCGGGATTCAGCGCCGGGGCGAAAGGTTGGCGGTTGCTTCAGGCTCCGCCGAACGTGACGGCGACGACGGAGCTGACGGACCGCATCGAAGTTGGCTGGGGGGCCGTGGAAGGCGGTGCCTACTATCGCGTGGCGAGGTCCACGGTTCCCGGCGTCCACAAGACGTGGCTGGGGAATTGGCAGGAGGCGCGGACGTTCACGGACAGGACGTGTGCGGCGGATACGGCATACTACTATTATGTGTCCGCCGCCAAGGACGCATCGGGCCGGATGGCGGCCGACGGCGAGGTGTATGCGGAAGGGCGGATGCCTGCGCCCGTTGTGCCGGTGTCGCTGGAAGTGCGCGGCCCGGAGAGTTTGGCGTCCGGGGCCGTGGGACGTTACGAGGCCCATGTCGTGTATTCGGACAAGAGTGTGGATGACGAAGCGGTTGCCGCCACATGGACGGCGACAGCCGGAAACGTGCGCACGGAGGGCAAGCAGGGCGTGGTGACGGCACCCGTCCAGGCTGCAAACGGGGAGCTGGTGGTGACGGCGACGCGGGAAGGTTTGAGCGGCACGAAAAAAGTCACTGTGAAAGCCGTGGTGCCTGCGCAAGTGACGGGGCTGAAGGTCACGTCGGCAACAGCGGCCGGGGTGGGGCTGGCATGGAATGCTGTGACGGGGGCGAGTGGATATGTCGTGTCACGGACGGGAGGAAGCGGTGGAACTGCGACATTCAAGACGGTGGGAACAACATACACGGACAAGACGGCCGGGGCCGGAGTGGAATACACCTACACCGCGAGCGCGGAGAACGCGGCGGGGACGGGACCGGCGAGCGCTGCGGTTTCCGCCTTGATTCCGCTGGCGGAACCGACGGGCGTGACGGCGACAACCCAGCGGACGGATGGGGTGCGGGTGGCTTGGACCGGAGCAAGCGGTGCATCCCACTACCGCGTGGGGCGGGCGACATCCCAGGGGGGAGCGAAGACGGAGCTGGGAAGCTGGACCAGCGCGCGGACCTTCGACGATGCAACGGCGGCGGACAACGTGGAATACTGGTATTTCGTGAAAGCGGCGACGGGGGCCGACGGCAGCCATGCGAGCGGATGGAGCGCGGGGGCAAAGGGCATGAAGAAACCCGCGCGGATTCTGACGGGACTGGACATCTCGGGGCCGGACAAGGTGGCGGCGGAGGAAAGCATCGTCATGGTTTGCACGGCCACCTGGAGCGATGGCCAGAGAGAAACGGTGGTGCCCCAGTGGAGTGCCACCATGGGAAGCATTGGCGTGGACGGCAAGTTCACGGCCTTTGCCGTGAAGGAGGATGCCACCGCGGAAATCCGAGCGGCGTATGGAGGGATGATTGCCACCCGCTCGGTATTGGTGGTGGCCCCGGTGCCTGCTTCCGCCACCATCACGACGGTATCTGCCGCCCAGCGCTGGCCGTTCGCGGGATTGGTCGACATCGATTACACGCTGGAAACGGCCCCGGACGGGACGAAGGCGCTCGTGACGGTGTCGGCATGGGACGTGGACCACGAGTGGGCGCTGGCTGCGACGTCGCTGGAAGGAGACGGTGCTGGCAGGAAACCACAGGCTGCGGGCCGTCACCGCATGACGTGGAACTTGGCGGCGGACCATCCGGAATTCCACGCGGCGGGGTTGCGGGTGGATGTTTCGGCCGTGGTGCTGACGATGGATATACCCGAAAACGTGTCGGCAACCGGCACGACGGCCGGAATCACGCTTTCTTGGAGCCCGGTGGACGAAGCAATATCCTACGAGGTCTGGCGCAACGCGGCGAATGATTCCGGGGGAGCGGAGTTGATTGCCGGGACTACGGCTACCTCTTTCACGGACACGACAACGGAACCAGGCACACCCTATCATTACTGGGTGCGGGCCGTTTCGGCGAAGGAGAAAAGCGAGTTCTCGGATGTCGCGGTCGGGGTACGGACCTTGAGCGCGCCGACGGGGATGAAAGCGGAAGGGACAACGGAGAAGATCGTCGTGTCATGGGCGTCCGTCGTAGGCGCGGCTTCATACGAGGTGTGGCGGTGCCGGGAGAATGACGTGGCAAGCGCGCTTTCCATCGGGAGCACGACAAACACGACCTTTGCGGATGCTTCCACCGAAATGGAGGTGCCTTATTACTATTGGACCCGGGCGGTGTGCAGTCATTCGACGGGAGGCTTCTCGGCGTCGGTATGTGGAGTCCGGAAAATCAGTGCTCCGCGCGGTGTCCATGTGACAGTCGGCAGTGATCTGGCAAGCATCACTGTAGCGTGGAGCAGCACGTCAGAAGCAATCCGGTACGAATTGTGGCGCTCCGTCTACACGCAGGCGTCGGGTGGAACAGAGTCGCTTGTAGAGTCCAGAACCAAGATTGCAACAGTTGCTTCGGGAACGCTGGAATACACGGAAAAGCCGGACATGTCCGGCAACCGGTTCCACCGTTATGAACTCAGGGCGGTCGGAACAGCCTCCACAAGCGATTTTTCCGATTATGCCGAAGTACGGACCTACCACAATGCGGGTAGTTATGCATTGAACATTCCAAAGAAAGGACATTACTGGATTACGGCTATAGGAGGCGGTGGTGGAGGGGTTGGTTATAGCAACCCATCCGTTGGTATGGTCAGTGGTGGTTATGGTGGCGGTTCTGGCGCGGCATTTCAGGGATGTCTGTCGTTGCCAGCTGGTGATTATATGCTGTCTGTTGGAGCTGGAGGAAATGGAGCGAACATCGTGAAAGCCGATGATGGGGGGGCTTCTTCACTTGTATTTGGTGGTACATCTATCCTCTGGGCTGGTGGTGGGGGCGGAGCGCATTGGGGGGGATATGGAGATGGTGGTACGGTCTCGGTTGATTCTGAGTCAGTAGTGTCGACAACTTTAAATGTACCGGGAAATGCTGCTGGAAACAGTTATGGAGCAAGTTCGGTCTTGGGCGGCTATGGAGGTGGTGGACGTTATTGGGGGGAAGGTGCTACAGGCTTTTTCCAAATTGCCATCAATCCGGATGACAGTGGAGAACAGTAAAACAATCTTTCTTTTCAAAAGGAAACGGAGAGTGGCGATGAAAAACACGATGGCATGGTTGATGGCCGCGGTTGCGGTGTGGGGCTTGGGGGCGGTAGCTTGGGGAGGCAATGCGACATTACGCGCGGATGTGAGGGAGGGCGGGCCGTGGATTGCATCCGGTGTGGAGCGTCTCGGTAGCATGGACGGTTCGAGCGTTCGGGAATGGGACACGACAGCGCGTGCGGATGGCTGGACGACGATGGAGTCGGGCGGCAGATCGGAGCGGGTACTCGTGCTGAACGGGCCGGCGGTGGCAGGCGGACGGCTTCCAGCAGATGCATCTTGGGGGGCGGACCGGGTGCATGTGGTGAGGCACGACGTGGTGGTGGTAGCCGGAAGGACGCTGTCGTTGGGGACGGGGGCGGTGGTGAAGTTCGCGGGAGGGGCGAAACTGATCGTGGAGGACGGCGGGAACGTGACGGCGGAGGGGGCGTTGCTCGCGGACTTCGCGGATGATTCGGTGGGGGGCGACACGAACATGGATGCCGCCACGTCGGAACCGGAGGGCGAATGGTCGGACTGGTTGGAAGGTGCCGCCAGTCTGGTGGAGGTGGTTTTCCTCGACGGGGCGGCGAAGGCCTCGGCGTCCCGGACGTACACGGCGGGGCGACCGCTGGGAACATTGCCGGTGCTGGAACGCGACGGGGCGGTGTTCGAGGGCTGGAAAACTGCCGGAGGGGAGAGCGTGACGGCTTCCACTCCGGCGGGGGTGGAAACGGCGGTCTTGCAAGCATCTTGGAAGGCTCTGTCGCTGGAGCTTGAGCCAACGGCGGCGGAAGTGGCGTCTGGGGCGACGACGGTGCGCGTGGCCGTGAAGGCAAATGCGGCCTGGAAAGCGGCAGTTGCCAAGGAATCGCCGTGGCTTTCGGTTTCGTCCGGTGCGGCGGGGACTGGCGACGGGGAAATCAAGGTTGCGGTGGAGGAGAACCGGAACGCGGGCTCCCGCACGGGCACGGTCCGGGTGACGCTGGATGGCGCGGTGACGGGCGCCCGCGACTTCACCGTGGAACAGGCGGGGATGGATGTGGTCGCTGTGCCCGAGATGATGCCGGGCGACGGATACGAGTTCAAGGGCAATGCGCAGCGCGTCGTCCTGACGTGTGCGACGCCAGATGCGGTCATCCGCTACACGCTCGACGGCAGCGAGCCGGACGAGAATAGCACTGTGTCCTCTGCGCTCGGTTTCAACGTGTTCGACACGACCGTCGTCAAGGCGAAGGCTTGGGCCGACGGCATGTTGCCGAGCGGGACCGTCGTATCGCGGCTGGTGCGTTTGCAGACACTTGCCGAGGCGCTGGACGTGCCGTTGTGGGATGTCACGACCGATGCGGAAGGCGGCTGGACCGTCGATATCGACACCTCCGATGCCGGCGGCAGTGCCGCGCGCAGCGGGGCCATCGCGGCGGACGGGCGCAGCGCGATGGCAACGTCCGTTTCGGGCAGCGGAACGCTGAAATTCCGCTGGAAGGCTTCCTGCGAGGACGACCCGGACGACACCTGGTACTGGGACCATCTTGCGTTCACCGCCGATGGCGTGAACAAGGCCAATCTCGACGGCGAAACCGATTGGCTCGAGGTTGCCGTCGAACTGGAAGCCGGGACGCATGTCCTGGAATGGAGTTACAGCAAGGACGTTTACGGGACCGCCGGGGAGGACTGCGGCTGGGTGGACGCGGTGTCGTGGACGCCGACGGTGGCGCTGGACGGCATGGCGGCGATTCCGGTGTCGTGGTTCGAGAACCAGGGGCTGGTGGCGCTGGGCGGCACGGCCGAGGACGCGGCGGCGGCCGACCCGGACGGGGACGGGATGACGACGGCGCAGGAGTATCTGGCCGGGACGGACCCGAACGATCCGGGGTCGGTGTTCGCCGTACGCCTCGCGATCGAGGAGGGCAATCCCGTGGTGGATTGGGCACCGGAACTCGGCAGCGGTCGCACCTACCGCCTGTGGGCCAAGCGGAGCTTGGACGAGGAGCGCTGGACGGACGTGACGGGCGTCGCCGACCTGTCCGGCACGGGCTGGCGGTTCTTCGCGGTGTCCGTGGAGTAGCGGGCCGGCCGGGCGCGGGCGGGGGGCAAACAACGGGAGCCACAAGGCTCCCGTTTTTGCTTGGCATGCGCGGGGAGAGGGAGGAAAACAAAAGAAAGGAAGGGAGGAATCACGAATCAGTCCTTCGGGGAGTTTGAGCGGGTCAAGAAACAGCGTGGTCGTGCCGTGGGGGGGGGCACTCCGTGCGAGCCGTGCAGGCGGTAGGATCGGCTCGCTCGGAGAGCTCGCCCCACCGTTTGGCAGACAAAACAGGCACGGCACTCTCTCACAATCCGCTCTGGTACGCTGTCCGGCATGATGTTGCGCATTCGGTGATGAGGGGCACTGGGGGGCCGGGCGCCCTCGCCCGGCCATGTGCGGATGGAAAGCCTTATGGATGGCGGAGTCCGCCCCTCCGGGGGGGGCCGTGTTTCCAAGAGGCCCGATCCGGTGGCGGGATGCGGTGCGGAAAAAGTTTTGGCGGGGGTGTGTTTTGGCGGCTTGACGGGGGGGGGGGGGGGGGGGTATAAACGGGGGTGTCGGCCGGGGCATGGTCGCCCGGGCCGGACATTGCTTCGACATCGCGACGACGGAGATGGTGAACGTTATGAAGAAGAGTTTGTGGACTTCCGCGGGCCTCGCGGCCGCGGTCGCGGCCCTCTGCGCGCTTCCCGCGGCGGCGGACCAGGTGGATGACGATTTCGCGTTCGCGTCGGGGTTGGTCTCCTTCGAGCCTTCCTTCGCGGACTTCGCCCAGAAGGTCGTGGACAATCTCACCGCCAAGGACCCTTCCCTCAAGGACCGCGCGAAAATCGTCCAGGCGGAAATCTTCATCAAGCGCCGCGACTTCGACAAGGCGGAGGCGCTCATCAACGAGCGCGGGGCCTCGAACCCGAAGGCGCAGGCGATCAGCCTCTCGCTCGGCATGAACTATTTCGCGATCGGCAACACGGACAAGGCCCGCGCGCTGTACGACGCGTTCTTCAAGCAGTACGAGGGCAAGGAGCCGACGGACCCGGACGTGAAGCTCCGCTACCGCGACGCCGCCTACCACTACGCGCAGATGCTCGAAATGGCCGGCGACCCGCTCGGCGCCAGCGCCTGCTACAAGCGGGTGGAGGACATCGAGAGCGACCGCGGGACGAAGCGGTCGATGCAGATCCGCCGCGCGCAGATGCTCGTCAAGGCCGCGGAACAGCGCGGCGGCGACGAGCGCAACAAGCTGCTGGACGAGGCGGTGAAGATTTGCGAGGACCTGCAGTGGGGCGGGCTGGACATGCAGTTCGTCGACTCGGTCGTGGTGCTCGCGAACGTGGAACTCGCGCGCGGCAACCGCGAAAAGGCGCGCAACGTGCTGGCGAAGAACATGGACATCATCAAGCCCATCGACGACTCCCTCGCGGAGATGGGCCTCTCGATGAAGGACAGCCCGATGGCCGGCGCCCGCTCGCTGCGCGGCCGCCTCCTGAAGGAGGACGCGGACGCGGCGGCGAACGACCCGTCGAAGACGGACGAGGCCATCAAGCTGTATTCGCAGGCGCTCACGGAATACTACAACGTCTTCGTGAAGTACGGCGACAGCTCCTGGGGCCCGACGGCCGGCATGATCGCCAAGGAAATCAAGGGCATCCTCGAAAGCAAGTACGGCAAGACCGTCAAGATCAGCCTCCCCGAGAACCTCTCCAGCCAGGCGGCGGGGACGGAGTTCGCGATGGCCGACAACCTCTTCCGCCAGCAGAAGTACGAGGAGGCCGCCGCCGAGTACCTCAAGGTCCTGGAGCAGTTCCCCGAGGCGGGCGACCTCTCCGTGGGCGCGCTCGCGCAGCTGCTGCAGTGCTACATGAACCTCGAACGCCCCTTCGACGCCAAGATGGTCGCGAACTACCTCGGCGAACGCTTCGCCAAGAAGAGCCCCATCCCCGCCAAGGGCCTCGTCTCCGCCGGCGCGCTCTACGACAAGAAGGGCGACGCGGGCATGAGCAAGTACATCTTCGACGCCTACCTCAAGTACTGCCCCGACGACGCGCAGGCCGGCAAGATCCTCTTCTGGCTCGCCTCCAAGGCCGAGGCCGCCGGCAACATGAACGAGGCCAACGAGTACCTCGCCAAGATCATCACCGACTACAAGGAGGACCAGAACTATCCCAAGGCCCTCAGCAAGCGCGCCTGGAAGGCCTACGCCGACCAGGACTACGAGGGCACGGTCGAGGGCATGAAGCTCTACATCGAGGAGTCCACCCCCAGCCCCAACCGCGCGCAGGCCATGTTCGCCCTCGGCGCCAGCTACCGCGCGCTCGGGCAGACTCGGGCCGCTACCAAGCAGTTCAAGGATCTGGTCGATGCCATTAGTCCCGAAAACAACCCCTACGGCAACACCCCCGAAGACCGCGAGCGCAACAAGAAGCTCCTGGAGCAGGCCCGCTTCTATCTCGCCTTCTGCATGAGCCGCATTGAAGACCCTGATCCGGACAAGGCCACGTTGTGGAAGAAACAGTCCATCAAGCTACTCGACTCGTTCATCGCCGACTATCCCCAGTCCCAGCTCGGCGCCAAGGCCCTCAACCTCAAGGGCGCCCTCCAGATGGCCGTCGGCGACGCCGGCGCCAACGACACCTACGCCCGGCTCGCCCGCGAGTTCCCGGACACCGACGAAGGCAAGAACGCCCAGTTCGCCCGCATCGACGGCGCCCTCGGCCTCGGCCGCACCGACCAGGCCAAGGAAGCCCTTTCCGCGATGCTTGCCAACGCCAAGTCGTACTCGGTGGACGAGTTCGTGCGCGTCGGCCAGGCGATGCTGGAACACGAGCAGTGGGGCGAGGCCGCGCAGGCCTTCCAGCAGGTCGCCGACCGCGAAAGCGAACTCTCCGGCCGCGACGAGCGCACGACCCGCTCCATCATGGAACGCGCCCTCTACGGCCTGGGCGAGGCCAAGTACCGCCTCGGCGACTCCGAGGCCGCCAACAAGGCCCTCAACGAACTCATGACCCGCTGGCCGATGTCCGGCATGTTCTTCAAGGCCAAGTTCATCATCGCGCGCGCCAGCCGCGACAGCGGCGACCGCCAGGCCGCCCTCCTCGCCCTCAAGGACATCTTCTCCCGCGCCCGCGAGCCCGAACTGGTCAACGACGCCAAGCTCATCTACGCCGACATCATGAAGGAGAGCGGCGACGACACCCAGGCCTTCGCCATCTACAAGGGCATCGAATACTTCGGCAGCGGCAACATCAAGAGCGAGAAGGAGCGCCAGCAGGTTTCGGAGGCCATCCTCGCCGCCATCGAACTCGGCGAAAAGATGGAGCGGCCCACCGACGTCGTCGAAAGCTGCGACGTCTTCCTCAAACTCTTCCCGATGAGCCCCAAGGTCCAGGAGGTCCGCTCCAAGCGCACCCGCGCCGGCCTCCAGGCCGAGACCGAGGCCGCGACGGGCGGCGACGCGGCCGCCGCCGCGCCGGGGGCCCCGTGAGGGACACAAGACCGGGAACACGATTTAGAACCAGGAGAAAGAGCATGAAAACGATGAAACAAACCGTGATTTTCCTCGCCATCGCCCTCACCGCGGGCGCCGCGCTCGCGAACCCCTACGTCATCCTTCCCGACGGACGCCGCGTGGAAGGCACCGCCATCCGCGCGACCGCCACCGGCGACATCAACCTCACCACCCCCCAGGGCATCCGCACCATTCCCAAGGGCCAGTACCTCAAGGCCGTCGCCGACGAACCCGCCGAATACAAGCAGGCCCTCGCCGCCGAGAAGGCCAAGCAGTACCCGCAGGCCGAGAAGCTGCTGGGCGACATCGTCACCAAGTACCGCGGCCTCACCTGGGACGTCGAGGCCAGCAAGGCCCTCGGCCGCGTCCTGATCGCCAAGGGCGACGCCACGGCCGCCGTCGCCGCCTACGACAAACTCTTCGTCCTCAGCCCCGAGGAAAAGAAGAACCCCGACACCCAGTGGGCCTACCGGGGCGCCCTCCTCGCCGCCAAGCAGTACGCCGGCCTCGCCCGCCAGCTCGACGCCGTCGCCGCCTCCGGCTCCCGCCCCGACGCCGCCAAGGCCCAGATCATGCGCGGCGACATCCGCCTCGCCCAGAACGACGTCGAAGGCGCCGCCATGGACTACCTCCGCACCGCCATCCTCTTCGCCGACGTCAAGGACCCCGCCATCCAGGGCGAGGCCTGCTTCAAGGCCGCCCAGACCCTCGAACAGATGCGCGACCCGCGCGCGAAGGAACTCTACGGCAAGTGCGCCCGCGAGTACGCCTCCTCGCCGTACGCCGCCCAGGCCCGCGGCAAGATGTGAGGCCGCAAAAGGAACCCATTTAAAAAAGCAAAGGAGAAGACATCATGTCCAAGAAAGTTCGTTTGGCGTTGTGGATCGCGGCCATCGCCGCGGTGTTGTTCGTTCCCGCCCTCGCCTGGGCCCAGGAGCTCGAAGGCGCGGCGCTCGAGGAGGAAGCCTCCTCCGGCGGCGGCATGGGCCTGTGGGCCATCATCGCCGGCAGCGGCTGGCTCGGCATCGTCCTGTGGAGCGCCCTGATCCTCGACTCCATGGCCGCCGCCTACCTCATCATCGACTTCTTCATCACCGTCAGCCCCAAGCGCATCATCCCCGACGCCCTCGTCAACGACGTCCGCGAAGCCATGGAGCAGGGCGACGTCATGAAGGCCATGCAGCGCTGCGAACAGGAGCCCGGCTCCCTCTCCAACATCCTGCTCGCCGGCTTCCGCAACGTCAAGGAAGGCTTCGACGTCATCGAAGAGCAGGTGGGCGCCGCCGCCGACCTCGAGAGCGAAAAACTCATGCAGCGCGTCTCCTACCTCAACATGTGCGGCTCCATCGCCCCGATGCTCGGGCTGCTCGGCACCGTCCAAGGCATGATTGCGGCCTTCGCCAACCTGGCCACCAGCCAGGCCGGGGCCGCCCAGCAGTCCATGCTCGCCCTGAACATCGCCCAGGCCCTCTGGACGACCGCCGGCGGCCTCGTCGTCGCCATCCCGGCCGTCTCCTTCTACACCTACTTCAAGAACCGCCTGAGCCGCATCATCCTCAGCATGGAAGGCCTCACGCTCGACCTCATCAAGGCCCTGCGCAACGTCGAGGTGGTGGAGGAGTGATCCTCCACCCCGCAACGGGGTACTCACCATGAAGAAAAAATACGCAGATGCCAAGCTGGACATGACGCCGATGATCGACGTCGTGTTCCAGCTCATCATCTTCTTCATCACCACCGTGGACATGGAGAGCAAGGCGCTCGAAACCAAGGTCCGCATGGCGATGTCCCCGAACGGCCCGGTCGAGGAAACCAAGGACCCCCGGACCGTCATCGTGGACGTGGACAAGGACGGGAACATCCAGATCCAGCAGACCACCCTCTCCGAGGGCCAGCTGCTGGCCGTGCTCAAGAAGGCCGTCGTCGCCTCCGGACAGAGCACCCCCGTCGTCATCCGCGGCGACTACCAGGCGAAGCACGAGCAGATCAAGCGCGTGATGGACATCGCGGGGCGGGCGGGCCTCTGGAAGCTCCGCTTCGCCGCGCTCAAGGAAAAGGCGTAAAGGAGGCCCCCCATGGCCAGGAAACGCAGAGGCATCGACGCCCCCGAAGGCGAACTGGAAATGACGCCGATGATCGACGTCGTCTTCCAGCTCCTCATCTACTTCATCGTCACCATCAAGCCCGTCGACGTCGTCACCAACCTCGACGTCTTCCGTCCGGCGCCCAACCCCAACCAGCCGCCGGACACCAAGCCGCCCAACCTCCTGCGCCTCGGCGTCTACCAGGACGGCTACACCCTCAACGACAACCCCGTCAGCCTCGACGCCATGGACAGCGCCCTCGCGCGCATCGCCCGCATCGACGCCGGCCAGACCATCATGATCACCGTCTCCGCCTTCTCCGAGCACGGCGCCCTCGTCCGCGCCCTCGACCTGTGCGCGAAGAACGGCCTCCGTAGCCTGTCCGTCGTCAGCGCCTCCAACTGACGGAGAAACCCGTAGCGCGCCACCGAGAAGAGAGGAAGACAACCCGCGGGACAAACCACCCGGCGAAAGGGAGAAACCATGGATCTTTCGATTAAAGCCCTCCACAAGAACATCGCGGAATGGATGGCCGGCCCCCTCGGCTCCATCCTCATCCACGTCGGCATCATCCTCGCGGCCCTCTTCCTCGTGTCGACCGCCGTCAAGAAGGACGAGGCCGAAATCGAGGTCAAGGTCGTCGAAGTCGACGACCAGCAGCTCGACGAAATCCTCGAGGACCTCAAGCCCCCCGAGGAACTCCCCGACATGGTCGACACCATCACCCCGCCCGACGTCGACATCGACATGACCCCGCCGCCCGACGTCCAGGACTTCACCGCCGCGCCCGTCATGGACACCGTCACCGAGCTCGACATCGCCTCCGACGCCATCAGCCCCATCATCATGAAGAACCTCGCCCCCGGCAACATGTCCAACCGTTCCGGCGCCGGCCGCGCGGCCGCCATCGGCGCCTTCGGCGGCAAATGGGGCGAATACGCCGAGGCCGCCGTCCTGCGCGCCCTCGAATGGCTCCGCGTCAACCAGAACGACGACGGCTCCTGGGCCAACTCCAACAAGGAAGCCATGTGCGGCCTGGGCATCCTCACCTTCCTCGCCCACGGAGAAACCACCGCCTCCGAAAAATACGGCCCCACCGTCGAGAAAGCCATCCGCTACCTCTGCGCCAAACAGAACGAAAAAGGCGAATTCGCCAAGATCACCCCCAACGGCGCCGCCCCCGTCTACACCCAGGCCATCTGCGTCTACGCCATCAGCGAAGCCTACGGCATGACCCGCATCGCCTCCCTCAAGGAAGTCATGGAAAAAGGCGTCCAGTGCATCATCAACGGCCAGCAGCCCGGCGGCGGCTTCGACTACGGCTGGAAGAAGGAATCCCGCCGCGACACCTCCCTCGGCGGCTGGTGCTGCCAGGCCATGAAGGCCGCCTACATCGCCGGCGCCGAAAACCAGGGCCTCCACGAAGCCATGGAAAAATCCATCAACGACATGAAGGGCGCCCAGCGCGAAGACGGCTACTTCATCTACGCCGACGGCCGCGGCCGCATCACCAACATGACCGCCGTCGCCTGCCTCTCCATGCAGCTTCTCGGCCACGGCGAAGACAAGGAAGTCAAGGACGGCATGAAATTCCTCAGCAACGCCGACTGCTCCTGGGACAAGCCGGCCGAGTGCCCCCTCTACGCGTGGTACTACATGTCGCAGGCCAAATTCCACGTCGGCGGCAACACCTGGAGCACGTGGAACAACAAATTCGCGCCCCTGTACATCCGCCACCAGAACCAGGACGGCAGCTGGGTGAGCCCGGGCGTCAGCGGCTTCAAGGAAGGCAAGGACACCGTCGAGCGCGAATGGATGGGCAGCGAACACGACAGCAAGGTCTACGCCACGACCCTGGCGGCCCTGACCCTGCAAGTCTACTACCGCTTCCTCCCCACCTACAAACCCATCGAAACCGCCACCGAAGAAGCCTCCGACGGCGACGTCGAAATCGAAATCCTGTAGCCCCCCATTCCCCCCGGCGGCCCCTCCGCCGCCCCCGCCGCGCCGGTCTCCTTTCCCGGCGCGGCGTTTTTGTCGTGAACCCGAGTGCGGGCGGCAACTTGGCGGCAGACCTGCGGCGGCAAACACGGAAGGGCCGGAGGAAAGAGGCACGGAGGTGTTTTTTTGGGGGGGAGGGAGGTGCGTCTGCGCGGCGGAAACGTCCGGCAAACTCTTTTCCGTTGCGGAAGGCGGGAGGAAGAGAAAATGACGGTTTGGGAAAGGGGCCTCCCGGCCCCCTCCGCGCCTCCATGTGGTCGCGCGGAAGCGCAACCCTCCCTGGGGCGCCCTCCGGGGGAGGGACGCGCGTCCGCGCGTCCGCTGCGGGAGAGGTGCTGGCAGGGATGCGGTAGATTGTTCATGGACTCCAACATGCCGAGAACACTGGCAAAACCAAAGAGTTTTCCTTGATATCGCGAGTGGAGCGGGTATCCATCCGGGGGCGGGTACGGATCGGCAGGAGTTGCCGCTGTCCAGTCGTTTCCCGCCCACGAGGTCGCGCGGGAGCGCGACCCTCCCCGGGACGCCCTCCAGGGGCGGGACGCGCTTCCGCGCGTCCGCTGCGGGAGAGGTGGTGGCAGGGATGCGGGAGATTGTTCATGGCCCCCAACATGTCGAGAATGCTGGCAAAATCAAAGAGTTCTCCTTGATATCGCGAGTGGA
>JAFXQI010000081.1 GCA_017527155.1 Kiritimatiellia bacterium
AGGAACATGATTCAAACTCCCGGATGTAGATATATTTGCTATTTCTAACTACAATACGCCGTCTCACCCCGGAAGCAAGCAAAATCTTTCGAGAATCCGCACTCCCTCCCCATGGTCAGAATTCAGGGCCGGGAATTACAGTGTAATTTATCTCATATCGGTTTTCCCGAATTACTGTGGAAACTAGGGGCCAGACCCCTTGGGGGGAGCATTTCGGGGGTTGGAATGGGTTGTTCATCGCAAGGGGTGAAGCTACAGGAGGCGGGAAGTTGCGTCAACTCTTTTGGGAGCTGGAAATGAATCGGACGGGGGGGGCAGGACCCAGTTTTCGGAGCGGCATGGCGGAGGGGGGTCAGGAGGCTTCGCGGGCACCCCAGAGAGGCATCAGGTCCAGCCCGCGGCAGTGGTCGAGGCGGCCCTCCGGGCGGCGGTTGAACCGCGGGGGAGGCGGTTGGCCTGCGTCAGGAGGAAAGGGGGCCGGCCCAGCCCCGCCCCCGGCGGTTCCTCGCCAAGGGCGGCGGGCTGACAGCCCGCCGCCAGGAGGGGGGAAGAGCGAGGAGGGAGGGGGAAAAAAGGATTGACTGGAAGATTGTTCACATCCAAGATAGGGGCGGACATGGAGAAGGCAGCGGCAGGTCCCATCAAGCGTTACCGGCGGTTCCACGGGTATGACTACGGCCGCGGGGGGAGGTTGTTTTTGACGACGGGGCTCGCGGGGAGGGTGCCGGTGTTGGGGCATGTGGAATGGGTGGGGGACGGAGGGGCGAGGGTGGTGCTGTCGGAGGCTGGGGATGCGGTGCGGAAGGTGCTTCTGGAGACGCCGCGGTTCGTGCCCGCGGTGGCGTTGGAGCGGTATGTGGTCATGCCGGACCATGTCCATTTGCTGGTGAGGGTGCGGGCCGGGGAGGCGGCGCCGCTCAAGGCGCTGGGGCGGTTCATGGCGGGATTCAAGCGGGTGGCGGCCAAGGAGGCCGGGATCCGGTGGGAGGAGGGGTATCACGACCGGATTTGCCTGGGACGGGAGTTCCGCGGGCATGTCGAGGCGTACATGGATCTGAATCCGCTCAAGTGGGCGCTGATGCATCTGCCGCCGCCGGGTGGCGGGGCGGCGGGGCGGGCATCGGCGGCTTGCCACGTACGGGAGCCGCTGGAGGCGGGTGTGCTCAAGGATCGGAATTACTGGCGGGGGCTCGGGGCGCTGGAGCTGCTGGAGGGGCGGTTGTGCGCGGTACGGGTTTCGCGGCGGGTGGAGAGGGTGCCGGGGGAGTTGTTGGAACGGTTCAGGAGGGGGATTGGGCAGGGGTGGGTGTTCGTTTCGACGTTTCTCTCGGCGGGGGAGCGGGAGTTGTTCGGGTTCTTGTCCGGGAACGGGGGGCGGATGGTCTCGGTGAAGGAGCGGGGTTTGGGGTGGGTGTATCGGCCGGACATCCGGGAGACGCCGCTGTTGGCGGAGGGGAGGTTGGGGGTGTTGGGGCTGGGAGGGGCGGGGGGAGGGAGAGTGGGAAGCGCGGGGGGAGGCCGGCTGACAGCCGGCCAGCAGGAGGTGACGCGGGCGGGAAGCCTGCTCCTCAACGCCAAAATCGCCGACATGGCGCGGGTTTCGGGTGGGTGCACGCTCTACATCACCCCGGAGGGGTTGCACCGGGTGTCCTGACGGCGGGGTGTCAGCCCGACGGGGGGGGGGTGTTTCCGGCTTGGAATGGCGGGGGGCGTGGGGTAAGGTGCGGGGGAACAGAGAGAAAGCCCTTTCCGAAAGACAACGGCCATGTCCAGAACCATCCCTTTCGTCCATCTGCACGTGCACAGCGAGTACAGCCTGCTCGACGGGCTGTGTCCGCTCGACCGCGGCAAGGACCACAAGAGTCCGCTCATGGAGCGGGTGCTGGACGCGGGGCAGAAGGCGATCGCGCTGACGGACCACGGGAATTTGTACGGGGCGGTGCATTTCTACCAGGGGGCGGAGAAGCACGGAGTGAAGCCCATCATGGGCTGCGAGGTGTACATCACGCCGGACGGGCACACGTCGCGGGTCCGGGTGAATGGGAAGGTGCGGAACAACCACCTGGTGCTTCTCGCGGAGAACGAGACGGGGTGGTTCAACCTGATGCGGCTGGTGAGCACAGCGCATCTTTACGGGGAATACTACAAGCCGCGCATCGACCGTCCGCTGCTCGCGCAATACCACGAGGGGCTGATCGCGCTCTCGGCGTGCCTGAAAGGGGAGGTGGCGGAGGCGTTCGTGGAGGGGCGCGACGCGGAAGCCAAAGCCCTTGCCGCCGAATACTCGGATATCATGGGGCCGGGGAATTTCTTCCTGGAGCTGCAGGACCACGGGCTCCCGGAGCAGGCGCCGCTGAACCGCAAGCTGGTGGCGCTCTCGAAGGAGCTGTCTTTGCCGCTCGTGGCGACGAACGACGTCCACTATCTCCGCCAGGACCAGGCGGAATCGCACGAGATGCTGCTCTGCCTCCAGACGCAGGACAAGTGGTCGAACCCCGACCGCATGAAGTACGGCGCCCCGGAGTTCTACCTCAAGACGGGCGAGGAGATGGCGAAGCTCTTCGGCGAGCTCCCGGAGGCGCTGGAGAACACGGTGCGCATCGCGGAGCGCTGCGACGTGAAGCTCAAGCTGGCGGGGCAGAAGAATCCGCACTTCCCGACGTACCAGTGCCCCGGCGGCATCTCGCACAAGGAGTACCTCATCCAGCTCGGCTACGAGGGCATCCGCCGCCTCTACGGGGTGGCCGACCCGGAGCATCCCGCGAACGAGCGCGAGAAGACGGTGATGGACCGCTTCTGGCACGAGATGGGGGTCATCGAGAAGACGGGCTTCCTGAACTACTACCTGGTGGTCTGGGACTTCATCCACGCGGCCAAGAAGATGGGCGTGCCGGTCGGCCCCGGCCGCGGTTCGGGCGCGGGCAGCCTGGTGGCGTACGTCATCGGCATCACGGGCATCGACCCGCTGCGCTACAACCTGATCTTCGAGCGCTTCCTGAACCCGGAACGCGTGTCGCCGCCGGACTTCGACGTGGACTTCTGCCAGACGCGCCGCGGCGAGGTCATCGAGTACGTGCGCCACAAGTACGGCGAGGACTGCGTCGCCCAGATCATCACCTACGGCACCCTCGGCGCCAAGACCCTCGTCCGCGACATCGGCCGCGCCCTTGAAATTCCCCTCGCCGACTGCGACAAGCTCGCCAAGCTCATCCCCGACGACCCCGGCACCACCCTCGCCAGCGCCAAGCGCGACAGCGAGGAGTTCGCCCGCGCCTGCGCCACCGAGGAGTACGCGAAGCAGATCATGCACTTCGCCCCCGACCTCGAAAACTCGCCCCGCCAGACCGGCATCCACGCCGCCGGCGTCGTCATCGGCGAAAAGCCGCTCATCGAGTTCATCCCCCTCACCCGCGACAAGGACGGCGAAGTCATCGCCCAGTGGGAAGCCGTCCCCATCGAGCGCGCCGGGATGCTCAAGATGGACTTCCTGGGCCTCAAGACCCTTACCGTCGTGCGCGAGGCCTGCGACAACGTCAAGAAGACGCGCGGCATCGACCTGGACATCGACAACCTCCCCCTCGACGACCCCGCCACCTACGCGCTGCTCGCGCGCGGCGAAACCGTCGGCGTCTTCCAGATCGAATCCGAGGGCATGAGAAAACTCCTGCGCGACCTGCAGATCGACAAGATCGAGGAACTCATCGCCATGATCGCCCTGTACCGGCCGGGCCCCATGCGCAACATCCCGTCCTTCACCGCGCGCAAGCTCGGCAAGGAACCCATCACCTACGACCACCCCCTCCTCGAGCCCATCCTCAAGGAAACCTACGGCATCATGGTCTACCAGGAACAGGTCCAGCAGGCCGCCGGTGCCCTCGCCGGCTTCAGCATGGGCCAGGGCGACATCCTCCGCCGCGCCATGGGCAAGAAAAACCCCGTCGAGATGGCCAAGCAGCGGCAGGGCTTCGTCGACGGCTGCGTCGGCAAGGGCACCTGCGACGCGAAGAAGGCCGGCGAAATCTTCGACACCATCACCGAATTCGCCCAGTACGGCTTCAACAAATCCCACTCCGCCGCCTACGGCATCGTCACCTACCAGACCGCCTACCTCAAGGCGAATTATGCCCCCGAGTTCATGGCCGCGATGCTCTCCAGCGAAATGGGCAACACCGACAAACTCCCCGTCCTCGTCGCCGAATGCCAGCGCATGGGGATCGCCGTCCTGCCGCCCGACGTCAACGAATCCGGCCTCCGCTTCACCCCCGTCGGCGGCGGCATCCGCTACGGCCTCGCCGGCATCAAGGGCGTCGGCGCCGCCGCCGTCGAGGCCGTCATCGCCGAGCGCGAAAAGAACGGCCCCTTCAAGGGCTTCGTCGACTTCTGCGAACGCACCGCCTCCGCCGGCGTCAACAAAAAAGCCATCGAATCCCTCATCAAGGCCGGCGCCTTCGACTTCACGGGCCTGAGCCGCGGACGCCTCTTCGCCGGCATCGAACCCGCCACCGCCTACGCCGCCAGCGTCAAGCGCGACCGCGCCGCCGGGCAGACCTCCCTCTTCGACATGCTCGCCCCCGACGACGCCAAGGCCTCCGGCCTCGGCATGACCGACACCGACCTCCCCGACGCCCCCCCCTGGTCCACCAAGGACATGCTGTCCTTCGAAAAGGAGCTCATCGGCTTCTACATCTCCGGCCACCCCCTCCAGGACCATCAGGAAACCCTCTCCATCTACTCCCAGTGCACCGCCGCCTCCTTCCAGACCCTCGACGAACGCACCCGCGTCCGCGTCGGCGGCCTCCTCACCCAGGAACGCCTCGTCCGCACCAAGCCCAAGGAAGGCTCCGACGAAAAACCCAAGCCCATGCTCTTCTTCCAGATCGAGACCCCCGACGGCACCATTCCCGCCGCCGCCTACACCAAAGCCTACGAAGAATGGTCCTCCACTCTCCAGCCCGAGACCGTCCTCGTCTTCTGCGGCTCCGTCCGCCTCGACCGCACCGGCACCGGCAAAATGCTCTCCATCGACGAAGTCTACCCCATCGAGACCGCCCCGGCCAAATTCACCCAGTCCGTCCTCCTCGACATCCGCGCCGCCACCTGGACCGAAGAACGCCTGGCGGGCCTCGCCGACGTCCTCCGCCGCCATCCCGGCCGAACCCTCGTCACCCTGCGCCTGCGCATGGAAGGCGGGGCCGACGTCTACCTCCGGCCCGGCGGCTCCTTCACCGTCACCGTCTCCGACGCCTTCCTGCGCGACTGCCGCGCCTGGGCCGACGCCGTGCACGTCACCCCCTCCGCGCAACCCGGCCTGCGGGCCGCCGAAGAACCCCGCTGGAGAAAAAACGCATGAGCGAATCCCGGCTCCGCGTCAACCGCCTCCAGCTGGCGACCATCCTCGGCTGCCTCCCCGAAGAGCGCACCGCGCCGCGCCCCGTCCTCGTCGACCTTTCCGTCAAAACCGACATCGCCCGCGCCGCCGCCACCGACGACATCGCCGACGCCCTCGACCTCCGCCGCCTCCACGACATCGCCACCGCCGCCGCCCGAACCAACCCCCGCCTCATCGAAACCCTGGCCACCACCATCGCCACCCGCATCCTCGCCCTCCCCGGCGTCCAATCCGTCACCGTCCACGTCGAAAAACCCGCCAGCCTCCCCAACACCCAATCCACCTCCATCGAACTCACCCTCCCGTGACCCATACCCCTCCATCCCCCTCCTGGGAGGTGCGGCTTCCAGCCGCGCCGCCCTCCCAAGCCCCCACGGGTAGGGCGGCGAGTCCCCTCGCCGCCGAGCGCCAGGAAAGCCCATTCGCGCCGCAGCCAGACACGGAGTTCCCCGCGCCCGCCAGCGGGACCAACCGGCTGTTCGGCTGTTCGGCAATTCGGTTGTTCGCCTTTTCCCTCCTCCTCCCGCTCCTCCTCTCCGCCTGCGTCCGCGTCACTCCCCCTGTTCCCCCACCCGCTCTCCCTCCCGCTTCATCCCCCCACCCCACCCCGCCCCCCGGCGTCCTCGCCCCGCCCCGCTCCACCCCTCTCCCCTCCACCCCCTCCAAGCCAACCACCAAACCATCCAACCATCAAACCGTCAAACCCTCGAACCCGTCAGGGTTCGAGCGGACCTTCGCCCTCCAACTCCACCTCGACCAAGCCAACTACTCCCCCGGCGGCCTCGACGGCCACTGGGGGGCCAAGAGCCGCCACGCCCTGACCGCGTGGCAACTCGCCCACCACCTGCCCCCGACCGGCGACCCGACCGACCCCACCCTTCCCGCCGCCCTCACCGCCACCAACAACCTCTTTGCGACCCACACCGTCACCCCCGCCGACCACGCCGCCCTGACCGCGCCCGCGTCCGGCTGGCGCGAAAAATCCAAACGCGACCGCCTCGGCTGCACCACCCTCTCCGAACTCCTCTCCGAGCGCTACCACCTCTACGAAGCCACCCTCCGCCACCTCAACCCCGACGCCCCCTTCTGGCCCAACCCGCCTCCCGGCACCATCCTCACCGTCCCCGCCGGCATCCCCTCCCCCACCTCCCAAAAGACCCGCCTCCCGCCCCTCTCCCGCCTCGAAATCCGCCTCGCCGACCACACCCTCCGCGCCTACGCAAAGGACGGCACCCTGGCCGCCCAATTCCCCTGTTCCATCGCCGCCGACAAAGCCAAACGCCCCGTCGACCGCACCCTGCACGTCCGCGTCTGGGCGGAGAACCCCGAATACACCTTCGACCCGGCCCTCTACGCCGACGACCCCGCCGCTGCCACCATCGGCAAACGCCTGCGCATCCCGCCCGGCCCCAACAACCCCGTCGGCGTCGCCTGGATCGGCCTCGACCTTCCCGGCTACGGCATCCACGGCACCCCCGCCCCCGAAGACATCACCAAGACCGAATCCCACGGCTGCTTCCGCCTGACCAACTGGGACGCCCTGCGCCTGGTCCACGCCGTCCACAAAGACCTACCCGTCAAAATCCTTCCATGAACGCCCCCCTCATCGAATCCGAACAACAATTCCGCGACGCCCTGGGCGACGCCCTCCTCGCGTGCCTGAACCCCGACTACCGCCCCTACGTCGACCTCACCGCCGGCACCGTCGGCGTCACCACCGACCTCCTCGGCCCGCGGCGTCCCGATGACCCGACCCTGCCGCCGCCCGAAGACCACGACATCGTCTGGATCCCGCCCATCAGCGGCGAAGAAGGCTACAAATACATGACCGACTTCGTGGCGACGCTCCCCACCGAAGAAGCCCGCGACCGCCTGAACCTGCGCCTGAGCTGGCGCAAACCCTTCCGCAACTTCCTCCTCGCTCTTACCCCCGAAGAACTCCCCCTCTGGACCGCCTACCGCTCCCGCTGCTTCCACATCGCCGCCCGCTTCCGCCTCACCGACGCCCGCCTCCACTTCGACGGCGAGCGCCCCGCGCGCCTCCCCTCCTACTGACCCCCCTCCCCGTTCCTGCGCCCCGCCGCGTGCGGCGGGTTTCCCCCGTCCGCCCCCCCCTCCGCGCCCTCCGTTCACCCCCCTTCCATCGGCAACGCGATGAACTCGTTGAGTTCCTTGCGGGCCTCCCGCCAGCGGGGCATGCGTTTGTCCAGCGTTCTCTCGAAAAGGAGGGAATGGTTCGGGACGGCGAGGTGGACGATTTCGTGCGCCACCACGTACTCGATGCAGCGGAGCGGCACGCGGGCGAGGGCCAGGTTGAAGCAAATCCTGCGTTTTCCGGCGTTGCACGCTCCCCAGCGCGTCCGCATTTTCCGCACTTCGAAGGCGATGGGGGCCCGTTCCCCCGCCTCTTCGGCGCACCTCGGGACGAGGCGGGAGAGGGTGCGTTTCAGTTCCGCGCGGTACCACTCGAATATCCGCACTTCCCGGGCCTCGCGCATCTCCAGGCCGCGGCCGGAGAGGACGACCTTCCGGCCCGCGACCCGCACCGACGGGGGCTCCTCGCCGGTCCGGACCACCAGCCGATAGCGCTGGCCGAGAAAATAGACGTTTTCGCCGCTTGCATATTCCCGATGCGTTTGCCGGGGTTGCGCGAGGACCCCGGCCACCTGCCGCCGGATCCACGGCACCTTGGAAACGAGGAAGCTCCGCAGGTCGGCCTCGGGCAAATCGAGCGGGGCGCTGACGTGGACCCGTGCGTCCGGGGGGAAGACCGACAGGTGGGTGTGTTTGATGGCTTTGCGCTCGACGGCGATTTCGATGCCTGAAACGACCATCTACGCCCCCTTCGTCCCGGCCGCCAGGGACTCGCCGTCGAACTCCCGCTGGTGTTCGACGATTTTGTATATGGCCGCCACCTCGAAACCGGTGCCTTCCAGCGCTTCCGCGATGGCGTGTTCAACCCGTTTCCGGCGCACCGCGTTCGTCCTGAAGCCCGGCTTGACGGACGCGGCGGCGGCTTCGTGCACCTTCAGGGCCAATTCGACGTCGCCGCCCAGGTTGTCGAGCAGGTTCTTTTTCGCCTCCGAGTCGATGCGGGGGTCGCGGTTCTCCTTTTCCGTCCGGAGTTCCCGGCAGAGCTCCAGGATGCCTTCCAGGAACTTCTTGTAGGCGGATTTCTCCCGCAGGTAGTCGGCGAGCAGGCGGTTGATGCGCTCGGAGAACTTCCGGAACTCCGCCGGGTTGGTTTCCCGCTTGCGGAAAATGTACCGCCGCACGTTGGCGACCATGGTCTCGGCGACCCCGCGCTCGCCCCCGGCCGCCCGGGTTTCCTCCTCGTCGGTGCCCGTCGGCTTCCCGTTCCCGTCTTTCCGGATGACGTCCAGGAAGGAGAAATCGTCGAGCCCGCCGAGCTTGGTCGCATGCGCCGCCGTGACGTAGTCGTCCAGGAGCGCCCGCATCTCAGCATCGAACTGCCTGAGGTCGGCGAAGTCCCCGCAACGCCTCATGATGGCCTCGCGGATCTGGTCGAAGTCCTTGACCTCTTCGCGGAGGGCATCGGCCTCCTTTTGGGGATAGACCTTGGCGATGTCCACCGCCATGGCGGAAAACGCCCGGACCGCGGCATAGCAGGCCTGGTAGAAGTCCTCGCGCTTCTGCGCGTTCCGCTCCAGCTCCGCCGCGTGTTCCCCGGCGGGCGTTGCCGTCTGGTTGTAGCAGAACCAGTCGAAGAACTCGTCGAGGGTTTTCGGGGCCTTGACGGGTTCGGCGAGGGCGCGGCACTGCTCCAGCGCTTCCTCCAGGCATTTCTTCTGCTCGGGCAGGTCGCATTTGAGGAGGCCCGCCACGTCATCCTTGTCGTAGCCGGAGAAGGCGCCGTTCGTGTAGTCCTCGATGGCACCCTGGATGTTCCCGAACAGGTGCTTGTAGTCCACGATGTACCCGTACTCCTTGCGCTCGCCGTTCAGCCGGTTCACGCGGCAGACGGATTGGAACAGGGTGTGGTTGGCCATCTGCTTGTCGATGTAGATGTACGTGCACGGCGGCGCGTCGAACCCGGTGATCAGCTTGTCCACCACGATCAGCAGCTTCATGGCGGCGGGCTGTTCGGTGAAGCAGGCCTTGGCCCACTCCTCGAACTCCCTGGCCGTCCGCCCCCCGAACATCTTCTTGGCCATCCTGTACTTGTAGTCGGCCTCCGTCGCCGCCTCCCCGGCATATCCCTGCGAAAGGTCGGGCGGCTCCCCTTCGTAGCTCGTCACGACCGCGCAGTGCCCCGCGAGCGGGGTCTGGTTCTCGAACAGCTCGTAGTACCGGAACGCCTGGTACACGTTTTCGCACACGAGCATCGCGTTCCCCCACCCGTTCTTGAGCACCGGCCTGAGGGTCATGTCCTTGCAGATGTCCGCCACGATGCGCGCGATGCGTTCCTTCGAGGAAAACAGGTTCTGCATCTTCGCCCACCGCCCCTTGAGGTCCTCCTTCGCGCGCGGCGTGAGCGAACGCGTCGATTCCTCGAAGAGCCTGTCGAACGTCGCGTCCTCCCGCAGCGTCTGCTCCACGTCCCGCGACTCGTACCGCAGGTCCAGGATCACCCCGTCCGCCACCGCCTCGTCGAACTTGTACGTGTGGATGTACGGCCCGAAGTTCGCCGCCGACGTGAGCTTCCCCTTGTCCACCCGCAGCAGCGGCGTGCCCGTGAAGCCGACCAGCATCACCCCGTCCCCCATGATTTTCTTCATGGCCCGGTTGAACACGCCCCCCTGCGTCCGGTGGCATTCGTCCACGAACACGAACAGGTCCCCTTTGGCCTTGAACCCCGCCGGCAGCTGCTCCGCCACCTGCTCCATGTACTGCGCCACCGTCGGCTTCCCCGCCAGCTTCCGGTCGATGGCCGACCGTTTCTTCCCCTGCCCCTTCTTCCCCCGAACGAGGCCGAACTTGTTGACGATCGTCGTCACCAGCCAGTCCCGGCTTCCGTCGAGCGTCCGGATCAGGTCCGCCCCGCTGGTCACCCGCCGGGGCTTCTCCCCGGCATCGCGGAACGCGTTCGCGATCTGCCGGTCCAGCTCGTCGCGGTCGGTGATGATGACCACCCGCGCGTCCTTCCGGTTCTCGCGGATCCACTGCGCCAGCCACACCATCATCAGCGACTTCCCCGATCCCTGCGTGTGCCAGATGATGCCGCTTTCCTTCCGGGACACGCGCGGCTTCGCCGCATCCAGCGCGAACACCTGGTTGGGCCGCATGATCTTCTTGACGCCGCCGTCGAACACGATGGAATCGTGCACCAGCCCCAGGAACCGCCCGGGCTCGAACATCTGGAGCAGCGACCGCTCCAGTTCGTTCTTCACGTCCTCCGGCGTGAAGAACCCGGGCTCGCAGGGCGTCCCGCAGGGCTCCTTCCACGCCACCCAGTACTTCGGCACCGTCAGCGTCGTCCCGTACCGGACGCCCTCCGACTCGCTCCCGGCCACCAGCAGCTGCGTCGTCGAGAAAAACCCGGGAATCTCCCCATCCTGCTGGTTCCGCCAGTTCTGCCGGATGCCGTCGGCCACGGACACCGTCGCCTTTTTCAGCTCGATGACCGCGAACAGGATGCCGTTCACGTACACGCACACGTCCGGCTGCCGGTAGGGGCTGTCCCCGCCCTGGGCCGGGACCCGCACCTCCTCGGCGATCGAAAAAACGTTGTTCGAGGGCTTCTTCCAGTCCACGAGCCACGCCTGCTTCTGCGGCTTCCCCGGCTCGGTCGGGACCGGCACGGGGTACCGCAGCATCCGGTACACCTCCTTGTTCGCCTTGTAGAGTGCCGCCTTCGACGGGCAGGCGGCCGCCTGCCGCAGCCGGGCGACGACCCCGCCGGCCTGCGCGGGCGTCAGATTCTGCCGTTTCGCGAGGAACCCCTCCAGCACCGCCGCGTTGATGTTCCCGTTGTCCTGCCCCTTCAGGTTCCCCCAATACCCGTACCCGAGCCTTTCCCGCATCAGCCCGACCACCCGGTCCTGCACAGCGCGTTCGGAAGAAACCACGTTCGCGTGGGGAGTCCCCGCCGCCTCCCCTTGCGCGGGGGGCGTCTTGGAAGAAATATCATCGCGGTTCGTTGCCATGGTGGATTCCTTTCATGGATGGTGGAGCGAAAGCCCGCGCAGCATGGCCGAAAGCATGCCGTTGGGCGAAATGTCGCCGACCCAGATTTCGTCGGCATGCCGCAGGACATACTCGTTGCACCACGCGGCGGATTTCTTGTTCAGGCGCGAGAGCGGCGGCTGCGGCGAAACCAGCAGCGCGCGTCCTTCCCGGCACGCCGCGAGCAAGTCCGGCGCAAGCCCGCTTTCCGGCGGTATTCCCTGCGGACAGACCTGGATGACCCGCTTCCCCTTTGCGAGCGCCCTCCGGAGCGCCTCCCGTTCCTGCGGCGAAACGAACGTCGAGATCAAAACGGCCCCGTCCCCCGGAGCGCCTGAAGCCGCTCCCTCCGATGCCCCTGTCCCTTTCCCCTCATCGCAGTGGCCGACTTCAGTCGCCCCCCTCTCCCGCCCTCTCCAAACCCTCCTCGCCCTCAATCCGTCCGCCCTGCCCCCCTGGCTCGCGACGAACGCGATGCGCCGCGCCCCCAGCAGCTCCTCGTTCCCGAACGAGTACGCCGTACAAGGCCCGAAGCGGTCCTCCGACCACTTTTCCGGATTCCCGCGGATGTAGCGTGGCCATCCCGCGAACTCCCCGTCACTCGTGACCAGATCGTCCCAGTAGTCGCGTTGCCACAGCCGTTCGCCGATGTCCTCCACCTCCCCCGCCCGCCGCATCTTCCCGTAGATGAACGACGTCCCTCCCTTGAACCGCCCCATCAAGAACCCCAGATGGTGTTCCCGGTTGTCCTTGCGCCAGTGGATGCGCAACAGGGCATGGAAGTGGTTGGGCATCACCACATGGTCGAAAAGCTCCAGTTCGGGATACTTCCCCGGCAGCCCCAGCCAATACGCCTCCACGGCCCGTCCAAGCCCGTTCAGGACGACCCGCTTCCCCACCACCGTCCCCAGCAACGACTTGTTCTTCGCCACCTGCACCGTCACCGCCCACCACCCCGCGCGGTAATTGATCCGCTCATTCCTCAGCGACTTCCGGCGATACCTCTCCTCCATCCCCCCCCCACTCTCATCGGCCCGGCCGACTTCAGTCGCCCCCACCCCGCCCCGTCCGACCGTTTCCCGCCCCGTCCCACGCCATCTCTTCCCCATGTGGTGCTCCACCTCCTGCCTCACCTCACCCACGCCTCCCTCCATTCCCCCCTTCTGCGTTTTTCCGCGTGTTGCAACGCATAAGGCGCTAGTCTCTCCCGACGCCATTTTCACGTCCAAACTCCTGCCTCCGTTAATCCGCTAACTTAACCTTGAGTTCCATCAAGCCTTATGCGTTGGGCAAACACAGGAAACACCTCCTTCATTGCTCCCCTCCAACGATGACGTACCCATCGCGGATAGGCTTCGTATCCTTGATGTTCGAATACAGCTCAATCCGCTTCTGGTACAAATTGATCTGGTTTTTGAGTTTCAAATAATCGGCCTCGGAGGTCATTGTTACCCATGCCCGGTTCAGCGTGTGGAATTCATGATCAGAAATGAAGGGGCGAATGATGGTGCAGGCTCGTTGAAACTGGCATAAACGGAAATAACAATCCATCATCAAAGATGTAATTCCAATCATATACAGGACAAAGAACACAAGAAATACAGCAATAATTTTTCTTGTTCTCTTCTGGGAAAGCACCCGTTTTTGCCATCTCGGTTTTTGGAGGTGCTGCCCATCTGTTTTAACCTTATCGGAATGCGCCCTTTTATATTGGACAGCCAATACTCCACAACAAACCCCCAAGAAGCCCCAAATTATGGTAAGCGCTGGAATTACAAACAAGTCCGTGGAGTTGTACTGTGCCGAAAAGGCATATTTCAGGTCTTGAAGTTTATGCAGAAAGTTGCTCGAGTTGTTCCAGACTACTGTCCACACTGGAAGGATAGGTATCTCCAGAACCATTTTGATGAAATTGACAATGACCAAAATGGCTCCCATGATGCCCAGGATGATTTTCCATGTTTTCGAAATTCTTTCCCAAAAACATGGATTCTCGGATTCAAGATTGTTCTTCTTTTCTTCCATCTCACTCTCCTTCAATAAGCCTTTTCAACAAGTCTTGTCTTGCGTCCCAACAACTCCAGCATCATCTCTCCCATCTCTCGCCTCCCCCTTCAGGTTCTGCGTCCCGCCCCTTCGCCATGCCCGTCCTCCCCTTGCAGGGTGCGGCTTAGCCGCACCGCCCGGAAAAGCCAGCCGGTCCGCTCGCATCGTTCTCTCCATGCGTTTTCCCGTCATCCTCGCTCAGTGTCCGCCCATTCTTCGCCTAGTATACATGCGTCCCGTCGCCGCTGATGGCATCTTGACCACTGTCCTTGCCAGAGCGCCCGAACAACGTGATGCCCGGCTCCGTGAAAAACAGCAATACGTGGATGAGCGACTCGAACTCCGCCCCATCAAATATCGACCAATTCAATCTTCCCATCTCATAGTCTCGCCTATCTTGAATTTGTTGCAAGCTTCAGTCCCATTGGCACATCGTCCCCACATTGTCTAAGGAGTTCCCACGGAGAGCCAATGGACAATACTCCCAGTCGGTGGATCATATTCTTCAGCGTAAATCCTGCCGATGTGGGGTTCGCTTCGGCGCCCCGCCCTCTCCATCTGTATCGTTATCCTCCCCTCGTTTCTCATATTCTTTGATTTGTCGCCTGATGTTCAAATAATCGTATCCAGATTTCATCATCACCCATTGTCGATTCAATTGATGAAATTCATTATCGGTGATAAATGGACGAATGCGAATGATGTCCTGTCGCTCCACTTTCACCAGTCCATATGAAAAAAAATCCAAAGACATTCCGAAAAGGCATACTATCGTTATTAACCGCATAAACCACCCTTTCCATTTAATATTGCGGATGTAGCGCTTCACCTGATCCTCCAATTCAACTGGCTGTGTCTGAGAAATCTTCTGGTTAGAGCTATTGTTCTCGTCTTCCTGAGTCTTCTTTGGGGTGGATGCACATTCCATCTCGTTGGTAAGTTTTTTAGCGGATCGAAACAAATTGGATCCCAATATCCAGGTTGTCCAAATCAGCCCCCAATACATCATCATTACTAGGGTAAACTCCCCCTCCATCAGTTCAGTCGATGCTGCGCGGGAGAAATAAAAATTGACAAATCTGTACAAAAACCCCGATGAGGTGTTTTTGAGAACCACCGCACAAGTTGCGAAAAAGCTGCCAAATAAAGCGTTGGATATTCCCGTAATGAAAAATACGACTATACCCCCCAACATCACATGCACCCATTTCGGGAAACCTTCCCGCGAGGATATGTTTGCTGTTTTAGATTTCTCATTGTTTGTTGCCTTATTCGTTTCCATTGTTTTCTCCTTTCGTCAAACGCACACACCCAGTGACATCATGAAATACCTCCACAGCGTATTTCATTGGCAATCCACGTTTATTGCATTATGAACAAGCATGATATACTTTGCTCCGTAGTCCTAACGTCATTCTTCCCAATTTCTCATAATTAGCCTTATTGTCAGTACTTCGTAAAGATGCATATTGTTCTCCAATAGCGCCATCAAAATCTCATTTTCTTTGCAAGCTACATCTGTTCATCTCTGGAACTCTTGTTGATACTCCTCAAGTATTTCAGGATGCTTCTCCATCCAATCGATAACCCATGGTTGCAAGTAGCAAGGAAACTCCGCAACAAAGCCAGCAGAAGGATAACGGACGGCGCTGACATCGCGCAATTCCATGAACGTCGTGTCATAGTAGTTGAATTGCCTGCCATGCTCCGGGCTCAGAAACAACTCGCACAGACAAATCCGTGCTGCGGGGCTGAGGCGTTGGATGCGGGCGTCAGCATCCTTCCCCTTGTATAATCGCGACACGCGGAATTTCAGCCATTGCATTCGCACGAACACAACCATCAGACAGACCGAAAAGAAAACGAGCAAGATCCCCAGCCAAGGGCCCAGCCATTTGCGGAATCCATCCAATTGCAACCGCTGGACAATGCTTTCCGGTCCAAAGGCCATGCAACCGAAGAGAATGATTCCAACAAGGCAGACAAGCTGGAAAATCCAGCTCCTGAAAAACTTTTCCACCTCTGCAAACGTAATTTCAAATCCCAACGCCTTCATCTCAGTCTCCTTCCGCGAGGCGCACGCAATCAGTCCGAATCTTCTGGCATGCTTTGTTCATGTCTTTTCCTGAGCCTTCTGCTCATGCGCTTCAACGCGTGCGGCGAAATGTTCTACCCCTGTTGAGTCCCTTCTTCATCGCGGCCACATTGTTCTTCTTCCCCCCCCGCATTGCGTCGCGGTGGAAGACTTTCTTGCTGCCAGTGCCGCCCTGCGCTCTTCACGCTGTCTTTCCACCTTTTCATTGCACTTGTCGTAGTCCTCGGTCAGGACATGGGGGGTATGGAACCCTGTTGCAAAAAGATTGAATTCCCTTGATAAATTTTCGAGCTGTTTGACCAAATCGTTCATGGTCTTCTTTTCGGGATAGGCCAGCCCGTCATACAAAGAATAATCAAGAACGCATTCGTTGCTCATTTTTTCACCCCATTCGGATTCATAACTGACAGTGCAACGATAAACAAGGGATGGATTGCTCTTTTCCAAATCACCCCATGTGCAAAAGTCGGTTGCGCACATGCCCTTGGGGACCAAAACGGCAATGGATTCTTCCAGAAACCGTATGGGCTTTCGCTCACTGCCAAACAGCATTTCAATCTTTGGGTTCATCACAACCTTGACATTCCGTGCCGCGGTCAGCCCCAAATTCACCAAGCGCACCCCGTAGAATGGAATGTTCTGCGTTGCCTCCATGATGACATACGGGCTCGAGCGCTTCGCATCAAGCCGCTTCATGAGATGCACACTTTTCATGGCAATGATGCACGAAGCCGCGGCACATATGAACAGCGCAATGGTCAATAAAACCATGCACCCCCCTTGATGCGCCTCAAATACCGAAAATATACTGGTGGTTTTATTCAGAATAACACTCCACATAATTCTTCCGTTCACAACAAGTTAACTATGAAACAAAATATCCTTCGCCAAGGTGATTCATTATGATTTTTGAATGACGTTCTTTGTCGAAGGTAATCGTGAATGCATGGTGGACACTGAGAACTGCATCCTGCAATTTGTTATCGGCCTCAAGCTCCTCAATGGAAAAACCGAGTTCCTTGCATTTCTCAATTCCAAAATGCCTCAAGTGGGATCCATTGTTCTTGTTTAATCGCTCAAGAATCTTTTCTGCTTTCCCTACCGCTTCCTTTCGAGACAAATCTCCGAACATGTATTTGACCAGCCACTCGCCTGCAAGATTCTCGGACAGCTGGATTCCATCACATACCGTATAGTAAAATGCGCTGGGATAACGGGACAATTGCATTTCCCAATATGTTTTGGACTTGGGATTGTTATCCAGATTGGCTTTGGCATCCTCATATTCGGCCTTGATATTATAGGCTGGCACTCCCCCGTATTGTGGGTCAATCGGCCCCAAACACGACTGTTTTCCCATCAAAATTGATTTTGCGGAGCAAGCAAGCATCGTCCCGGCAGACATGGCCATTTGTGGCACCACGACACGAATGTCTCGTCCAAACTTTTCATGCAAATAATTGACTATCCCCTCTGCCGCTGTAGGAGAACCGCCCGGCGTGTGAAGAATCAGGTCCAAACCATTTTGACAGTCTACACCCTTCAAACACTGCATGAACCCCGTCATGTCGCTGTCATTGATGTCCAAATTGGGTCGATGGGGATGCCTTAACCACCCAGAATAATATGCGATAATGTTTCGCCCTGTACAGCCATGCAGATTGGAGAGATACTTTATGCGCAACTCAGACAGGGATAGGCCATGCACCATTTTCCCTTCACTATCTTTATGCTCAAACAATTCTTCAAGAAGTTCACCCCAAGATGCCATTGTTATTCTCCTTTCTTAACAAGCCTTGTTTTTCCCGTCAGCAACTCCTGCATCATCCCCTGCTTGATTTGTTCCGCCTTCGCCTTCTCGCGGGACAGGGCGGCGAGTTCCGCGTCCATGTCAGACAGGACTTCGGCGATTGCCGCTTGTTCGGCAAGCGGGGGACGTAGGACAAAGACCGTTTTCAGGTTTTCTTTTGAAATCAATGAGACTTTTGTACCGGATATCAGCGGCAATAGCTGGTTGTGGAACGCGGGAGAATTGACGAAATGTCCCAGCCAGCGGGGGGCAAACGGGTGTTTGGGACGGCAAGCCACCGTATGCAATCCCGCAACGGCGCGGCGATTGCCCAAGTTCTGGATTTCAACGGCTTTCCCGACCATTTCATCTTCCGCCGTGTCGGCCATCACCAAATCGCCGTCGCGGAGGAAATCCCCGATGGAACGGCTTTCGAACCTGCCTTCAATGAACGGCGGCGTTTCGGTTGAGAAATCCAGAATGTTGCCATAGCGCACCAACACATCCCCGTAATGCACGTCGGCAATGCTGCCATTGTCGCCCAAACAAGCGCGAGCCAGCGTGTTGGTCCGCAAAAAATCGAATTCATCCCCGATGGCCTCGCGAGTCCACTCCCCAGAAAACCCAGGCAGTCGGGTTTTGCCGGAAAGCAGGGCCTGCATGGCGCCTTGTTTGACGAGTTTCTTCTTCTCAATCAGATTGTCCAGCGACTCGATCCATGCGTCTGCATCGGAGAGTGCCTCCGCGATGTCGTATTGTTCAGCGAGAGGAGGAAGAGCCACACATAATTTGCCAATCTCCTGCAAGCTCAAGTTGGCTTGCGCAGCTGCCACATTTTCTTCTTGAATCTGAACTTGTATATATTCTGATTTCAATGCAAAGAACAAGAAAATTCTGCAAATCTTAACTTGTTCATCAAGTCGAATAATTGCAAGGGCTTGATTTGTATTTGCCGGGAGTAGGGTTTCAGGAACTAGTGCCACTCTTCCCAACACACCTGCAATTGAGAACAGGTAATCACCTTCTTTCAATACAGACCGGCTTAAGAATGCATTTGTTTGTTCGTCAATATGCGCAAACAGACTTACAAGAAAAGCTCCACTTTCTGTTATAGATTCTGCCTTGATAAAGTTTATCCCATAATCTGTAAATGCACAACCGACCGAAGTAGGAGTTGTGCCTTTTGTGATAAGTGATGCAATCTCCCCCAGCCGCTTCACCTCCCACTCCACTGGGATAGGGCCGATCTCGCTGGCTTTGAATTTCGTCGTTCTCACGCCGGGCTCCTACAGTTCGATGCCCATGGCCGCGAGGTGCTCCGCGACCTTTTTCTCCAAGGCCGCCACCTCCCGCGCGGCCTCGGGCAAGGTCGCCGCGTAGCGGAACGCCAGCGCCTGGACGTCGGCGACGATGGAGGCCTTCACCCGCGCCAGTTCCGCGGAAAAGCGTTCTTCGAGGGTCGGCATCCACTTGCGCTCGACCACGAACGTCCTGACGTCTTCGGGGGTCATGGCGGCATAGAAGGCCGTGAGTTTGTCCGCCAGCTCCCCGTTGGCCTCCTTGATGGATTTCCGGAGGGACTTGGCCTTCTTGTCGAGTTCCTTGCGCTCGGCCGCGGCGGCTTCTTCGTCGAACTCCTCGTCCGGCTCCTCCTCAGCGAGCCGGGCGTCGATTTCGTCCATCCGGGCCGCCGTTTCTTCCAGCTTCGCCCCGAGGTCGCCGAGTTCGGCCAGCTCGGCGGCGAAGGCGTCGCGGGCGACGATTTCGACCGGGAGCAGGTCGCACACGTAATTTTTCCAGTCCGCCCGCTTCCGGGCCGGCGGCTGCAGTTCGGCCTTCCAGCCGTCGCGGGAGACGAGATAACAGTCGTCCTGCATCGTTTCGGCCCAGTACTCCATCAGGATTTCGTAAACGTCGTAGGCGTCCACGAGCGTCCCGCATTCCTTCGCCGTTTGCAGGAGGCGCCCCGACCACTCCGCGATGAGTTCCTTCGGCCGGTTGCCCTGCCCGATGGCGAGGGCGTGCTTCTTGAACCAGCCGAGCCAGCCCGTGCACGCCTGCCGGTACTTCTCCGCCGCCGCCCCCGTCACGGGGTCGGCGTCGAGGTTCGCCGCGACTTCATCCGCGGACCCGGCCAGCCGGACGTATCCCTCGCGCAGGGGCTCGAAGAGCACCGCCGGGCAGGCCGCGGCGTCCGCCTCGGGAATGCCGCCCCGGATGTGCCCGGCGAGGTCCTGGCGCACTTCCCTGTCCGCCGGGACGATGTAGCGCGGGAGGTTCAGGCTGTAGTCGTTCCCCTCGATTTCGCCGTACTCCACCATCCGCGCGTAGTGCGGGATGCCGGCATGCGCCTTCCAGGCATCGACGATGCGCCGGATGTCGCACTCGCGCAGGCGGTTCTTCGCCCCGTCCTTCGCGTACCCCTCCTTGGCGTCGATCATGAAAATCCCCTTGGAGGCCGGCGCGGCCCCCTTGTCCAGGACGATAATGCAGGCGGGGATGCCCGTCCCGAAAAAGAGGTTGGGCGGCAGGCCGATGATGCCCGAAACGATGCGCTTTTCCACGAGGAACTTGCGGATGGCGGCTTCGGCATGGCCCCGGAAAAGGACGCCGTGCGGCAGGATAATCGCCGCCCGGCCCCTCGACTTGAGGGAGGCCACCATGTGCAGGAGGAAGGCGTAGTCGCCGCACTTCGGCGGCGGCACGGGCGCGACGCCGCCGCCGTGGCCCCAGCGCCCGAAGGGGTCGTTTTCCTGCGCGCCCTTCATCCACCCCTTCAGCGAGAAGGGCGGATTGGCGAAGCAGTAGTCGAACGTCCGCAGGCGGGTGTCGTCCACCCGGTGCTGCGGGTCGGTCAGCGTGTTGCCGTGCTTGAGCTCCGCGTCGTCGATGCCGTGGATGACCATCGACATCTTGGCCATGCCGATGGTCGCGAGGTCTTTCTCCTGCCCTTCGATGGCGACCCTGTCGAACGGGCGCCCCGATTCGACCGCCGCGCGGATCAGCAGCGAACCGGACCCGCAGGCCATGTCGTAGATGGAAATCATCGGGCGCGTGTCCGCCGCGATGTCCACGATCTGGGCCATCAGGCGGCTGACTTCGCCCGGCGTGTAGAACTGGCCCTTGGACTTGCCGGACTGGGTGGCGAAGTTTTTCATCAGGTATTCGTAGGCGTCGCCGATGAGGTCGTCGTCCGCCGCCCGGTTGCTCGAGAGGTCCAGGTCCTTGTCCTGGAAGATGCCGATCAGGTTGGAAACCGTCTCGACCAGGTCCTTGCCCTTCCCCAGCTTCTGCTCGTCGGCGAAGTCCGCGGATGTGATCGTGTCCGCCAGCTGCTTGTTCGCCCCGCCGATGCGTTCGAGGACCTTGTTCATCCTCTCGCCGATGTCCGCGCTGCCCTTGAACGCCACCAGGTCGCCGAAGGTGCAGCCCTCCGGCAGGTCGATCAGCAGGCCGCCGTCGCCGCTCTTCGCCCGGTCGCTGATGTACTTGATGAACAGCAGCACCAGGACGTAGTCCTTGTACTGGCTCGCGTCCATGCCGCCGCGCAGCTCGTCGCACGCCTGCCACAGCTTCGAATACAGTTGGGATTTCTTGATGGCCATTTCACTGTCCTCCGTCTTTGTCCAAGGTGTCGAACACCCGCTTCATCGCGGCGAGCGAGGCCGCAAGCCGCCGGCGGGCCTCGCACGCCTCCCGCGTCGCCTCCTCCAGGGCCCCGGCGATGGCCGCGACCTTTTCCGGCTCCGCGTCCGGCACGGGAATCTTCGCGAGGTTCTTGGCGGAAACCGTTTGCAGGCCGCCCCCGGTCGCCATCCGCGCGAGCCACTTGGCCCCCGCCGCGCTCTCCAGGTAGGCCCGCAGGTAGTAGGCCAGCTGCCGGTCGCCCCCCGTCCGCACGATCCAGACGTTCTCGTCGGCCACCAGCTTGCCCCCGTGCGGCCCCACGACCGCCATCTTGAAGGGCGTCCCCATGCGGGAAACAAGCAGATCCCCGTTTTCCGCCACCGCCTCCTCCGCGCCCGCGGGAACGGCGGCAAGGCCCGGCAGTTCGTCGTCGAGCATCCCGTCGCCGAAGTGCTTGAGCGACACCTTCCGGGCCGGAGCCTCCCCGTCCCCGGCGGCGGGCACCCACGCCTCCGGCGCCAGCTTGGCCCCCCGGCGGATGTCCTTCACGAGATCCCCGAGCGGGCGGGCGTTGTTGTAGGAAAGGCCGCCTTCCAGATGGAAGTCCGGCATCAGGTTGCAATCCTGCGTGTACACCTCTTCGATGGACTTGGTGGTCACCGCCTCGTAGTCGTGCAGGTCGCGGTAGTCCTTCAGCAGCGTCTGCGCATCCAGCGCCGGGGGCCCGCCGGGGCGCTGCGCAGCGTAGTGGTTGCCGTCGACGAACTTGATTTCCCGCACCCCCTCGCGCATCACCACCAGCGCAAAAGGAATCTGCGTCCCCTGCAGGAAACCGCGCGGAAGCGAAATCACCGACTCGATCAGCCGGTTGCGCACCAGGAACTCGCGGTAGACGCGGCTCTGGGTCCCGTTCAGCGCGTTCAACGGAACCGCCACCACCGCCCGTCCCCCGGGGGACAGCAGGCTGGCCGCGCGGGCGGCAAAAACCCAGTCCGCGGACATGCGCTTCAGCGGCGGAAAATTCCCGAACCGCTCCTCCAGCACCGCCTGCGCCCGGGAAATGTTGAGCGCCCGCATCTCCATCCCGAACGGGGGAACCAGAAGAATCCGGTCGAAGCGCTCCGCGAAGGACTCGAACGGGCTTGTCTCCAGAATACGGGCCCGTACCCCCGTCACGTCGCACAGGATGAAGGCCAGGGACGCCAGCTCGCCGTCCCGCGAACAGCCGGCGACGGACAACCCTTCATCGCTCCCCGAGGCATCCCAGAGCGCGAACCAGGCTTTGCGGACGAACTTGCCGCTTCCGCAATTCAGGTCTGCAAACGTATTGCCTTTCGCGAGCTCCAGCAAACCGATGCACAACGGATCGACCGCCGCATGCGTCGTGAACTCGCAACGGCCCGCCTGCAGCACCTGCAAAGCCTCATCGCCGAAGAAGTCCACCAGCGCCTCCTCCTCGAACGCCCCCGCCGTCCGCCGGTACTCCTCCCAATGGTCGGCGAGCTGCCCCTCGAGAAAACGCCTGACATTCCCGGGCAGCCTTTTCTCCCGCTCCAGCACCGCCTCCAGTTCCGGCAACGGGAACCCCTTCCCCTGCCGCGTAGCCAGCAACGCCGCGTATGCCGCCGCCACGGTCGCAACCCCCGGATTCACGGAATACTTCTGCGCAACGTCCATGAGCGGCTGGACTACTTTTGTCTTGATGAAAACCCTCATTCAATCCGTTCCTTTTTCTCTGTCCTCCATCATGGGACAAAGCGCGCCACCGTGTCAATAGTAATATCATACTATAATTTCTGGTTTCGGTATACTTACACTCCCCCAAGGCTTTCCAATGTACTCTTTGTGGACGCTCCCTCCACTCTCTTTCAGACCATCCCCACCCATGAGCTTCTTTTCAACCTAAAAACAGCAGTTCAAGCCACTCATGTGCGCGCCGGTGCGCATGCACGCGCGGGAAAAACCTTCTCGCCCCCTTCACTCAACGGGTGAAAGGATGGCGGCTCCGTGGTAGCCTTCCTTTGTGGAATCAAAACAAAGGACTGCCATGGAAACCGCCATCACCCTGCACTCTGGCCAACTCCCCGCCGAATGTC
>JAFXQI010000082.1 GCA_017527155.1 Kiritimatiellia bacterium
AGGTCTCCCGGCTACGCATCGCGGAGCTGGAAGACGCCATCAACTCCATCCACCGTCGCCTTCTCCAAGGCCGCACCGCCCATGAAACCTACCTCGCCGCCGCATGACTCCCCTGTGTCCGATTTCGCTTGCAAATCGCCCCCCGGGGGTGTGCCCGGGGCGCTCCGGCGTGGACGCGTGAAAAGGTTGGTTCTGGATGGGGCTTGGCGAATTCCACGGAATCGGCCCGGACGGAGCCGGGCCCTCCCGGGGAAATCAGAACATCCGAAGATCCAGGGGGGACGGTGTGGCGGGGTGAAGAAACAATGTGGACTTTGTGGGGGGGCCATGGCGGTGGGGAAAGCCCTCCGGGAGAGCCTGGGCGCTTTCCGGGCGGCTCGCCAACACGGGGGACGGATGGGCTATTGCTTGAGGCGCGCAGGAAGAGGCATCCCCCATGGCCGGGGAGGGACATGGGGGATGCGGGTCGGGGGGCTGGAAGCCCCCGCGCTTCGATGGGGGAGGGGAGTTACTTGCGGGTGTTTTCCTCGATCTGGATGAGGAGGGGGAGGAAGAGGAAGAGGATCAGGCCGAGGAAGGCGCCGCCGCAGACGGTCCAGGCGGCCTGGCGGTTCATGCGGGCTTCCGCATCGCTTTCTTCCGCTTGTTCCACGGCGGCATTGAACAGGAACCTGTACAAGTCGGCGTCGTCTCCGTCGATCTGCGTCCCGTCGTCCTTCTTGGCGTAGTACTTCTTGGCGTCCTTGCCGAAGGCAAGCGCACCCTTGACGTAGGCGTCGCGGTACTTTTCGGGCACTTCGTCGCACAGCCCCTGCACGAGCAGGTCCGTGGCTCCCTTGGCGTCCACGCGGTACAGGTCCACGAGGGCGTCGATCTGCTTGCTGTATTTGTCGCGGACTTTCCGGTACTCCTGCTTGCGGGCCAGTTTGGCCGCGTCGGAGTTCTGGCCGTCTCCATCGGACTCCATCGCCGCCACGACGTCCTTGAATTGGGGGACTTTCAGCGATTCGGAACCCTTGAACAGGGCGTAGAGGACGGACAGGCCCATGGTCGCGATGCATAGCATCATGAACAGGGCGGACACGATCTTGCCGAACTTGAAGACGCCGGCCATGAACTTGCTGGTCGCGCCCATGGCTTTTTCCGTGTCGACCTTGGACAGCAACTCCTTGGCCTGTCCGGCGAATTGGGTGGCTTTTTCCGCCGCTTGTCCGGCGAATCCGGTGGTTTCGTTGTTTTCCATTTTTGTCTCCTTTTGGGGGTTGGTTTTTTAACGGGTAGCGTCAGAAGCGCGACTCGAAGGACTGGACGGCGCGCTGCTTTTCCTGCTGGCGTTCGCGCTGGGCGGCGGCTTCGTCCTGGCGGCGGATGATCATGCCGGGCTGGAAGACGCTGGGGGGGAGGCCGACGGGGACGGCCGTGGAGAAGCGCGGGGCGGTGCGGGTGATGGCGATCTTGCCGACGTAGCTTTCGGAGGAGCCGAGCGATTCGCCGGTGTCGGGGTCGAAGATTTCCTCGCCGGGGGTGAAGACTTCGTAGACGGCGCCGTACTCGGTCTGTTCCTGAGTCAGGTTGACGAGGAGGTCGGCGGGGTTGACCTTGAGGATCTTGGCGGGGTAGGAGAGGTCCATGAGGGCGTCGGTGACCTTCTTGGCGGCGTCGCGGATGGCGTCCTGCAGGGCCTGTTCGGCGAAGTTGCCTGTGGTGCGCATGCCGTCGCCGGCCATGCGGTTCTGGGACTGCTCGGAGATGATGGTCTTGGAAGCGAGGAGCTTGCCGGTCTCGGCGTTGGCGATGCGCAGCTGGAGCTCGACCTTGGCGGTGTCCTTGGAGGCGGAGAAGCCCTGGACGCTGCTGTGGCTCTGGTCGAGGCCGAGGCTGAGGACGGAGCCGTAGATGACGAATCCGGCGGCCTTGAGCTTGCCGGCCTCGGGGGCGGTGGAGGCATCGGTCATGCCGGCGTCGGCGAGCTTGCGCTCGGAGAGGACGCTGGCCATGCGCTGGCGCTCGACGACTTCGAACTTGCGGGTGTTGACGATGTTGTCGGTGATGCGGGAGCGGAGGGACTGGAAGAGGTCGTCGCGGGCGTTGGCTTCGTTGGTGAATTTGTCGATGGCCACGGCGATCTTGTAGGCGGCCTGGGGCTGGGGGGCTGGGGCGGCTGCGGGGGCGGCGTAGCCCGGCTGGGCGGGGTAGCCCTGGGGGGTGGCGTAGGCGTCGGGGGCGTAGTCCTGGGCGGCCGCGGTGAGGGCGGCCATGGTTGCCGCGATGAGGGTGGCGGCGATAGTGGTTGTCGTTTTCATGGTTTTCTCCGTTTGGTTGTTGATTGGTTTGATGGTTTGATGGTTGGATGGTTTGATGGTTGGATGGTTGAGGGTTGAATGGTTCCGGGGTGGGTTACAGGTCGTCCAGGTCGAGGGGGAGGATTCCGGACTGGGCGATGCGCCAGCCGTTGGCGCCTTCGCGCACGGCGAGCGCGACGACGGTGCGGGGGGCGGCGTGGGCGTTGCGGTAGCGCAGGACGACCCGGAGGCGGACCGCGGCGGCGCCGGAACCGCCGGGCTCGGCCGCGATGCTTTCGTCGAGCAGGCCGCCGTTGGTTTCGATGTTGCCCTTGAAGAGGGCCTCGAAGCGGCGGTAGGGGACGTCCGAGCGGTAGTCCGACGCCATCGCGCCGTACATGGCCTTGAAGTCCCAGTCCTTCCACGCGCGGCAGAAGTAGTGGAGGATGCGCTCGGGCTCGGACGCGTCCTCCGCCGGGGGCACGGGAATGACCAGGGCCCCGGGCCGGGTGGCGGCGGCGGTGACGGTCACCTCCAGCACGGCCGGGTCGCCGTCGCCGAGGACGCTCGGAGGCGGGTGACCGACCGGCTCCTGCGCGGCGAGCTGCGCCGGGCACGGAAGGGGGGCCAGGAGGGCGGGAAGGGCCAGAGCGGCCAACCAGAAGCGCGTTCTCACGGCAGGAACCCGGTGAGGGACTCGCGGAAGCCCTTGGACTGGTCGGCGGCAATCTTGACGTAGTGGCCGCGCATGACGTAGCTGTTTTCCCAGTCGATGACTTCGGCCCAGGCGGTGTTGAGTTCGGACTCGCGGACGATGCCGTAGCCGACGGGACTGGGTTCGCGTTCGGCGCCCTGAATGAGGTCGGAGTGGTCGACGTACTCGAAGAACTCGACCTTGACGCCGGGGACGAGGCCGTAGTTCGAGCCCATCGTGATGCGGGCCATGCGGCCGCCGCCGCGGAGTTCGACGACGCGGGCGGGCGGGGCGTAGCGGGAACCGAGTTCCTGGGCGAAGCCTTTCGCGCACTCCTGCGCGGTCTCGGCGAGCTTGTGCTCGGCTTCTTCGGGGCTGGAGGCGGTGAGGCTCTTGTCGATGTTCTTGGAGAGGATGAGGCGCTTGGTCGCCTTTTCGTAGAAGCGGAAGTCGACGCTCATGCTGGCCTGGACGACCGTCCTCGACCCGCTCTGGCCGCCCCTCAGGTAGTCGAGGCCCTGCGCCTGCTTTTCTTCGATGCGGATGGCGTTGGGGCGGGCGGCGATGAGATAGTCGGCGGTCGGGATTTCGAACTGGCCGCGGCCGTTGCCGGAGAGCTCTTCCAGCTGTTGCTCCTTCGCCAGGACGTCGAGGTTGCTGCGCTCGACGATGGTGAAGAATGCGAAGTCGCCGATGGAACTGACCAGCGCGGAATCGAGGGCCTCGGAGATGCGGCCGCCTTCGTCGGTCTTGTCGCCGCGCACGACGATGGCGACGCGGAACTTGGTTTCCTTCTGCAGGGCCATGGCGCCCTGATCGGTGTAGACGGCCTTGTCGCGGTCGGTCACCGGCAGCTGGCCCGGTTTCGGCGCGGCGCATCCCGCCGCCAGCATCAATCCCCCCGCGGCGCACGCCGCCATCAGCATGTTCTTCATGTCCTTCATTGGAATTCCTTCCGTTTTCCGTGTTTTTCGATTGGCTTGTCCCGGCCCGGGGTGGGAAGGAAGGGCGCTCCGGGCCGCAAAAAAGCGCGCTCCCAATCCACCGCCACTGGAGGCCCTGAGAAAGCCCTGTGAGACGGCGAAAGAAGCACGCCCGGAAGGCGCGCCCTTGCGCTCGCGTCCGTCTCACAGCAGAAAGCTCTCAGGTTTCCAGTGACGGTGCGCATCCGCGAAAGATGCGTGTATTCAGATGGTCCGCGACGGATGCCGCGGGTGCGGCATCCGGCACGGCATGCATCCTGCCATTCCGGGCGTGCTTCGGCAAGTGCAAAGAACGGGCCGCGGACCGGTGCGGGCGGGCCGCGGGAAGGGCGCGGGGGGGAGTGCGCCCTTCATCCGTTTATCCGATGCGGGGGGAGGGAATCTGACGGGGAGAAAGTGAAAAGTGAAAAATGAAAAGTGAAAAGATGTGGTGGGCCCGTGGTGCGGGCGGGGAGTGGGGGGGGGGAGGGCTAGGTTTCTAGATGGCTAGATATCTAGGGGGCTTGGAGAGGGCGGGGATGGGCGAGGGGGCGAGGGGCGGGGTCAGAAGAAGTCGCCGCGGGCGAAGGGGTTGGATTCGGCTTCGCGGCGGGCGGCGTCGGCTTCGCGGGAGAAGCGGGGGAGTTCGTAGTGGGTCCACCAGAGGTGTTCGAGGTCTTCGAAGGTGGCATTGGGGTGGGCGGAGAGGCGGGACTCCCAGACGTACGTGGGGGCGGGGAGGAGGAAGACGACTTCGGGATAGGGGATGCCGGCGGGGAGGCGGGCGATGGCGGCATGGGTGGTGCGGCCGGGGTAGGGGGCGTCGGTGGGGAAGACGGGGTCGCGGGCCGCGGTGGGCGGGGTGTTGGCGGCGGTCGCGGCTTCGAGGGGGACAATGCGCCAGGGGGCGGGGCCGGTCCAGGGGGTGTCGGGGTCGTAGGTGGAGTCGTCGGGCGGGAGGACGAGCAGGAGGGAGGCGTCGTCGGCGGTGTAGCCGCGGAGGGGGAGGCCGACGCGGATGCGGTCGGCGTAGAACTGGAGGAAGGCGCCGGAGTCGGCCATCTCGCGGGTGATGTAGAGGAGCGGGCGGTTGGTCACGGGGAGGGGCGGTTTGGGAGCGGTCGGCACGGCGGCAGTCGGTTCGGGGGCGGGCGATTGGGGGAGTGTTCGGGGCGTCGGGGCGGGAGTGGGAGTGGGGGTGGGAGTGGGTGAGAGCGAGGGGGTAGGTGCGGGAGTGGGTTCGGGAGCGGGAGAGGAGGCTGGAGAAGAAGTGGGTTCTGGGGGGGCGGTGGGGAGGTCGGTGGACGGCGGCTGGGGTGTGGGCTCGGGGACGGATGGGGCGGGGGGTGCAGGAGGCGGGGGCGGGTTTTGTTCGATGGAATCGATTATTTCGATGGAATCGATTGATTCGATGGAATCGGGTTGAGTTGGTTTTGTTTGATGCGGGGAGTGTTGCGGCGCAGGGTTGCGCCGGAAGAAGAGGGTGGCCAGGAGGGCGCCAAGGGCGAGCGGGAGGGCCAGCCAGGCGAGGCGGCGGAAGCGGCGTCGCGGGGGCGGGGGCGCGCGGAGGGCGCGGAGGTCGGCGAGGAAGGCGGCGGCGGTCTGGGGGCGGCGGGCGGGATTGGGGTCGATGGCGCGGTGGAGGAGGGCGAGGAAGGGGGGATAGAGAGGGTGGATAGTATCGGCTTCGGGGACGGGGGCGTAGCCGGTTTCGGCTGCGGGTCGGCCGGTGGCGGCTTCGGCGAGAAGGATGCCCAGGGAGTAGAGGTCGGCGGGAAAGCGGCCGTGCTGTTCGCCGGGAACGTAGCCGGGGGTGCCGACGACGGACGCGGCTTCGCGGGTGTCGGCCAGGAGGCCGAAGTCGGCGAGGACGGGGCGGCCGGAAAAGTAGAGGACGTTCGAGGGTTTGATGTCGCGGTGGACGAGGCAGTGCCGCTGGAGGCTGTCGAGGGCCGAGGCAAGGGTTTCGGCCAGGTCGAGGCATTCGGGGAGCGGCAGGGCGCGGCGGGCGAGGAGGTCGGCGGCCAGGGTGCGGGGGCGGTACTGGTCGGGGGCGTCGTGCCAGTTGGGGCGAAGGGAATCGGCCGGCGGCATGGTGTAGGCGAAGGTGCGTCCGTCGGGGGCGATGCGCAGTTCGTGGATCGGCAGGAGGGCGGGATGGAGGGGGGCGCCCGGCGGTGCCTCGGGGTCGGCCAGGGCCAGGAGGAGGCGCACGGCGCGGAGTTCGCGGGCGGCCGCCGCCGGGCGGTCGGGGTCGGCGGCGACGTGCTTGACGGCCCGCCAGGCGCCGTCCGGGAAGCGCGCGAGCCAGACGGAACCGTAGGCGCCTTCGCCGACGGGGGTTGCGAAGTCGGCCTCGGGGAAGAGGGCGGCGAGGGCGGGGGGGATGGGGAGGGGCGGGGTCACGGGGCGGGGGCAATGTGGGGGGCGTGGTGCTTTGTGGGGACATCCATGCGCGGTTCTTCCCGCAGCGGACGCGCAGAAGCGCGTCCCTCCCCTTGGAGAGCGCAATGGGAGGGTTGCGCTTCCGCGCGACCTTGCGGATGGGACGCTTTTGAAATGGCACCGAAGATTACAATCCACATTTCCCGCAGCGGACGCGCAGAAGCGCGTCCCTCCCCTTGGAGAGCGCAATGGGAGGGTCGCGCTTCCGCGCGACCGTGCGGATGGGAAGCCTTTGAAGTGCCACCGAAGATCACCATCCGCTCCAAGGTGTCCATTTTTCGAAAAATCGCAAAAGTGGTCACGTTAACGGGGGCGGCGGGGGTGGCGGGGGCGGGGCGTCGAGGTCGGCGAGGACGGCGCGGAGGGCGTCGTGCCAGAGGGGGGTGAGGCGGTGCTTGGCTTGGTAGACGGCGTCGCGGGAGGCGGTGTAGACGCGCATGGTCTTCTCGGTGGGCCATTCTTCGATGGCGGCGGCGTGGAAGAGTTCGAATTGGCGGGGCGAGACTTGCGCGCGGAGGCGCTCGAGGGCGAGGTGGCGGACGTGGGCGAGCCATTCTTCTTCGGCGAGGACCGCGAAGGCGTCGTCGGGGGCCGGGACGTCGGGGGCGGGGAAGGCGGTTTCGCGGGCGTCGCGGCGGGCGTTGCGGCGCTGTAGGTCGCGGATTCGGTAGAGGGCCGCCCCGGCGAGCCAGGTGTGGAAGCGGCCCTTGGCGCGGTCGTAGTCGAAGGTGCGGATGCGCGTGGCGAGCTCGGAAAACAGGGTCTGGACGACGTCTTCGGCGTCGGCATGGCGCAGTCCGTTGCGCTCGGCGAGGGCGCGGACGTAGGGGGCGTACTGGTTGAAGAAGCGTTCCCAGGCGGTGCGGTTGGCGGGATCGCGGATGCCTTCGAGGACGCTGGAATGCGTGGAACCGGGTTGGAAGGGGGTGGGCGGCATGGCGCGGAGGGCGGTCGGCGGGCCGCGCTACGGGTTGCGCGGGCGGAGGATTTCGCGGGCGAGGATGGCGCGGCGGAGGTCGTCGCGGGTGCGGAAGGCGGGGCGTACGGCGGCGGGGGCGGGGCGGGTGTTGCCCGTGGGCAGGACGGGCCACGGGGCGAAGGGGACGTTCATGGCGTGCAGGGAGGGCAGGACGAGGCCCGCCGCGGCCGCGGAGGTGTCGAGTATGTGACGTTCGCCCTGGCGGGTGGTGACGACGGGGGCGTCGGCGTCGGGGGGGGCGGCGTCAAGGGGAGATGGGGCGGGCGGGGGGGCGGGGGTGAAGGCGGGAGGAGGGGCGGAGGGAGCAGGGGCGGGGGCGGGTGCGGGATGGCGGGGGATGCGGACGCGGCGTTGGGTGGGGAAGGGTGGGGGGCGGCGGGTGGCCGGTGGCGGGGTGGGCTCGGGGGCGGGCTCTTCGTCATGAATGACGAAGGTCGGCTCGGGGGAGGCGGTGGGGGCGCCGGGGGGGGCGTCTTCGGGGTCGAAGCCGCCGGGGGGCGTGGGGATTTGGGAGGGGGAGCGGCGGCGTTTCTTTTTCTTGGAGAAAGCGCTCAGGAGGCCGAAGAAGATCCATACGGCGATGATGACCAGGCCGCCGTAGCCGTCGGTGTCGGCGACGGGTACGGCGAGGAGGATGGCCGGGTGGAGGGGCATCAGTGGGTGGAGGAGGAGGTATCGGCGGCGGAGAGGGATTCGCGCATGGAGGTGTCGGCCATGATGTTCTGCATGCGGAGGTAGTCCATGACACCGATCTTGCCTTCGCGCAGGGCGGCGGCGATGGCCATGGGAATCTCGGCCTGGGCCTCGACGACCTTGGCCTGCATTTCCTGGATGCGGGCGCGCTGTTCCTGTTCGGCGGCGACGGCGGTGGCGCGGCGGCCTTCGGCTTCGGCCTGGCGGAGTTTCTTGTCGGCTTCGGCACGCTCGGTCTCGAGCAGGGCGCCGACGTTCGCGACTTCGCGGGTGCCGGAGACGCCGGCGACGGAGACGTCGGCGATGTCGATGGAGACGATCTCGAACGCGGTCTGGGAGTCGAGGCCGGAGTTGAGGACTTTCTTGGAGATTTCGTCGGGGTTCTCGAGGACGGCCTTGTAGGTGGCCGCGGAGCCGATGGCGGAGACGATGCCCTGCCCGACGCGCGCGATGATGGTGTCTTCGGTGGCGCCGCCGACGAGGCGCGCAAGGTTGGCGCGGACCGTCACGCGGGCCTTGACCAGCAGGCGGATGCCGTCCTTGGCCACGGCGTCGAGCATGGAGGTTCCCTTGCGGGGGTCGGGGCAGTCGATGACCTTGGGGTTGACGGAGGTGCGGACGGCTTCGTAGACGTCGCGGCCCGCCAGGTCGATGGCGGCGGCGCGCTGGAAGGAGAGCTCGATGTTGGCCTTGTCGGCCGCGATCAGGGCCTGCACGACCTTGATGATGTCGCCGCCGGCCAGGAAGTGGGCCTCCAGCTGCTCGGTCGTCAGCGGCAGGCCGGCGCGGATGGCGCGGATGCGGGCGTCGACGACCAGGGTCGCCGGGATCTTGCGGAGCCACATGCCGAGGAGGTTGAACAGGCCGATGTAGGCGCCGCTCATCCAGGCGCGCACCCAGATCTTCATGTAGGTCAGGAAGAGGATGACCAGCAGGAGGACGAAGACGGCCAGGACGAAGAGGATGATGGTCAGGAATGAATCCATGGGAGGCTCCTTTTGTTTGTTGAAAGGTTGAAGGGTTGAAAGGTTGAAGGGTTGAAGGGTTGAAGGGTTGAAAGGGTGAAGGGGTGAAAGGGTGGATGGTGGGTCAGACGGGGTAGTCGGGGGGGAGGGGGGGAGGGGTGCCGGGGCCGGGAGGGGGAGGGGGGACGGGGAGGCGGTGGATGGCGACGGGGTGGAAGAGGCTGCGCCAGAGGGCGCCCATGCCGAGGATGGCGACGGGCATCGAGAGGAAATCCATGACGCGCGGGAAGGCGCTCGCGAAGTAGAGGACGAAGAGGCCCGCGCCGAGCGACAGGAACACGCTGCCGGCCGTCTGGATGGGCGAGCGGCGGCCGACGAGCCAGTGTCCGAGCAGCAGCGCGACGACGATGTGCGAGAGGTACAGTGTCAGCAGCCACAGCATCCCGCCCGCGAGCGCGAACGGCAGGCCGATGACCGTAACGCCCGCCGCCACCAGCAGCACCGGCCCGAACAGCAGCACCGCGATCCCCGTGAAGAGGCACCGCCAGGGCGTACGCCGGATTGCCCGCACCGACGCCCCCGCCGTCGCCGGGAAAAGGCCCACGAACGGCATCCCCACCAGCATCGCGCCGAGGAAGAACAGTCCGTGCAGCCACAGCCGCTCGCGGAAGCTCCGCTGCGGCGCCACCGCCGTCTCGGCGCGCACCTGCCCGCCGACTTCCACGCCGGGCGGCAGCGCGAAGGGCGCCGGCGTCGTGTACACGAAGTCGCCGCCGATGCGGGTTCCGGGCGAGACGCGGAGGGTCTGGGCGGTGACGCGGACGCGCCCGCCGTAGGTGCCGGCGAGGGTGACTTCGTTGCCGCTGAGCCAGGCGTCGCCGCCGACCTTGCCCTCGCACACGAGCGTGTTGCCGAAGAGGAGCAGGCCGCCCGCGACGACGGCGTTGGTCGTCAGCTGCGCGGCCTGGGCGTAGATTTGGAGGTTCTGGCCGACGGCGCCTTCCACCACCGCCGACTTCGCGAGGATGCGGGCATCCTGCTCCGCGACGCCATCCTGGCGCACCGCGTTGCCGAAGAGCCAGAGGTCCTGCGCGGCGGTGGCGGCGTTGGAGATTTCGTAGCCGGCGAGGAGCGCCTCGGAGGCGAAGCGGGTTCCGGCGGGGTAGGCGACCGCGTTCGTCGCTTCCGCGGAAAGATGCACCTCGAACGCGCGCGCGGCAGGCGCCGCGGCGAGGAGCGGCAGGAGGAGCAGCAGCGGCAGGAGGGGGCGGCGGATTTTCATGGCGCGCGGACCTCCCGCACCCAGACCTGGCCGTCGCGGATGGCGCTGATGCGGACCTTCACGCCGACGGCCAGCCATTCGCCGCCTTCGGCCAGGACGTCGCAGCGGCGCTCGCCGAAGTCCACGATGCCGCCCGGGCGCAGCGCGGTGGTGGCGACGCCTTCGCGGCCGACCCATTCGGGGCCGGGCGGATCGGAGGACTTCTGGTCGCGCCCGTCGGCGGTCAGGACGATGCGCTTGCCGGCGCGGCTCTGCGGAAACAGGCGGATCCACACGAGGAACGCGGCGCCGCCGAGCACGACGACCGTCAGCGCGGAGATGAGCCCCCACGGCGGCGGGAAGGCGCGGAAGCCGATGACCATCGCGGCGGCGCAGAAGCACGCGCCGATGGCGCCGGCGATGCCGCCGGGCACGAAGATTTCGCCGATGCCCAGCAGCACGCCGGACACGAGCAGGGCCACATACCACCACGTGAGACTCATGTTCATCATGCCCGCGATTGTGACAGGTTCGACGCAGAGGTCAAGCGCGGGGTGAAAATCCTTTTTCCTCCCGCCCATCCGCGCAATCTACTCGCGATATCAAGGAAAAGACTTGATTTCTCCAAACATTCTTCCATCATGCTTCCCATGAAAGACGAACCCATCTTCCCTCCCGGATACCTCAAGGCCCTCGCCTCCGATTGCTTCGGCCCCTCCTGCAGCCATGCCCCCACCGCCATGCTCCTGCAGACCGTCGGCTCCCTCGCGCTCTTCACGGGCGCCCTCGCCGCCCACCTCGCCTGGTACGGCGGCAAGCGCATCCTCTCC
>JAFXQI010000037.1 GCA_017527155.1 Kiritimatiellia bacterium
CCGGAAAAACGGCGGCCAGCAACTTTTCCGACGTGCTTTTGAGAATGGACGGGGCTATGTTCTCTTTCACGGGAAGACTCCTTTCGTGTGATTGATCCGCCGCATGATAGCGGCAACCGAAAAAGTCTTCCCGCTTTTTCAGACAGTGGAATGCTTTTTCATCCTCCTGCATTCCAACGGGTTGCAAGAAAATCGGGATAATTTATCCCGGATTTTCCGGGATAAGGGTGTTCCCTCTCGCCAGCGCGTTCTTGGTTTGGTAATGTAGGAGCATGGACACAAGCCAACTTCTTTCGGTATTCGCCTCGGCGCTGGGAGGCGTCGGCATCTTCCTGCTCGGCATGAGGATGATGTCCGAAGGCCTGCAGGCCCTTGCCGGCAAACGCCTCCACCGCTGGATATCGGCCGTCACGGACAACCGCTTCGCCGCCGTCCTCGTCGGCATGGGCGTCACCTGCCTCCTGCAGTCGTCGTCGGCCACGACCGTCATGGTCGTCGGCTTCGTCAATTCCGGCCTGATGACCCTGATGCAGGGCATCGCGGTGGTCCTGGGCGCCCACGTGGGGACGACGCTCTCGCTGTGGCTGCTGACGCTGGACATCGCGCGCTACGGTGGCTTCCTGGTGGGCACGGCCGTGTTCGTGCACCTGTTCGCCAAGGGCGAGCGCCTGCGCCATGCGGCGATGGCAGCGCTCGGGCTGGGCATGCTCTTCTACGGGCTGCGGCTGCTCTCGGACGGCTTCGTCCCGCTGCGCGGCCTGGAAGAGGTGCGCGGAACGCTGGCGGCCTTCCGGGCGGACAAGTCGGTCGGCTTCCTGCTCGCGGCGCTGGCGGGGATGGCGGTGACGGCGCTGATCCAGAGTTCGGCGGCGGCGGTGGCCCTGGTGATGGGGCTGGCGGGCGCGCAGGCGGTGGACTTCCAGACGGCGGTGGCGCTGGTGCTCGGCTCGAACGTGGGAACGACGGCAACGGCCCTGCTGGCCTGCGCCGGGGCCTCCCGCAACGCGGTGCGCACCGCTCTCGCCAACACGCTCACCACGGTGCTGGCACTGCTGATCGTGGCCCTCCTGCGGGTTCCGTTCACGACCGGCTGCGAACGGCTCGTGCTCTGGTTGCGCCCGCTGGGGGATGCCTCCGATCCCGCGGCCGTCCGCGCGTGGTACACGTTCGCGATCGCCTGCGTCCACACGCTGTTCAACGTGACGGCGACGGTCGCCTTCTTCCCCTTCCTCGGCCTGTTCGCCCGCGCCGTCACCTGGCTGGTCCCCGTACGCCCCTCCGAACGCCAGGAAGGCTGGCATCCCCACTTCCTCGATCCCCGCGTGCTCGACCAGCCCGCCGTCGCCCTCGGATGCGCCCAGCGCGAAATCCTCGCCATGGGACAGACCTGCCTCGACATGCTCGACGCCCTTTCCCGCGTCTTCGCCGCCGAAAAGCCCGATCCGGCCGACGAAGCCGCCGTGCTGCGCGGTGAAGCCGACCTCGATACCGCACAGAAGGAAATCAGCGAATACATCGGACACGTCCTCCACGGCCACGGCAACCTCACCGGCGAACTCGCCGCCTTCGCCCGGCGCGGCATCCGCCAGGCCGACGAATTCGAATCCCTGTCCGACTGCATCCGCGGCGCCCACAAGAGCCATGCCAAGATCCGCCAGGCCGGCGAGACCCTCACCCCCGCCGCCATTGCCGAAATCACCGACCTGTGTACCCGCATGGCCTCCAACATCCGCCTGTTCATGGCCCTCATGGCCGCCGGAGACACCGAAGGCGTCTTCCTGGCCGAAGCCCGCTGCCGCGACCTCGACGATGCCGCCAAGCGCTACCGCGCCGCCCACATGGAACGCATCGGGGTTTCCTGCCTGACCCCGATGAAGTCCCTCGTCTATTCCGACCTCCTCGTCGCCTTCCGCCGCCAGAACGACCACCTTCTCAACCTCGTCCAGACCCTGTCCGTCTGATCCGGTGGCCCCATCCCGGCCCCCCCCCTTGATGGCGCGCATCGTGTCCCCCCCCGCCCCCTACCGCCGCCGGTTCCGCCGCGCCTCCAACGGCGCGTTCAACCACGCCCGGATGTCCGATTGCAGTTTCCGCGTCTCCGCATCCGGATTCCGCTCCCCCAGCACCCTCCGCAGCGCCTCCCAGAACGCCCTCTCCCGCTCCTCCCCCGCCCCCACGCTCACCCCCGCCCCGGCCACTCGCGATATCAAGGGATTTTCGGCCTTTTCCTTCGATTTCCGTCTCCTCCCCCTCCCCGGCTTCGGCGGCTGGATCCGCCGGATCGTCACCATCCGCATGATGCCCAGCTTCGACTCCACCGCCCGCACCAGCCGCGTCACCTTCGGATTCTCCTCCAGCAAGCGCCGCAGTTTGGCCTTGGCCTGCTCCGCCGCCGCCCGCTCGCCCGCCGACAGCCCCGACAGCCCTTCCGCCCCCTCCTCGCTGTCCGGCAGTAGCCATTCCAGCGGAATCCGTGCATCCAGCCCCACCAGCTGGCGCAGGCGCGTCGCCAGCTTCTTGTAATGCATGGCCGTCGAATACTTCACAGACGGAACCTTCTTTTTCATCCACCCCTTCAGGCCCGGCTGCCGCGCACAGATGCGTTTCGACCCGTTGCGGGCCTTCTTGAACACGAACCGCGAATCCAGAGTCGGCTCCAAATCCGCCAGACGCGACCCGATGCGCAGACGCCCGCACAGCGTTCGCGGATCGATTTCCCAGATTTCTTCGATTTCTTCCGGATCGGGCACCCCGCGCAACGATACCGCCTCCCGTGGGGCCGCCGGCACCACGGTCTCCTGCGGTGCGACATGCCGCCGGAGCCGCGCCAGCAGTTTCCTCCCGCCGTACAAGGCGAGATGGAGGGCAATGGCGCCCGTGCAGGCGACCAGCCCGATCGGGAGTAGGAGCTGGTCCTCCAGGCGCGGGTAGCGCCGGTCGAGGCAGGGCAGGAACAGTTCGCCAAGGCCTTTGAGGTAGCCGGGAGGGAAAAGAGGGTCGGTTTTCATGCGGGAAGAATGCCTGGATTGCAGGCGAAACGCAAGGAAATTCTTTGATATCCCGAGTGGGGTGGACTGCTGTGCGTGGGGTGGCTTCAAATCGTTCTCTGGGAGGTTCCTCGTGCAAAGGATCCCTCGTTCGAGGATTCCGGCGCGGCGCATGGCGTATCCGGGGTTCGGCTACGAGCAGCCCGTGCGGGAGAGACCGGAGGGGGCGCGTCGTCCGCTTGGCTTTTTCCACGCCGCGGTGATTGGCTCCATGACGCTGCTTTCCATACTCCTTCGATGTCCGCTGGTGTTTGTTTGGAAGCCAGGCCCTTCACGGCCTTGAGTCTGCACCACCGTGGCGCTGTTTCCGTCCCATGCCCTGCGAGTCCCGTCCGGCTTCGTGGACTCGCGCCAGAAAGCGAAGGGGGTGGGCAGGGCCGGCACGCGGCAGGCAATCGGTGACCGAAAGTCATTGACTTCGGGTCGGCGGGATGGGAGACTGGCGGGGAAGGAACGAGGACCATGACCCAGCGGCAGCAGGCGGCGCTCGAGACGCGCCGGAAAATCACGGAAGAGGGGCTCGCGCTCGTGCGGCGGGGCGGCTTCGCGGGCGCGTCCGTCGAGGCCATCACGCGGGCGGCGGGGGTGGCCAAGGGGACGTTCTACGTGCATTTTCCCACGAAGGAGCACCTGGCGGCGGAGCTGTGCCGCGAACCGTACGAGGCCCTTTCGCGGGAGGTGCTGGCGTCGGCGGGGCCGCTGCGGCGGCGTCTGGGGAGGCTCTTCCGCGGGTGGGCGGAAATCGCGGAGGCGTCCGGGGTGGAGATCGCCCGGGAGTGGTTCCGCATCGCGGTGCGCCCGGCGGAGGCGGCGGAGCTCGGGCTGGTCTTCTTCGACCGCGACCGCGCGGTGGTCCGCACGCTGCTGCGCGACGCGGTGGCGGCGGGCGAGCTGCGCCGCGGCGCGCCGGTCGGGTCGCTGGCCGACGCGCTCTCCGCCCAGATGCAGGGGCTGGCCGCCGTCTGGTGCATGGCGTCCGCCCCCGCCGCGCGGCTGCTGCCCGCGGTGGAGCGGTTCCTGCGCGACCATCTTCCGGCGCTCCTCGCGCCGCACCTCACGCAACCCACGAAACGAAAGGAATGACCCATGCCCGTGTTCGCCACCAGCGACGGAACGAAACTCTACTACGAAGACACGGGCACGGGCCCGGCGCTCGTCTTCTGCCACGGCCTCAATTCGTCGCACCTCGCCATCAAGGACTTCATCGACGAGTTCCGCGGCGAGTACCGCTGCATCTGCTACGACCAGCGCGGGCACGCCTGTTCGGAGCGCACGGGCCGCCACCTCAACGTCCGCACGCTCGGGCGCGACCTGCGCGAGCTGCTCGGGTTCCTCGGCGTGGAAAAGGCGTGCGCGATCGGCCACTCGATGGGCGCCGCGACGCTCTTCTCCTACGTGAACCAGTTCGGCTGCGCGCCCTTCGGGAAGATCGTCGCGGTGGACATGACGCCCTACATGCGCAACGACGGCTGGCGCGGCGGCATCGGGTGCGGGTCGTGGACGGACGAGGACTTCCACCAGGACCTCGACCGCATCTTCGACGACGTCGGCGGCGCCGCCTGGCAGATTTCCAGCCGGCTCATGAACCCGGCCCTCGCGAAGACGCCGCCGGAGCTGGTGGGCACGCTGTCGGCGGCGTTCGGCGCGGGCGTCGATCCGCTGGTCTTCGCGGCGTTCTGGTATTCGCTCTTCCGCACCGACCAGCGCGGGGCCATCGGCAAGATCGACGTCCCGTTCCAGTACATCCAGCCCGAAACGCCGCTCTACGGCGACGAAACCATCGCCTTCTACCGCGAGCACCTGCGCGGACCCTTCCGCCTCGAAACCGGCTTCCCCGGCACGACCCACACCATCCTGCAGGAACGTCCCCGCGAAGTCGCCGCGCGCGTGAAGCCCTTCCTGCGCGGCGAGGTCTGAACGGACCCCCAAAAAACAACAACCCCAAGGAAACCCCATGAAGAAAATCCTGATCGTCGACGGCGGCCCCCGCCGCAACATGAACACCGCCGCGCTCTGCGACGCCTTCGAGGAAGGCGCGCGGGGCGTTTCGCCCGAAATCGGGGTGGAGCGCGTCCGCCTCTACGACCTGCCGCCGTTCCGCGGCTGCATCTCCTGCCTCGCCTGCAAGCTCAAGGGGCGCGAGACCGGCCTGTGCGCCGTGCGCGACAGCCTCGCCGACACGCTCCGCGCCGCCAACGGGGCGGACGGGCTCGCCATCGCATCGCCCATCTACTTCTCCGAGTGGACGGCCATGACCCGCGCCTTCCTGGAGCGCCTTGTCTTCCCGTGGCTGAGCTACGAAACCTTCTCCTGCTCCGCGCCGAAGAAGATGCCGCTCGCGTGGATTTACACGATGAACGCGCCCGAGTCGATGATGCCCGGCATCCGCCAGCACCTGTCCATCCTCGAAGGCGCCGTCGCGCGCGCCCTCGGCGATCCGGCCCCCGCTTTCGTCGAGGCGCACTCCACCGTCCAGGTCAAGGACTACTCCCGCTACGCGATGGACGGCCTCGACCCCGCCGCCCACCTCGCCTGGCGCGAAGCCCACTGGGACGCCGACCTCGCCGCCGCCCGCGCCGCCGGCCGCGCGATGGCGGAAAAAGCGCTTGCCGCAAAGCGCTAGGAAACTAGAATCCTAGGTTTCTAGGTATCTAGACTGCAGGCCCCCAAAACCAACCCCCAACCGCCCATGAACCCAACCCCCACCCCGGCCCCATCCGCCACCGCCGACCCCGCCGCGCGCGAGCGGCGCATCACCCGGACAAGTTTCCTCGGCATTGCCGCGAACCTCCTGCTGGCGGGGTTCAAGGCCGCGGTGGGGGTGCTGGCCAATTCCGTCGCCATCGTCCTCGACGCGGTGAACAACCTCTCCGACGCCCTGAGCTCGGTCCTCACGATCCTCGGCGTCAAGCTCGCGCGCCGTCCGCCCACCGCGAGGCACCCGTTCGGGTTCGGCCGCATCGAATACTTCAGCGCCGTCGCCATCTCCGTGCTCGTCATCGCGGCGGGCGCGGGTTCGCTGGAGGAGTCCGCCAAGAAAATCGCCGATCCCGGCACGCCCGAATACGGCGCGGTCACGCTGGCCATCGTCGCGGTCGCGGTGGTGGCGAAATTCCTGCTCGGCCGCTACGTCTCCGCGCAGGGCCGCGCGTGCAACTCCGACGCCCTCGTCGCCTCCGGCGCGGACGCCACGCTCGACGCGCTGATTTCGCTTTCCACCCTCGTCGGCGCGGTCGTGTTCCTCGTCTTCGGGCTCAACCTCGACGGATGGATCGGCGCGGCGATTTCCCTGTTCATCCTCAAGGCGGGCGTCGAAATGCTGCTCGGCGCCATCGCCAGCGTGATGGGCCGCCGGCCCGACGCCGAAATCACCCGCCGCATCCGCGAGACGGTCAACGCCGTGCCGGGCGTCCTCGGCGCCTACGACCTCGTGCTGCACAACTACGGTCCCAACTCGGCCATCGGCTCCATCCACGTCGAAATCGACACCTCCCTTGACGCCGCGTCCATCCACCACCTCACGCGCGCCGTGCAGGGGGCGGTGCTCGAAAAGTTCCGCGTCTTCCTGACCGTCGGCATCTACGCGGTGGACCCCGCCCGCCGCGCCGACCGCGAAAAGATCGCGGAAACCGCGCGCCGCCATCCCGGCGTACTGGGCATCCATGGCGTCTTCTTTGACGACGCGGCGTCCGCCGGCTCCTTCGACATCGTCGTCGATTTCACCGTCCGCGACCGCCCCGCCCTGCGCGACGCCCTCCTCGCGGAGCTCGCGCCGCTCTTCCCGGGGCGCCGGTTCGCCATCAACTTCGACACCAACTACACAGACTGAGACCAAGCCCTAGATACCTAGATATCTAGATATCTAGGAGAAATCCCCCCCCGAAAGCCCCCCAAAAAACCATGCCCCGCATCCTCAAGAACCAAACCCACTGGGAAGGCCTCTACTACTACCAC
>JAFXQI010000083.1 GCA_017527155.1 Kiritimatiellia bacterium
TCTTGAACACGAACCGCGAATCCAGCGTCGGCTCCAAGTCCGCCAGGCGCGACCCGATGCGCAGGCGGCCGCACAACGTTCTCGGATCGATTTCCCACACGTCTTCGATCTCCTCCGGCTCGGGCACGCCGCGCAGGGACACGGCCTCGTGCGGCTCCGGCGGCACCGTGATTTCCTGCGGGGCGACATGCCGCCGCAGGCGGGCGAGGAGTTTCCGGCCGCCGTAGAAAGCGAGATGGAGGGCGACGGCGCCGGTGAAGGCGACCAGGCCGAGCGGCAGGAGCAGCTGGTCCTCCCGCCGGACGTAGCGGCGGTCGAGGCAGGGCATGAAGAGTTCGCGGAGGTCTTTGAGATATCCGGGCGGGAAGATGGGGTCTTGGTTCATGGGGGCGAGAATGGAGAAAAGGTGGAGGGAATGCAAGGATTTTCCTTGATATCGCGAGTTGGCTTCAAGGGGGTGGGGCGTGTGCCGGGGAGGGGAGGAGGAGGCATCGGGGAAACGAGGGGAGGGAGGGGGGTGCAGAAGAAAATGGAGAGACCGGAGGAAGGACTTTTGGGGGCACTTGGGGGCAGGGCGACCGGGGAGTCGGGAGGGGCACCGCGGGACCGCGAGGGGGAACACGGGGAGCAGCCCGGCGCGGGTTTTTCTTGTTGGACGGGGGGAAGATGTGTAGGGTTCGCGGATCATGGAAACGAAACGGTTTGGCAATTGGTTTTGGAAGGCCGCGGCGGCGATCGCGCTCTGCGCGGCGCTGCCGGGATGCGCCCTCGTGCGCAGCGGCGTGCAGCGGTCGGCGCGGGACCTGGCGGCGGGGCTGATGCAGGAGGACGACCTGGAGCTGGCGAAGGAGGGGATGCCGGCGTTCCTTCTGGCCCTGGACGCGATGGCGGCGGCGCACCCGGACGACCCGTCGGCGCTCGCGGCGGCGGCGGACGCCCAGCTGGCCTATGCGACGGCGTTCGGCGGCGACGACGCGGCGCGGGCGAAGCGGATGTACGCGAAGGCGCGGAAGCTGTCGCTGGAGGCGCTGTCGCTGCGGAACCGGGAATTCGCGGAAGCGCTGGAGGGGCAGGACCAGGACGCTTTCGTGGCGGCGCTGTCGGGGTTCGGCGCGCAGGACGCGGGGACGCTCTTCACGGCGGCCGCGTCGTGGATGCTGTGGATCGTCGCGAATTCGGATTCCCCGGCGGCGCTGGGCGGGCTCCCGCGCGCGCTGGCGATGGTGGAGCGGACGCACGAGCTGGATCCGGGAATCCGCAACGGGGGGCCGGAGCTGTTCTACGGGATCTACTACACGGTGCTGCCGTTCGGCGCGGGGCGGGACCTGGAGAAGGCGCGGGAGCACTTCGAGCGGAGCATGGAGCTGGCGGGACCGGACTACCTGCCGGCGAAGGTGGCGTTCGCGGAGTACTACGCGCGCTATGCCTTCGACCAGCCGCTCTTCGAGGAGACGCTCCGCGCGGTGCTCGCCGCGGAACCGGCGTCGAAGGCGAACGGTCTCGCGAACGAGGCGGCCAAGCGGCGCGCGGCGTCGCTGCTGGCGCGGACCGAGGATTTGTTCTGAAAGGAATGGGACGATGAAGACGATGCTGAAGAAGTGTGTGTTGGGTCTGGTCGGCGCGCTGCTGCTGGCGCAGCCCGCGGGCGCGGCGGTGGTGCTGAAGCTGGCGACGATGGCGCCGGAGGGAAGCATCTGGATGAACGCGCTGAACAAGGCGCGCGACGAGATCGACGCGGCGACCGGCGGCGAGGTGAAGCTCAAGTTCTATCCGGGCGGCATCATGGGCGCGGAGAAGGACGTGCTTTTCAAGATCAAGATGGGCCAACTGCAGGGCGGCGGCTTCATGGGCTACGCCATCGGGCAGATCTGCCCCGACGCGAACGCGCTGATGTTCCCGATGCTCCTGCGCGACTACGCGGAGGCCGACGCGGTTTTCGCAGCGCTCCGCCCGTACCTGGAGGAGAAGGTCCGCGCCGCCGGCTGGGAGGCGATGGGCTGGACGGAGGTCGGCTTCAGCTACATGTACGGCGTCAAGCCCATCCGCAACATCGACCAGATGCGCGCGACGAAGGTATGGGGCATCGAATCCGTGATGCTGAAGGAGCTCTTCGCCAAGGCCAACATCGTGTCCATCCCGATGGCCATCACCGACGTGCTGACCTCGCTGCAGACGGGCGCGCTGGAGACCGTATTCTCGCCGCCGACGGCCGCCGTGGCGGTGCAGTGGCCGAGCCGCCTCCGCTACTACAACACGACGCGCCTGACCTACGCGTTCGGCGGCGTCTTCCTCTCGCAGGCCGCCTGGAAGAGCGTGCCCGAGGCGTTCCGCGCCGACGTGCGGCGCATCCTGGACGGCGCGTGCTCGTCGCTGACCCCGCTCGTGCGCAAGAGCGACACGGAGGCGCTGGAATACATGCGCTCCACCGGCATCGAGGCGCAGGAGGCGTCGCCCGGGGAGTACCAGGGCTTCGTGGCCGTCGCGGACGCCGCGCTCGCCAACGTCCGCGGCAAGATCTTCTCCGCCGAGGCGTGGGACCGCGTCCAGGCGGCCCTCGCCGACGCCCGCGCCGCGGCCGCCCCATGAGCCTGCGCCGCGCTTTCCTGTCCTCCGCGCGCGCGGTGGGCGCCGTCGAGCGCACGGTGCTGGCGCTGCTGGTCGCGGGCATGGTGCTGCTCTCGGCGGCGCAGGTGCTGATGCGCAACGTCTGGCATACCGGCTGGCCGTGGGTCGAGCCGCTGATGGGCATGGCGCTGCTCTGGATGGCGATGCTCGGCGCCCTCGCGGCGACGGGGCGCGGACGGCACATCGCCATCGACCTCGCCTCGGCGCTGCTGCCGCGCGCCCTCGCGGCGCAGGCGGCGCGGGTGTCGTCGGTGGCGGCGGCGGTGGTGTGCGGCATCCTCGCCTACGCGTCGTGGCGCTACGTTTCGTTCCTGGCCGACATGGAGACCAATCCGCTGCTCGGCATCCCGCAATGGAAATACTACGGCGTGATCCCCGCCGCCTTCGGCCTCATGGCCCTGCGCTTCGCCGTGCGCGCCTCCGTGCCCGCGGCGTGGCTCGCGGAAGACGCGGCGGCCGACGCCGGAAGGGGGGCGTGATGGGCTGGCTGCTGGGAATCCTGGCCCTGCTGGGCCTGCCGATGTTCGCGCTGTTCGGCGCGCTCGCCCTCTGGGCCTACGGGTCGCAGGGCATGGACGCCGCGATCGTCATCAACGAACTCAAGCGCCTGACCGCGATGCCGACCCTCCAGGCGCTGCCGATGTTCGCGCTCGCCGGCTACGTCCTCGCCGGCAGCCGCGCCTCCGAACGCCTCCTGCGGCTGACGCGCGCCGCGTTCGGCTGGATGCCGGGCGGGCTGGCCGTCGTGGGCGTCGTCGTGTGCACGTTTTTGACCGCGTTCACGGGCGCGTCCGGCGTCACCATCGTCGCGCTGGGCGGGCTGCTGCTGCCCGCGATGCTCCGCAACGGCTACGACGAAAAGACCGCGCTCGGCCTCGTCACCAGCGGCGGCAACATGGGCGTGCTCTTCGCGCCGAGCCTGCCGCTCATTTTGTACGCCATCCTCGCGCAGCCCATCTCGGGCGAAGTCACCCTCGACGCCCTCTTCCGGGCCGGCATCCTGCCCGGACTCCTCTGCGTCGCCGCCTTCTGCGCCTACTGCGTGTGGCGCGGACGCCGCGCCGCCGTCCGCCGCGACCCCTTCAGCGCGCGCGAACTCGGCGCGGCCCTCTGGGAAGCCAAGTGGGAGCTGCCGCTGCCGTTCGTGGTGCTGGGCGCCATCTACAGCGGCGTGCTGGTGGTGGGCGAAGCCGCGGTGCTGACGGCCGCCTACGCCCTCGTCGTCGAAGTCCTCATCCAGCGCGAAATCCCGTGGCGGCGGCTGACCTTCCTCGTGCGCGACACCGTCATCCTCGTCGGCGGCGTCCTCCTCATCCTCGGGATGGGAATGGCCATCACCAACTGGCTCGTCGACCAGGAAGTCCCGCAGCAGATCCTCGACTGGGTCGGCGCCCGCGTGAGCCATCCGCTGCTGTTCCTCGTCCTCCTCAACGCCGTGCTTTTGCTGGCGGGGTGCGTCATGGACATCTACACCGCGACCGTCGTCCTCGTCCCGCTGCTGGCGCCGCTGGCCGCCCGCTACGGCATCCACCCCGTGCACCTGGCCATCGTCTTCCTCGCCAACCTCGCGATCGGCTACAGCACCCCGCCCGTCGGCATGAACCTCTTCATCGCCGCCATCCGCCTCGACCGTCCGCTCTTGAAGCTCGCCGCCGCCTCCCTCCCGTGGATGGCGCTGATGCTGGTCTTGCTGCTGGCCATCACCTACTGCCCCACCCTTTCCCTCGCGCTGCTGCCCTAGAGCGGCGCGGGAACCTGGGATTTCAAGGCGCGCCGAGGAGGTAGAGCAGGGCGGCGGTGGCGGCGCGGGTGGAGCGGAGGGTGTCGTCGGGGTCGGGCTCGGGGAGCGTGGACCACCAGCCGCCGCCGCGGTCGTCCGGGTGCTGGGATGCGGCCAGTTCGTGGAGCAGGGCATTCCGCCAGGGAATGGACGTGCCGTCGGGCAGGAAGACGGTCGGCGCACCGCACTCGGCCAGGGCATGGGCGAGGCGGAGGCAGGCTTCGTAGCGGTTTTCCCCTGGGCCTCCGGGTGGGTCGGCAAGGGGAAGGCCTTGGAGGAGAGGCAGAAGACGGGCAATTCCGGCGGCGTCGCAAGGGGCGGCATCCGGTGGAACAGGGGCAGGCTGCTCCGCGCCGGGACCGGGGTCGTTGCGGCGGAGCCAGCGTTCGGCACGGAGAAGGGCGCTGCGGGCTTCGTTGCCGACGGAGAGGCCGACGGGGCCTGGAACGGGGGCCGGGGCGATGGCGGGTTGCTGCGCGGGAGCGAAGGAGACCGCAACGGCAAAGAGAAGCGCCGCCATCAGGACGATGGGGTGGGGCGAGCTCTCCGAGCGAGCCGTGTCTCCATGCGGCTCGCACGGAGTGCTCGCCCTACCACGGCGGCCATCCAGGCGGGTCATTGGTCTTTGCGTCTGCCGCCGAAGCGGATGAGGAAGCGGAGGGCGTAGGAGACGAAGAAGGCCAGGAAGCCGGCGTAGACGGCGAAGAGGCCGGACTGGCCGCCGTCGGCGTCGGTGCGGTGGAGGAAGAACCAGATGACGCCGCCGAGGCAGGCGACATAGGCCACGATGCGGAAGAACCAATAGAGCTTGACCATCATGTCCCGCACGATAGCACGCCCGGTTCCCGGTGCCAAGCGCGGCCTTCCGGAAGGGGTCGCGGATGGTTTTGGAAATACGGAAAAACTTGATGTTTCACCCATTTTCCTGTCAGCATCCCCACCATGAACGACGAGCCCGGTTTTTCGTCTCGCGCGGAGGGGAAGGAGGGGGTAGAGTCGGGGGCCATGAAAATCAAACGTGCCCTTCTGAGTGTGTCCGACAAGTCCGGCATCGCCGGTTTCGCCCGCGGGCTGGTGGCCGCCGGCGCGGAAATCCTGTCCACCGGCGGTACCGCCGCCGCCCTGCGGGAGGCCGGGGTGGCCGTGACCGACGTGTCGGCCGTGACCGGGTTCCCGGAAATCCTCGGCGGCCGGGTCAAGACGCTGCATCCGGCCATCCACGGCGGCATCCTGCGCCGCCGGGGGAACGCGGAGGACGACGCGGCGTGCGCGGGGCTGGGCATCGGGGAAATCGATCTGGTGTGCGTGGATCTGTATCCGTTCGAGCGGGCGCCGGGGATCGAGAGGATCGACATCGGCGGGCCGACGATGCTGCGGGCGGCCGCCAAGAACCACGAGTCGGTGGTCGCGGTGTGCGATCCGGCGGACTACGGCCGGGTGCTGGAGGCGGTGGCGTCGCCGGAAGGGGTGACGGCGGAGCTGCGCCGGGAGCTGGCAGGGAAGGTTTTCGCGCGCACGGCGGCCTACGACGCGGCGATCGCGGCGTGGTTCGGGGCGGGCGCCCCGCTGCGGTACGGGGAGAATCCGCACCAGGCGGCGGCGTTCGTGCGGGACGTCCCGGCGCCGGAGGAGGCGAATCTCGCCTCGGCGCGGATCCTGCACGGCAAGGAGATGTCGTACAACAACTACGTGGACGGCGACGCGGCGCTGGAAACGGCGTGCGAGCTGGCGGACGCGCCGGCGGCGGTGGTCGTCAAGCACACCAATCCGTGCGGCGCGGCGACGGGGGCGACGCCGGCCGAAGCACTGGCGGCGGCATGGGAGGGGGACGCGGTGTCGGCGTACGGGTCGGTGATCGCGCTGACGCGGCGGGTCGATCTCGCGGCGGCGGAGGTGCTCAAGGGGCGGTTCGTCGAGGCGGTCGTCGCGCCCGGTTTCGAGGACGACGCGCTGGAGTTCCTGCGCGCGAAATCGAAGAACATCCGGCTGATTTCGCTGGACCGCGACCTCGCGCCGGCGGCGCCGGGCTCGCTCCGCACGCGGCGCATCCGCGGCGGACTGCTGCGGCAGACGGCGGACGCGGGGGCGGAGGAGGGGTGGCAGACCGTGACGCGGGCGGCGTTCCCGGAGGCGCTGCGGCCCGTGGCGGAGTTCGGGATCCGCATGGGCAAGCACCTGAAGTCGAACGCGATCGTCCTGGCGTTCGAGCACGCGCCGGGGCGGTACGCCATCCTCGGCATGGGCGCCGGACAGCCCAACCGCGTGGACGCGCTGCGCAAGCTGGCGATCCCGAAAGCGATGGAGAACATCGAACGCCTGGGCCTCGACCGCGATGCGGTGCTGGCGAAGACGGTGCTGGTGTCGGACGCGTTCTTCCCGTTCGCGGACAACGTGGAAGCGGCGGCGGCGGCCGGCATCCGGTATCTGGTGGAGCCGGGCGGCTCGAAGCAGGACGTGGCCTGCATCGAGGCGGCGGACGCGGCGGGGCTGTCGATGGTGTTCACGGGGGTGCGGCACTTCCTGCACTGACATGGAGCGGCAGCTGGAACCGGATCGCGCGGCCATCGACCGGTGGCTGGATGCACCGGGGTCGCGCGTGCACATGATGGGGGTCGGCGGCATCGGCATGGCCGGGCTCGCGCGGCTCCTGGCGGGGATGGGGCAGCGGGTGACGGGGTGCGACGCGGGGACGCCGCGCACGCTGGATTGGCTTCGGGCGGAGGGGATACCGGCCGCGACGGGGCACGATCCGGCGCATCCCGGCGGGGCGGATTGGGTGGTGTATTCGCCCGCGCTCGCGCCGGAGCATCCCGAACGCGCGGCGGCGGCGGCGCGGGGGATTCCGTCGTTCCGCCGCGGCGACGTGCTGGCGGCGGTGGCGGCGCGCAAGTCGACGCTGGCGGTGGCGGGCACCCACGGCAAGACGACGACCTCCGCGATGCTGGCGTGCATCCTGCGCGCGGCGGGGCGGGAGCCGTCGTGGTGCATCGGCGGGGAGCTGCCGCCGGACGGCGCGCCGGCGGGGAGCGGGGCGTCGCCGTGGCTGGTCATCGAGGCGGACGAAAGCGACGGGTCGCTGGTTTCGTATTCGCCGCATCTGGCGCTGGTGACGAACGTCGAGTACGACCACATGGAGCATTTCGACGGACCCGCGGGGTTGCACGACTGCTTCCGCCGGTTCCTCGCGCAGACGACGGGCCCGCGGCTGGTGTGCGCGGACGATCCGGGGGCGGCCGCGCTCGGGCGGGAAGCCGGCGCCGCGACCTACGGTTTCCCGGAA
>JAFXQI010000038.1 GCA_017527155.1 Kiritimatiellia bacterium
GTACGGCGCTGGCAGCGGCAGGCCGTCGGCGAACTCTGGCAGCTGGACGCGACGCCCGACCGCTTCCTCGCAGGCAACGGCACCCCCGTCCTGCACCTGCTGGACATGCTCGACGACTGCTCCCGCCTGCAAGTCGGATGCTGCCTCTACCCGCGCGAATGCATTGCCTCATATCTCGACTTCTTCCGGCGGGCCTTCGAGACATACGGCCTTCCACTGGAAATCTACGTCGACCAAGCCCGCTTCTTCGTCGCCGACAGCGGACAGCCGACCCAGCTCGCGCGCCGCCTGAAGTTCTACGACATCTCCTTCGTCACGGCAAACTCCCCCGAAGCCAAGGGCAAGGTCGAGCGCATCCACCTCGTCTGGCAGGACCGCCTCCCCGCCTACTTCGCCGGCGAAGGCATCGGCCCCGAAGCGGACTGCGAGACCCTCAACGCCCACGTCGCCCGCCTGGTCGAACGCCGCAACACCCGCGAGATCCACCGCGAGATCGCCACCACCCCGCGCAACGCCTGGGACCGCGCCATCGCGGAAGGCCGTTGCAAGCTGCGCCCCGTCCCGCGCGACGGCTGGTGGGAACTGGTCTGGTCAGAGTGGATGCGGATGATGGTCGGCCCCCGGGGACGCGTGGCGCTGGAAGACCGCTACCTCCCGACCCCGTGCGCGAACGGCACGAAGGTCTGGCTCTGCCGGCATCCCTGCGGAGCGGTGTCCGTGGTCCTGAACAAACCCGACCACGGCACCCATCCGGTCATCCTCTACACGGACCATCCAACCCTCCTCAGAACCTGAACACCCGTACCCAGAAAAGGACAGTCCCACGCCCCCACCCATTCCGGTTTTGATCTCCACAAAATTTCCGGTTTTGAAATCCACGCGACAGGGGTGGCTTTTCGCATTGTCCGGGCATCCGGGGTCGTGTAGAGTCGGGGGCATGAGCAATGCCGATTACAAGCGTATCCTGGTCACCGGGGCCACCGGTTTCCTCGCCCACCACCTCCTGCCCGTCCTCCGGCGCGAATTCCCGGAGAGCGAGATTTTGCCGGTGTCGCGCGCCGACGCGGACCTGCTGGAGCCCGGCGCGCCGGCGGCGCTGCTGGCGCGGACGAAGCCCGACTGCGTCATCCACATGGCGGCGAAGTCGGGCGGCATCCTGACGAACCGGCTGCATCCGGCGGACTTCTTCTACGAGAACCTCTGCATGAACCTCCACATGCTGCACGAGTCGCAGCGCGCGGGGGTCCGCAAGCTGGTGACGTTCATGGGCGGCTGCTCGTACCCCCACGACGCCGTCTCGCCCATCGGCGAGGACCAGATGTGGAACGGCTTCCCGCAGATCGAGTCGGCGGGCTACTCGGTGGCGAAGAAGATGCTGCTGGTGCAGTCGTGGGCCTACCGCGTGCAGCACGGCTTCAACTCGGTGGTGCTGGTTCCCGGCAACGTGTACGGGGAGTGGGACAACTTCAACCTGGAGCAGGCGCACGTGATCCCGGCGCTGGTGCGCAAGTACATCGAGGCGGCGGACCGCGGCGACGCGAGCGTGCGGGCGTTCGGGACGGGGAAGCCGACGCGCGACTTCGTGTACGCGGGCGACGTCATGGCGACGGTGCCGTGGTTCATCCGCCACTACGATTCCTCCGAGCCGGTGAACATCTCCGCCGGGCGGCGCATCTCCATCCGGGAGCTCGCCGAATCCGTCCGCGAGGCGACCGGGTTCCGCGGCGAAATCGTGTGGGACACCACGCAGCCCGACGGACAGATGGACAAGATATTCGACGTCTCGCGCCTGCATTCGCTGGGGCTCTCGTGCGACACGCCGCTGTCGGTGGGGCTCAAGCGCACGGCGGACTGGTTCCGTGCGGCGCGCGGGACCGGGGACGTACGGCTCTGAGCGCCATGGCCGCGCGCGGGAAAACCTGCCTGGTGCTGGGGGCGCGGGGCTTCATCGGGTCCGCGGTCGCGGCGGAGGCAGCGGCGCGCGGCTACGGCGTGCAGGCGGTCGACCTGGACAACTATGCCGGCGCGGTCGGCGCGAAGCCGGACCTGCTGGTCTTCGCGGCGGGCAATTCGCGGAAATTCATCGACGACCGGGACCCGCTGGAAGGCTTCCGGCTCTCGGTGGAAGCGATGCGGCGGGCGCTGTGCGACTTCCATCCCGACTTCTTCCTGCTGCTCTCCTCGGGCGCGGTGTATCCCGACGAAGGCGACCCGGCGCGCAACGCCGAGGACACGCCGCTGGACCCCGCCCGCATGACGCGCTACGGCTTCCACAAGCGCCTCGCCGAGCTGCTGGTGCTCCACGAGTGCCCGCGGCGGCTGGTCCTGCGCATGGGCGGCTTCGTCGGGCCGGGCCTGCGCAAGAACGCGGTTCGCGACGTGCTGTCGGGCGGGCCGCTGTTCGTGAACCCGGCGTCGGCCTTCCAGTTCATGCACACGCGCGACCTGGCGCGGGCGGCGTTCGCCCTCTACGAGCGGTCCGGGCCGCCGCCGGACGTGGTCAACGTCTCCGCGCGCGGGACCGCCACCGTCGCCGAAATCGCCGCCTGGGCGGGGCGCGCCCTGCCGCCGGAGACCGCGTCGCTGCCGACCGTCCACGCCGAACTGAACCTCGGTCTCGCGTCCACCCTGCTCGACCTGCCGGAAACGGCCCCGACGGTGCGGGCCTTCGTCGCCGACGTCCTGGCGGGGCGGGTGGTGCTGCCGTGAGCGGGCGGCCGTCCATCGCCTTCTGGTTCCGCTACGGCCCGGCGGAGCACGCGGAACTCTTCCATGCCATGCCGGAAATCTGGGCCGAACTCGCGCGTCATTGCACCGTCCACTGCTTCGGGATGCGCACGGAAAAACCGATTTCCGAAAACATCCTCCGCACCGTCGAGTGGCATCCGCTCCCGCTGCGGGTGCGGCGGAACTCGGGGCTGTCCAAGCTGGCGAAGACGGCGCTCTGGGTGGCGGCGCTGCCGTACGTGGCGCGCCGGTGCCGGGCGCTGGGGGTGCGGGCGGTGTACATCGACGAGACGATTCCGCTGACCGCCGGCATCGCCCTGCGGCACTTCGGGCCGCGCGTCGCGGTGACGGTCGCGGACATGTTCACCGACATCTACTTCACCGGCGCCCTCGCCCCGGTCGGCCGCCTCCTGCAGCGGGCCGACATCCGCGCGTGGCGGCGGTTGCCGCTGGTTTTCACGCGCGCCCGCAACACCCGGGACTGGCTGGCGGAGCGCGGCGTGGCGCCGGAGGCGGTGCATCCGGTGTACGACCCCTGCGATTTCGGCCTCTACCATCCGGCGGCGCCGGGGGAGCGGGAGGCCGTGCGGGCCGCCTTCGGGTACGGCCCCGGCGACATCGTGCTCGCCCACCACGGCATCGCCCATCCCAACAAGGGCAACGACCGCATCCTGCGCTGGCTCGCACCGCTGCTGCCGGAGCATCCGGGGCTGCGGTTCCTGCTCGTCGGCGACGGCCCCGAACTGCCGCGCCTGCGGCGCCTGGCGGAGGAACTGGGTATCGCGCGCGCGTGCACTTTCACCGGATGGCTGCCCGGCCCCGCCGACGTATGCCGCGCGTTGGGCGCCGCCGACATCGGACTGGTCATGCGCACCGGCGCGCGGTCGGACGACTTCCACATGACGGGCGCCCTCGTCCACTCCATGGCGTGCGGGCTGCCCGTGCTGGCGGCGCGGCTCGGCGGCGTCGCCGAAGTCGTGGAGGACGGCCGCAACGGCTACCTCTTCCCGCCGGACGACGGCCCCGCCTTCCAGACGGCCCTCCTGGCGCTGGCCGCGGATTCCGCCCTGCGCGCCCGCCTCGGCGCCGCGGCCCACGCCGACGCGCGCCGCCACTTCGATCTCCCCGGCGTCGTGCGTGCCACCGTCGGCCCGCTCCTCGCCCTCGCGGGGGTGGAGGCGTAACGGCCGGCACGGCCTGTCCGGAGAGCCCGCCCTACCTGTCCGGAAGACCGGAGGAGCGGAAAAAAGGATTTCTCAATCGGCCCTGGGCGCGGCGTTTTCGAAACGGATGGAGCCGGCGCGGCCGTGGGCGTCGAGGCCTTCGACTTCGGCCATGCGTTCGATCATCGGGAGGGTCTCCATCAGGTCGGCGCGGGTGAAGGCGATGACGCTGCTGCGCTTGCGGAAGGAATCCACCGTGAGGCCGGAGAAGCATGCGGCGGTGCCGCCCGTCGGCAGGACGTGGCTCGGCCCCGCGACGAAGTCGCCCGCGCTTTCCGGCGTCCACGCGCCGACGAAGACGGCCCCGGCGTTGCGGACTTTCTTGAGCCAGCGGCGGGGTTCCTTGGTCATGATCTCGAAGTGTTCGGGCGCGAACCGGTTGACCAGGTCGATGCCGGCGTCGAGGTTCTCGCACAGGACGATCATCGCGCCGCCGTTCTCCACCGCGCGCTCGATGCGGGTGCGGCGGGAGAGGGTCGCCGACTGCCGCTCCATCTCGGAGAGGACGCGGTTGGCGAGGGTGACGTAGGGGGTGACGAAGAGGGCCTTCTCCTGTCCGGAGCCGTGTTCGAGCTGGGAGAGGAGGTCGGCGGCGATGTGTTCGGGGCGGGCGGTTTCGTCGGCCAGCACGGCGATTTCGCTGGGACCGGCGACCATGTCGAGGTCGACGTCGCCGTAGACGAGTTTCTTGGCGGCGGCGACGTAGGGGCCGCCGGGGCCGACGATCTTGAGGACGGGCCGGATGGTCTCGGTTCCGTAGGCCATCGCGCCGATGGCCTGGATGCCGCCCAGACGGTAGATTTCGGTGGCGCCGGCGACTTCGAGGGCGTGCAGGAGGTAGGGGTTGACGCTGCCGTCGGGGGCGCACGGGGTGCAGGCGACGATTTCGGGGACGCCGGCGGCCTTGGCGAGGGTGACGGTCATGAGCGCGGTCGAGGCGAGCGGCGCGGTGCCGCCGGGGACGTAGCAGCCGACGCGCTGGATGGGGATGAACAGCTCGCCGAGGACGCCGCCCTTGGGGGTGTTCATGCTCCAGTCCTTGCGCATCCCGGCCTTGCCGAAGTGCATCACGCGCGCGAAGATTTCGGACGCGACCCGCTTGAAGGGGAGGTCCACCGCCTCGGACGCGGCGGTGCGTTCTTCGCGGCCCACGGCGAAGCGGGAGGGCGGGAGGTCGGCCTTGGTGAATTCGAGGGTGTAGCGGGCGACCGCGGCATCGCCTTCGCGGCGGATGTCGTCGAGCACGCGGCGGGCGGTATCGAGCGCGACGGGGTCGAGCGCGGGACGCTTCAGGAAGCCCTCGACTTCGGGCGTGGAGGCGTGGGGGGACCATTTGACGATCGGTACGGCAAGGCTCATGGTGGGCTCCTTTCTTTGTCAGAATCCTTTTATGGTTTCGTTCATGTTGCCGCATTTCGGGCATTCGGCCATGGGAACGTTCCGGCGGTCGAAGTAGACGTGTCCGCAGACGGCGCAGCGGAAGATGAAGGGGGTCGCGCGGGCGCGGCGGACGCGCAACCGCCGCCGCACCGAGTAGAACACGGAGAGGACGAAGATGACGGCGATACCGGCCCAAAGCCCGCCCTCCAGCATCTGCGGCAGCGTGAAGAGCGGGGTCACGGCACCGCTCCTTCCTCCGTGGCGGCGGGGACCGGGGCGGGGGTTGGGGCGGCGGCGGGCGCGGCCGGGGCGGGTACGCGCCAGACGACCGTACCGCGGCGCGGCGCACCGGCATCGAGCAGCCGCCAGCCGGCGGCCGAGCGGGCGAGCCGCCGGTCCACCCGCGGGATGCCGCTGGAGCGGTCCAGCAGGATGGCCGTCAGGATGCCGCGTTCGTCGAATTCCAGCTCCGCGGACGCCGTCCACTCGCGGCCCGGCGCCCACCCGGCGTACGCCAGGTCCACCCCGGCGAACAGCCGCTGCTCCCACCCGGGCGGGAACTCCATCCGCGGCTCCTCCGACGGCGGCGTGCGGTTCGCGAACACCGGCGTCCACCCCCGCGGCACGATTCCCAGCGGCAGCACCGGGACGAACTCCGGCGCGTTCCAGTCGGTCTCCGCGGCGGGCCGCGGCGCGGCGGCGGACGGGGCGTAGGCCATGGCCTCCGTGCGCCGTACCGGCGGGGCCAGCCGCGGCGCCCGCGCGCGGAGGGACCCCGTGAAGCCCGACGGCGTCGGCAGCGCGAACGCCGTCGGCGACCGCACGGCCCGCACGTCCGCCAGCGCCGCCTCGGCATCCGGCAGCACCCACGTCCAGCGCGGCGTGCGGCGGACCGTCGTCGCCTCTTCCGGCGGCGCGATCCGCCCCAGCACCGCCACGGCCGCGACGATGGCCAACGCCACCGCCCACGCCCGGCGCCAGCCGGCACGGCGGAAGCGGCGGTCCCGCTCCAGGGAGTCTTCGATGCCGTCGCGGAGCATCATGGCGCCGGAGCCATCGCGGGCGGGCGCGTCGCCAGTACCACGTCGTCGATTCCGTTGCGCACCGCGGCGGACCAGATGCGCATGAGCAGCTCGTAGGACGTCCCCGCGTCCGCTTCCACCAGCAGCGGCACCTCCGTCCCCTCCGCGGCGCCATCCGTCTCCGCGGCGAGACGCTGCTCGAAGTCCTCCACCGATACCGGCTCGTCGTTGTAGAAGAGCAATCCCTGCGCCGTCACCGCCAGCGTCCGCGCCCCGTACGCCTGCCCGTCCAGGAACGGCGCCTCCGGCAACCGCACCTGCACCCCCGGCTGCAGCACGAACCCCGACGACGCGAAGCAGAACATCCCCACCAGGATCGCCACGTTCAGCAACGCCGCCACCTCCAGCGGTGCCGCCGCGTACCCGCACCGCGCCGGGAAGCGCCTCCGCACGCTGCGGAAGCGCAGTTGCAGCGTCGTGCCCGGCACGATCATTCCGCCGCCCCTTCCCCGGCGGACGCCGCCGTCTCCGACGCCGCGCGCTGCTGGCGCATGTAGTTCAGCAGCGCCGAGGCCGACCGCTCCATGTCCAGCAGGATCGATTCCACCCGCGACACCAGGAAATTGTACCCCGCGTACGCCAGGATGCCGATGAGCAGCCCGAGCGCCGTCGCGACCAGCGCCGACCAGAGTCCCCCCGTCAGGTCCGCCGACTGCACCAGCGGCGCCGCGCGTTTCGACGCCTGGAGCATCTCCATCATGCCCAGCACCGTCCCCAGCAGCCCCACCAGCGGCGCGATGCGCGCCACCGACGCCAGCCAGCCCAGCCCCCATTCCATGCGGGGGATTTCCTCCAGTCCCGCGTCCTCGATGGCGCGCGCGAGGTCCTCCGGCGAGTCGTCGTGGTGCAGCACCGCGGCCAGGGCGAGACGCGCGACGGGCCCCGGCGCCTCCTCGCAGAGCGTCGCGGCCTCGACGACGTTGCCGCGGTTGAGGATGTTGTAGATGCCCTTGAGGAAATCGTCCGCGGCAATCTGCGCCCGGTGCAGGTTGAAGAGCCGCTCCAGGAACACCAGGAGCGCGAAGAACCCGCCCGCCAACAGCAGCCATACCACCGGCCCGCCATGCAATATCACGTTGACCATTCGACAACCTCGTCCGTTTTATCCGATTCCCTGCCACTCTATCCTCCCCGCCCCGTCCCCTCAATCCCAAAAACGACAGCGGAGCCCGGAGGCCGGGGTGTGTCGGGTCGAGCTCTCCGGACAAGCCGATCGCGCAGGGGCGCCCCGGCGGCTAGGGCGGTTTAAGAAACAGTGGAGCTTCTGTTTCGCCTTCCAGACCTGTTGGTAATGAGTTCCTGGACGCTATGAAAAAGCTATTGAACAAATGCCGCGCGCCGGAGCATGATGCGAGCCAGCAGGTGATTGGTTACCACCCGCTGTCCGCATGGGAGACGTCCAGCCC
>JAFXQI010000084.1 GCA_017527155.1 Kiritimatiellia bacterium
CCCCGTACCTGAGGGCCGGACTCTCGCGCACCACCGTCGCGTCCGTATACTCGGCCCCCTTCCGCCGCCTCGACGGCACCCGCCGCCCGGCTACCTTCCCGGCCTTTTCCGCGGGGCTTCTCTCTTCGGCCTTTTCCCGTGCCACCTCTGCGGCAACGCGCGCACGGAACTCGCGGGCGACCTCTTCGCAGTGCTTGCTGTAGCCTTCCATGGTTCCATCGCATTCCGCCCACAGCTTCCGCCGGGTCTCTTCAATCTCCGCCAAAACCGGGTCGTAGTTCATGGCATATCCTCCAACGGATGCTTCGGCGACGCGAGCAGCGGGCACCGATACCCGGCCCGCTCCACAATCGCCTTGATTTCGGTCATTTTCTTCTCGTTCACGATGTCCTGGAAATTCCAGCTCAGCAACACGTCCGCCCTGCCCACGGCGGCATGGGCGATGTGCAAGGCGTCGTTTTTCTTTTTTCTCCTGACGGCCCCGTCTCCGACCAGCTCGTCGGCCAAGGCATAGGCCTCGGCACTCGGCCCCCACGACTCCAGCCCAAGGATGAGTTTGCCCCTTTGAAATGCCTCCTCGGGCTTCCCACCGGAAATTTCGGACCAGACCAAATGCGACACAACGGGCCGCACCTTCCCCTCCATCTTCCGCCACCACTCCACCGACAGCGCATGCTTCTCCGCCTGCCTCGGGTCGTCCAGATCCTGCCCGACCCAATGGCTCACGAAGCACGCGTCCAGGTACACGACCGGCCTCTTCTGGACGTTCTCCGTCATGCCGCCCCCTCATTCCCGACCTCATCGGGTTGCAGGAAACCCGTCTCCGATTGCGGATACTTGTATTCCTCCTCGGGGATGTCCCATCCGAACGCATACTTGCAATAGCCCCTGGGATTCTTCCCGTCGGGTTCCCACGCCCGATACATGAGGTGCCCCCAATGACGCAAGGAAACGAAGAACACCTTCCCGTCGTCGAACAGGGGCATCCCGAATTCGCCGTATTGATGGTAGCCCCCGCCGAACTTGAACCCATTCCGCCGGATGGATTCGACAACCACCTGTTCCGCCTCGTCCCAGAGCCGACGGCATTCCTCCTGCGGCTTTTCATGGAAATCGTCCCCGAACGCCGGATACCGCTGCTTCTCCCCGCCCGTCCCCGGGGAATCCAATCCTTGTGTCCACTTCACGATTTTCATGCCGCCCCCTCCTCTCCGCGCCTCCGCGTCTCCGCGCGGGCCCTCTCCGCCCCGCCCGATCCCCAGTGGGCAAAGTCCATGCGGACAAGACCGCGCGGCCCTGTCGTGGCAAGCAGTTCTGGATGGATATGGGACATGGACTCTCTCCATGCAAGTCTACCCCTCCCCCCCACCCCGTGCAACCCCCGTGTGCCCCTCCCCGGGTAAACCGTTCTACCTGCGCAATATCCCGAGGCGCCCTTCCGGGCGCGCCAGTGAAAAGTGAAAAGTGAAAAGATGCGGTGCGGCCTGTCGGCCGCGCCCTCTTGTCGGAGCGCGGGCGGCCCGCCCGCTTGCTTATCTCCACCTCCCCCCCGCGCGGTGGGGCGAGCTCTCCGAGCGAGCCGCCCTCCCTCGTCCGTTCGGCTCGCACGGAGTGCTCGCCCCACCCCACGGCCCGTTGCACCACTCCCGCCCCACTTCCGGAGGTGCGGCTTTCCATCCGCGCCCATTCCCTTCCACTCCCCGCCCGCTCCATGGTGGGGCGAGCTCTCCGAGCGAGCCGCTCTCCCGCCCGCGCAGCGGGCGCACCGCATCTTTTCACTTTTCACTTTTCACTCTTCACTGGCGCGCCCGCCAGGGCGCGCCGGGCGCACCTCATCTCGTCACTTTTCACTCTTCACTTTTCACTGGCGCTCACCGGCAAAAGAGCTTGCGTTCCGGATTCTTTCAACTACATTTCAAGAAACTTCAACAACCGACGGAGTTTTGCAATGTCACCTGAAGATTCACCAACCACCCTCCATCCCCGTCCCCGCGTGACGGCCTGGCTCAAGGCCTGGCAGGGGCGGAACTTGGTCAAAGTCCTGACCGGCGTCCGGCGCTGCGGCAAATCGACCGCCCTCGCCCTGTACGCCGAAGCCTTGCGGGCGGACGGCGTGCCACCGGACCGCATCGTCCGCGTCAACTACGAAGACCCCGACGAACCGGACTATCCCTCCTGGCGCGACGCCTGGGCGGCCCTCAAGCCGCGCCTTCCCGCCGGCGGGCGCACCCATGTGCTGCTCGACGAAGTGCAGCGGGTCCCGGATTGGGAGCGCCTGGTCGACGGACTCCACTCGCGTGGCGGCCTCGACGTCACCGTGACCGGTTCCAACGGTTCCTTCCTCTCCGGCGAACTGGCCACCTACCTGACGGGCCGCTACGTCGAATGCCGCATGTATCCCCTTTCTTTCGCCGAATACCGGGCCGCGCTCGCCCCTTCCGTCCCCTCGCCCGAAGCCGTCTGGCGCCGCTACGCCCGCGAAGGCGGCTTTCCCCTGGCCCTCACCTTCGGCGGCGACACCACCGCCGTCGACCAGTACCTCCAGGGCGTTCTCGACACCATCCTCTACCGCGACATCCTCGAGCGCCGCGGCTTCCAGGATGCCGCCCTTCTCAAGCGCCTCATGCGCTTCGCCCTGGACAACGTCGGCTCCCCCCTCTCCGTCAACCGCATCGTCAACGCCTTCCGGGCCGACGGCGTGCGCGCGGCCGCTTCGACCGTCGACGAATACCTCGGCGCCCTCTGCGATTCCTACCTCCTCTGCAAGGCCGACCGCTACGACATCCGCGGCAAGGCCTACCTCAAGACCCTCGGCAAGTACTACGCCGTCGATCCCGGCCTCCGCTTCGCACTCCTCGGCACCCGCGGCGCCGACGTCGGCCATCTCCTCGAAAACATCCTCTACCTCGAACTCCGCCGCCGCTACCGCGAAGTCTACGTCGGCTGGCTCGAGCGCGGCGAAGTCGATTTCGTCACCTTCGAAGAAGGCTCCCCCCGCTACTGGCAGGTGGCCGCCACCGTCCGCGACCCGGCCACCCTCCGGCGCGAACTCGCCCCTCTCCGCGCCATCCACGACCATTGCCCCAAGACCCTTCTCGTCCTCGACCCCGATCCCGACGCCGACTTCGACGGCATCCGCAAACTCAACGCCCTTGCCTTCCTATCCGGCGCGCCCTGCGGGCGCAGTGACAAGTGAAAAGTGACAAGTGACAAGATGCGGTGCGGCCTGTCGGCCGCGCCCTCTTGTCGGAGCGCGGGCGGCCCGCCCGCTTTCCCTTCCACTCCCCACCCGCTCCATGGTGGGGCGAGCTCTCCGAGCGAGCCGCAGTCCCGCGTCCGTTCGGCTCGCACGGAGTGCTCGCCCCACCCCGCGGCCCGTTGCACCACTCCCGCCCCACTTCCGGAGGTGCGGCTTCCAGCCGCGCCCATTTCCATCCACTCCCCGCCCGCGCAGCGGGCGCACCGCATCTTGTCACTTTTCACTTTTCACTTTTCACTGGCGCGCCCGCCAGGGCGCGCCGGGCGCACCGTCTCTCGTCTCTCGTCTCTCGTCACTGGCGCGCCCGCAGGGCGCTTCACGTGCCCAAGAACAAGAACGCCAGTTCCTTGTTGACTTCCCCCCGCTCCCTCCTTATGTTCGCCCCATGATGAAAAACGACCTCCCGTCAGCTTCTCCATCCACCGCCTCCGACGGCGACTACGAACGCTGGATCCTCTCCATCAAGGAGCGGGTCCGCCATGCCCGGCTGCGCGCATTGCTGGCCGCCAACGCCGAGCAGCTGGCCCTCTATTGGGACATCGGACGGAGCATCCTCGACAAGCAGGAAGAGCACGGCTGGGGCTCGAAGGTCGTCGACCGCATGTCCCGCGACCTTCGCGCCGAATTCCCCGACATGACGGGCTTCTCCCTCCGGAACCTCCTCTACATGCGCGCATTTGCCGAGACATGGCGGCGATCCGAAATTGTGCAAGCGCCGCTTGCACAATTGCCGTGGTACCACCAGATCGCCCTCCTCGAGCACCTCAAGTCCCGCGGCGACCGCCTGGCCTATGCGGAACAGGCCGCCGCCAACGGCTGGTCCCGCAACGTCCTCGTCCACAACATCGACCTCCGGACCGTCCCGCCCTCCCCGCGTGCCATCAGCAACTTCCGCGGCCTGATGCCGCCCGGCGACTCCGATCTGGCCGAAAACATGCTCAAGGGCCGATACGACCTGGGCTTCCTCGATGCCGGCGGGCGCACCCGGGAAAACAAGCTCCGCAAGCTCCTGGCCGACCGGGTGGCCCAATTCCTGGTCGAGCTGGGCGTGGGGTTCGCCTTCGTCGGCAAGGCCGTCCGGATCGACGTCGGCGGCGAGGAATTCGAAATGGACCTCCTCTTCTACCACCTGCTCCTCCACCGCTACGTCGTCGTCGAACTCAAGACCGGCAGATTCCGCCCCCAGGATGCCGGCCAGCTGGGCTTCTACATGACCGCCGTCGACCGCCAGGTCAAGACCCCGTCCGACGGCAAGACCGTCGGCCTGCTCCTGTGCAAGTCCCGCAACCGCGTCGTGGTCGAATACGCCCTGGCCGACCTGCTGCATCCCATCGGCGTCTCCACCTACGACCTGGGTCTCCCGCCCCCCGACCAACTGGGCGCCCAACTCGAGCGCGCCCTGCGGGCGCAGTGAAAAGTGAAAAGTGACAAGTGACAAGATGCGGTGCGGCCTGTCGGCCGCGCCCTCTTGTCGGAGCGCGGGCGGCCCGCCCGCTTGCTTGTTTCCACCTCCCCCCCCGCGCGGTGGGGCGAGCTCTCCGAGCGAGCCGTTTTCCCGCCCGCGCAGCGGGCGCACCGCCACGGCCTGCGGCCGCAGTGACAAGTGAAAAGTGACAAGTGACAAGATGCGGCGGCGCGCCTTCCAGCGCGCAGTGACGAGTGACGAGTTTGCGGTGCGGCCTCCGTCCGCGCCCTCTTGTCGGAGCGCGGGCGGCCCGCCCGCTTGCTTATCGCCACCTCCCCCCCGCGCGGTGGGGCGAGCTCTCCGAGCGAGCCGCCCTCCCTCGTCCGTTCGGCGCGCACGGAGTGCTCGCCCCACCCCACGGCCCGTTGCACCACTCCCGCCCCACTTCC
>JAFXQI010000085.1 GCA_017527155.1 Kiritimatiellia bacterium
CGGCCTCGACGACTTTCCCGGCAAGCGCGAACACCTGTTCGTGCGCGAACCCGCCCACGATCTTGCCGGATTCGATTCCCGTCGGCGGCGGACATTTCTTCGCCTGCTCGATGAGCGCGGAGAAGTCCTTTTGCTCGCCGTGGGAAAAAGGGGACAGACCCCTAAACGCCCCAGGGCATCGGCGCGGATTGACGTCCCGGCAGTTATTCGTTGACACCGTGTCAGGAATCGGGCAGAGTCCCGGTTCGTTGACACGGTGTCAGCGTTTGGGCCCGGGCGCAAGCCGGGACGAGGAATGAAATCGAAGAGGATCGAAGAAGACCGGACGAGGGAGATCGTCGACGCCTGCGAGCGGCTCTACGCCGCGACGGGGTTCCATGCGGTGTCGCTCCGCGACATCGCGCGGGAGACGTCGATGTCGCGTCCGTCCGTCTACAACTACTTCCGGACGAAGGAGGAGATCTTCCTCGCGCTCTTCGCCCGCGAATACGACCGCTGGAACGCCTCGCTCTCCCGCCTCCTGGCCCGGCCGGGGGCGCTGGACGCCACCGCGTTCGCCGCCGCGCTCGCGCGGACGCTCCGCGGGAGGGGGCTGCTGCTGCGCCTGCTCTCGATGAACCTCTACGACATGGAGGCCGGCAGCCGCATGGAAAACCTCACCGCGTTCAAGCGCTCCTACGGCGAGTCGATCCGCCTCGTGCGGGCGCTGCTGGCGAAGTTCCGTCCCGGGATGCCGCCCGCGGCGCGCGAGTCGTTCGTGTGGGCGTTCTTCCCGTTCCTCTTCGGCGTGCACCCCTACACGGCCGCCACGCCGAAGCAGCGCGCGGCGATGGCCGCCGCCGGCATCGATTTCCCCACCATCGGCGTGGAGGCGCTCGTGCGCTCGTTCGTGCGGTCCGCGCTCCTTCCCCCGTCATCCCTTTTCCCCGACGTGTTCCGCAAAACCCCGTGAAGAAAGGACCCCACCGATGAAACACCCCGCCCTCCACATCCCCCTCCTCACCGCCGCCTGCGTCGCCCTCGTCTACGCCTCCGACCCGGCGACGAGCGCCTCCCTCCGCGAGCGCATGGAAACGCGCCTCGGTCCGCACATCCTCGACCACGCCGAAGCCCTCGGCTACGGCCAAAAAGCCTTCCGCCTCGTCTCCCTCGACGGCGGTGAACCGCCCTCCGTCCAACGCGTCGACGCCAAGGAAGAATAGACGAACTTTGCGTGAGCTAAACAATCCCCCCTCAACCCAAACCCCAAAAAAACAAACCAAAAGGAACCCCCATGAGCTACACATTCCACGTCCCCACCAAAGTCCTCTTCGGCCCCGGCACGCTGAAGAAACTCCACGAAGAACAACTGCCCGGCAAGAAGGCGCTCGTCGTCATCTCCAACGGCAAATCCGTCCGCTCCAACGGCTACCTCGCCTCGCTGGAGGCCGAACTCGCCGCCGCGGGCGTCGCGCACGTCCTCTTCGACAAGATCCAGGCCAACCCCCTCGAACCCACCGTCCAGGAAGGCGTCGAAGCCGGCCGCGCCGCGGGCGTCGATTTCGTCGTCGGCCTCGGCGGCGGCTCCGTGATGGACGCCGCGAAAGCCATCGCCGCCATGATCCCCCAGCAGGGCGGCCGCGTCTGGGACTACATGGCCACCGGCACCGGCGAGCACCGGCCCTTCAACGCCCCCCTCCTGCCCTTCGTCGCCATCACCACCAGCGCCGGCACCGGCTCCGAAGTCGACGCCGGCTCCGTCATCACCAGCCCCGTCACCCACGAAAAGGGCGCCTTCTTCTCCCAGTGCCCCGTCCTCGCGGTCGTGGACCCCGAGCTCATGCTCACCGTCCCACCCAAATTCACCGCCTACCAGGGCTTCGACGCCCTCTTCCACAACACCGAAGGCTACATCTCCAAGGTCGCCAACGAAATGGGCGCCATGGTCGAACTCGAGGCCATCCGCCTCCTCGGCAAGTGGCTCCCCGTCGCCGTCGCCGACGGCGCCAACCTCGAAGCCCGCACCCAGGTCGCCTTCGCCAACACCCTCGGCGGCTACTCCATGGACGTCACCACCTGCACCAGCGAACACGCCATCGAGCACGCCCTCTCCGGCGAACACCAGGACCTTCCGCACGGCGCTGGCCTCGTCATGATCTCCCTCGCCTACTACAAGACCTTCATCGACCGCGGCGACTGCCCGGAAAAATTCATCGACATGGCCCGCGCCCTCGGCATGGCGGACGCCAACAAGCCCGAAGACTTCCTCACCGCCCTCGCCGCCCTCCAGAAGGCCTGCGGCGTCGGCGACCTCAGGATGTCCGACTGGGGCATCCGCGAAGACGAACTCCCCGGCATGCCCGCGCTCGCCCGCAGCGCCCTCGGGGCCCTCTTCTCCGTCGACCCGTCGGAACTCTCCGACGACGACGTCCTCGCCATCCTCCGCGCGTCGTATCGCTAGTTCTTTTTTCCGTATTCCTACAAGGATTGCAAAGCATGAAAGACTCCCCGAAAATCGGCCTCGGCGCCAGGGCCTGGGGCAACGACGGCACCTTCGGCGCCGCCACGACCGCCGAGGGGCTCCGCCCCGTCTTCGCGGCCGGAGGCCGGCCATGACCGAAACGGAGAAGATGCTCGCGGGGAAGATCTACGATCCCATGGTCGACGAGATCATGGCCCCGCAGCTGCAGTGCATCGAGCGGCTCGCCGCGTTCAACGCGACGCTCCCCTCGCAGATGGAGCGCCGCATGGCGCTCCTGCGCGAGATGCTGGCCGAGTGCGGAGAGAACTGCTACGTCGAGCCGCCGCTGCGCGCCAACTGGGGCGGGCGGAACGTCCATTTCGGCGACGGCGTCTACGCCAACTTCAACCTGACCTGCGTCGACGACGCGGACATCTACGTCGGCTCGCACACGATGATCGGGCCGAACGTCACGATCTGCACCGCCGCGCATCCGCTCTCCCCCGCGCTCCGCGCGAAAGGACTGCAATACAACCGTCCCGTCCGCATCGGCGAGAACGTCTGGATCGGCGCCTGCGTGACGATCCTTCCGGGCGTCACCATCGGCGACGGCAGCGTGATCGGCGCAGGGTCGCTCGTCCTGCGGGACATCCCGCCCGGCGTCGTCGCCGCCGGCTCCCCGGCCCGCGTGATCCGCTCCGTCGAAGGCCGCGCGCACGACGAACCAGAGTCCGAAATTCCAACACCATCACCATGAACCACAACGGAAACTCCCCCATGCCATCCCCCGAAATCACCTGGATCGATCTCGAAAAGTGGCCCCGCAGGACCCATTTCGAGTCGTTCACCACCTACTCCCGCTGCATGATCCATGCGTCCGCCAAGATCGACGTGACGGCGCTGCACGGCGCGTGCAAGGCAACGGGCCGCCGCTTCTATCCGGCGATGATCGTCCTTGCCGCCGGATGGCACATCGCCCGGTTCTTCCGCGAGCTTCAGGCCCGCTGCGATGCGCCGGACGCGCTTTCCAGACCGGAAGGCGCCTCCCTTTCATGAACCCTTCGCGGACGTTGCGCGAAAACCCTTGTCCAGCCATGAAGCCGGTCCTCCACCTTCTCGCCATGACCTCCCTGCTCGCCGCCCGCGCAGCCGCCACCGAGCCCGCCCCGCCGCCGGCCGCGGACGTGCACTGCCACTTCGTCACGCCCGGATACCTGGCGCTGCTGGAGAGGCACGGCGCGCTGATGGACGAATTATACCCGATTCCCGCCTGGTCCCCGGAAGCGCTCGGCGCCTTCCTCGACGACGCGGGAATCGGCCTGGCGGTCCTCACCTCGGTCGCGCCGCAGCCGCACTTCGGCGACGCGGCGGAGAGCGTGGCGGCCTGCCGCGAACTCAACGACTCGGCGGCGCGGATCGCCGCCGCCGACCCGGCCCGCCTCAAGTGGTGCGCGACGCTGCCGCTGCCGTCCGTGGCGGAGGCCGTCGCGGAGGCCGTGCGCGCGCTCGACGAACTCGGGGCCGCCGGCGTCAAGCTCCCCACGAACGCGCGCGGCCTCTACCTCGGCGACGAGTCGCTCGACCCGCTCATGGCGGCGCTCGATGCGCGCGGCGCCGTCGCGATCCTGCACCCGCACCGCCCGGAGCCGTTCGACGCCACGCTCGCGGAGGGGCTGCCGCTCGCGATGTACGAATATCCGGCCGAGACCACGCGCGCCCTCGCGCGGCTCTTCGCCCGCAACGTCCCGGCCCGCTACCCGAACGTCAAGTTCGTCGTCCCGCACGCCGGCGCGTTCCTGCCGCTCGCCCTGCCGCGGATGCGCGCCGTCCACCCGATCGTCCGCGCGAAGGGCCTCGCCGGCGACATCGACTGGGACGCGAACCTGCGCTCCCTCTGGTTCGACCTCGCAGGCGCCCCCACCGCGGAGAGCGTACGGCGCCTCCTCGCCCTCACGACGCCCGACCGCATCCTCTACGGCTCCGACTTCCCCTACGCCCCGGTGCCCGCCCTCGCCGCCGCCCTCGCGAAACTGCGCGCCGAACTCGCCGCCGACCCCGACCTCGCCCCCCTCGCGGAGGACATCCTCCGCAACAACGCCATGCGCCTCTTCGGCGCGGAAGAAACCCGATGAATCCCGCCATTCCCCTTGTCTTTTCCTTCGCCGGTTTCGCGGCCCTGTTCGCGGCCATCTGGATCCTCCACCGGCCGCTCGACGTCCACGCCTGCGCCAGCCGGGCGGTCCGCAACACCCACCGCGCGCTCGAATGGACGCTGTCCCTCTGGGGCGCGGTCCTGCTGGTCCAGGTCGCCTGGCTGCTGCTTCCGTCCCCCTCCCGCCCCGATTCCGACCCCGACCCCGAAAAGGAGAAACCCGCCATGACGCAACCCATCGAAAACGCCATCTTCCGCATCGCCGAAATCGAAGTGAAGCCCGAGTACCTCGACGCCTACCTCGCGGCGGCGGCCGACGTCGGCGCGACCTCGGTGCGCGAGGAGCCGGGCGTGCTGTGCATCTTCCCGATGCAGGACGCCGAGAAGCCGGCCTCCATCCGCATCGTCGAAATCTACCGCGACGAAGCCGCCTACAAATCCCACCTCGCCACCCCGCACTTCCTGCGCTACAAGACCGGCACCCCGCACATGATCGAGTCCCTCCGCCTCGCCCCCATGCGCCCGCTCGATCCCTCCCTTTTCCCCGACGTATTCCGCAAAACCCCATGAAGAAAGGAACCCACCGATGAAACACCCCGCCCTCGCCCTCCTCGCCGCCGCCTGCGCCGCCCTCCTGATGCCCCTCTGCGGCTGCGCCCAGGCCCCCGACGCCACCTCCACCCCCAACCCCAAGGACACCGACCCCATGAACCCTCAACCCAAAACCCTCGTCGCCGTCTTCTCCGCCACCGGCACCACCAAAGGCGTCGCCGAACGCCTCGCCTCCGCCATCGGCGCCGATTTCCACGAGATCGTCCCCGCCGCCCCCTACACCCCCGCCGACCTCGACTGGCGCGACAAACAATCCCGCAGCTCCGTCGAAATGGCCGACCGCGCCAGCCGCCCCGCCATCGCCGGCGCCGCGCCGGACCTCTCCGCCTACGGCACCGTCTTCGTCGGCTTCCCGATCTGGTGGTACCGCGAACCGAGCATCATCGACACCTTCGTCGAGCGCAACGCCGACGCCCTCGCCGGCAAGACCGTCGTCCCCTTCGCCACCTCCGGCGGCAGCGGCATGGGCGACTCCACCGCCAACCTCCAGGCCCTCGCCCCCGCCGCCCGCGTCCTCGAAGGCCGCCGCTTCCGCGCCTCCGTCCCCGCCGAAGACCTCAAGGCCTGGGCCGAAAGCTGCCGCTGAGCGGTTCCAGCCGCAAAGGACGCAAAGCGCGCAAAGGAAGGCACGGGATGACCGAGAACGAACTCAAGGCCGTCTCCACGCTCTTGCAGGCCCACGTCGCCCAGGGCCTCAACTATCTCGCCGCCCTCAAGAAAGAACACGGAATGCTCATCAACTTCGGCTCCGAAAAGTTCCAATGCCGGAAACTCGCCCGCAGCCGATCAGGAACACAACAAGCCACAATGTCCGCACAGTGATTCCCTCCCTTCCCAAACTTCTTTGCGCCCTTTGCGTCCTTTGCGGCTGAAAACCCAGGAAACCACCCATGAAAAATCCCCTTGCAGGAGTCCTCGCCATGACCATGACCATCGCCATCGCGGCCACAGCCGCCCCCCTGAACCCGCTCGACGCCGCACTGGCCGACGCCGGAGCCGCCATCGCCCGCGGCGAACAGGACAAACTCGCCGCCGCCTTCGCGGCCGCCTTCGATGCCGGCCTCACGCTCGACCAGGCCAAGGAAGTCGTCGGCCAGCTCTACGCCTACTGCGGCTTCCCGCGCGCCCTCAACGCCGCCGCGACCCTGATGAAGATCTCACACAGAGCCCCGGAGGCACAGAGCGGAGAAGGGAATGGTGGGGCGAGCTCTCCGAGCGAGCCGGAACCCGAGCCGTTCACCCTCGGCGAAACCGCCCTCGAAACCGGCACCGCCAACCAGACGCGCCTCTGCGGCGGCCCCGTCTCCGGCCCCCTCTTCGACTTCCACCCGCAGCTCGACGCCTACCTCAAGGCGCACCTCTTCGGCGACATCTTCGCCCGCCGCGTCCTCGACTGGCGCACCCGCGAACTCGTCACCGTCGCCGCCCTGGCCGCCCGCCCCGAAACCGCGCCCCAGTGCGCCGCGCACGTCAAAATCGCGAACCTCAACGGCGTCACGCCCGGACAGACCGACGCCATCCTCGCGCGCGTCCGCCGTCCCGCCGACCCCGCCGCGCTGCCGGCCGACTGGTCGCCCATCCCGGTCGGCGACTTCAACGCCGCCTACGCCGAGTACTTCACCGGCCGCAGCTACCTCCATCCCCTGACGACCTCGCAGGTCCCCGCCTTCGGCGTCACCTTCGAACCCGGCTGCCGCAACAACTGGCACATCCACCACGCCGAAACCGGCGGCGGCCAGATCCTCATCTGCACCGCCGGCCGCGGCTTCTACCAGGAGTGGGGCAAACCCGCCGTCGAGATGCGCCCCGGCACCACCGTGAACATCCCCGCCGGCGTCAAGCACTGGCACGGCGCCGCCCCCGACACCTGGTTCCAGCACATCGCCCTCGAAGTCCCCGGCACCGGCGGCCGCAGCGAATGGCTCGAACCCGTCGACGCCGCCGCCTACGCCGCCGCCACGGAACATCCCTGAGACCCATTCTCCAGCATGAGGTCGGAATTGGACGTTGCACGCTTAGGGCGGTTTGAGAAATAGTGTGGCCGCATAAGGAGCGAGAAGAAGAAACTCCGATTGATCCGCATTCCTCCGCTACCGCGGAGGAATGCGGTTGTCATTCGGGCAATGTTGCCGGAGGGCCGATGGACCCTCCGGTTTTCCGATGGGCCTGCCGGTGTCGCGCATCCGTTCGCCGATGCGGCCAATCGGATCCATTGGAACATCCATCCGGGTGTTGGCATGGAACAATGGAGTTGTCGGGTGAAAACCTTGCGATTCCCCATGTGCAAGGATGGGTAGCGCGGGCAGTCCTGCCCGCCGGTGTCCGGCATGCCGGAGGACGGCGCCGGAAATGTGCGGACGAAAACACAAGTTTTCGCCTGACAACTCCATTGAACAAATCCATTCTGTCCACTGAACAAAACCAACGCTCCGTGCAGTACGTCCGCCGCCGCCGGGCAAGGGTGGAATCGGGGAAAACAAGGGGGGGATGGGGCGCCCTCCCGTTGTCGGTTTTCTTGAGCGGCATCTCCGGGGCGAAGCCCACATGGGAAAACCGTCAAAGCACGGGCAGGGCCGCCCCGGCGGACAGGGCTGGCAGGAAGTCGCCGACGGGCATCGCCGGGATGCCGTCCCGGACAAAGGATTCCTTCCCCCGGTACAACAGGATGGCCTTCGCTTCGGGGTAATCCTCGCGGAATGCCTTGAGCCCCCGGAAATCCCCGGGACCGAGCGAAGCGGCGTTTTTGACCTCGATGGCCGCGAAAACATCCTCCCCATATACGACAAAGTCCACTTCCAGTCCGCCCTGGGTCCGCCAGTAGTGCAAGCGGACCCGTCCGCCCGAATAGTCCCTCCAGGCCCGCAAATGCTGGAAAACCAGCCCTTCCAGACAAGCCCCGTCCAGTTCGTTCGGATTGTCCATCGGCCCTTTGGGGCGGAGGGCGCGGAAAACCCCGCAGTCGAAGAAATAGAATTTGTCGTGGGAAACCAGCGCGCGCTTCGCGCGCTTCGCGAAAACTGGCAACCGGGCCGTCAGGAGCATGTCCTCGAGTATGGCGAAGTAGCCGTCCACGGTGCTCCGTTTCACGCCGCAGTCGCGGGCGACTGCGCTGGCCGAAAGCACGCTCCCGTGGGCGAAAGAAGCCGCTTCCAGGAACCGGGCGAACCCGCCCAGGTTCCGTACGATTCCTTCCGAAGTGACCTCTTCCTGGACATACAAATCCAAATAGGTCCGGAGCACGTCCTCCGCTTCCCCGTCCGGCAACCCGGCCACCAAGGGAACCATGCCCCACCTCAAGGCCCGCACAAGCGAAAAATCGCGTCCCATCTCGCTGGCGAGAAACGGGTGGCAGAAGCGTTGCACGGCCCGGCCTGCAAGCAAGTCCACCCCCCCCGTCCGCTTGAGCTTCCGCGCACTGGACCCCGTCAGCACGAACCGGAGGGAGGGACGTTCTTCCAGCAACTTGTGAACGACATCCAGCAATTCCGGAACCCGCTGGACTTCGTCGATCACGAAGGTCCCGTTCTCCGGTCCCGCCGCGACCCATTCCTCCAAGCGCTCCGGGTGGCCCAGCAGTTGCCGACGGACATCCGGGGAGAGCAAGTTCAATGTCCGGGCCTCGGGAAAACGCTTGGCGAGCCAAGTGGTCTTGCCGGTCCCGCGGGGACCGAACAAGAAGAAACTCCGCTCCGAGGCCAAAATCTGTCTTGATTTCACTTCCATGTCTGGGAGCATGGCGGAGAAAAAGGCAAATGTCAAATATTTTCCATCTCAAATGGAAAATATGTGTAGTTTTTTACGGCGGCGATGGAAAATCCTACAATTTGAGTGGGCTCGGAAAAGGATGGCCATGACAAGAAGGCGAAACTCCGATTTGTCCGATGCCTGCGCTGGGTCAAACAAAGAAAAAGTACAGCCGCATCTTGGGAGGGCCCGGCTCCGTCCGGGCCATCGCCACGGGGTGCTTCAAGGACATGTCGGGAACATCCTGTTCGCGCGGCCGCGACGAAGCGCGGCCCTTCCCCGCGGAAAGCGCACCGGGGCGCGTTTCCGCGCGACCCTGTGCTTGATAGGCTGCGGGGGGAGGGGGGCGCGGCAAGGGAAATCCGTGGTGGGGTGGACAACGGGAAAACGTGGAACGATCGTACTTTCCTCCCGTCTTGGAAACGGGACAAAATGCATTGACGGAAGCGGACGGGGGGTGGTAAACACCAGCCAGAAGAAAGTGTGCACACCATTCAGGAGGTCTTCCCCATGAGAAAACTGTTGAAATCCCTCGCCTGTTTTGCCACGGCTGCCCTTGTGGGCGCCAGCGCATTCGCCAACTACGATTGGTATGACACCAGCATCGGCATCGGCGGCATCAAGAGCAATTTCCAAGAGTGGTCTCGCGGCAATGGTGCGCCGGACACGGATTTGGGTGCGCTGACCAGCTTGACCCTTTCCAGCGTCGAAATGAATCTCTGGGACGACGACAACGACCGCGGCGGCGTCAACATGTTCTTCCGGCTTTACGGCGACAATGGCCAGATTGGCGGCGACGTGGACGTTTGGCTGGGGGGCGCCGAACGCATCGAAGGGAGCGTCCATGACTTCTCCGTTTCCTATACGGGCCCGTTCGATTTGGCGGATGCGTTCGGCGTCACGCTGGAGGACGGCAAGACCTACTATCTGAACATGTGGGCCAAGTCCTACGGCCCTGCCGGCGACCACTGGTTCAACGGCGACGGCGACAACTACCACACCAAGTTCGTCTATTGTGGCACGCCCAAGACCTACACGCTGGTCGAAAGCGCGGACGACCTCGTGGTGGGTGCCGATTACCTCGTCGTCTCCACCGTGGACGGCGCCTACAGCGCGATGAAGAACGAAGCCAACGGCACGGGCATCGGGTGTCTCGGCCTCGCCGATGACGCCATTTCCGGCAACACCATCTCCGCCGCCTCCGACGCCATCGTCTGGCAGCTCAAACCCGGCAACCGCAAGGGCCAGCGCGAGTTGTACAACGCGGCAGCGAACGTCTTTGCCGCCGATTCCGATGACCTCGCTGGCCGCGCCCAGCTGCTGGCCGACGGCACGGATGCCCTTGCCCAGTGGACAATCGATACCTCGGCCCTGCCGGCCGTCAAGTTTTACAGCGTGTCCTATCCCGACCGTTGCCTGCAGCGTGACAACTTCGCGGCAAACGAAAGATTTGCCGCATACGACAGAGCACATGTGGCTCCCTGCCTCTACCGGGACGACTCCACGGAACTCCAGACGGTGACGTTCGACCCGAACGGCGGCACCTACTATGACGACATGCTGACCATGAAGTATGTCAAGGGAGGGCAGTATTGGGGTGTCTGGAAGCCGGCTGCCAGAGAAGGCTACAAGTTCCTGGGTTGGTTTGACGAGGATGAAGCCAGAGTCCAGAATGGCCAGATTGTCACCGAAGACGACACGCGGACGTTCACAGCCCAGTGGGTGCAACTCCAGACGGTGACGTTCGATGCGAACGGCGGAACGCTCAGAGGCATGGAATCAAAGGAATTCCGTTGCGATGGCGTTTATGCCGGGTTCGCGAAACCCGTTCGGGATGGCTACACGTTCATGGGATGGTTCAGCGAGGACGGCGAACGCGTCCTGAACGGCGAAGACGTGACGGACGACGCCGAGCTGACGCTGTACGCGCACTGGGGCCAGACCGTCCGTTTCGATGCGAACGGCGGAACGGTCAGGGGCCAGGCATCGCTGATTCGCGACATCGCAGGCGTTTATTCGGGATTCGCGAAGCCCGTTTGGGATGGCCACACCTTCCTGGGATGGTTTGACGAGAACGATCAACGCGTCCAGAACGGCGACGACGTGACGGACGACGGCGAGCGGACGCTGTACGCGCACTGGGCGGAGCCGAAGTCGGCCATGACGCGGAGTGGAAGCAGGGCCGCACCCGATGCACCAGAGGTGTTCAGCGTTGACGATTGCGGAGTCTTCTCTCTCGGGGCCTATGAAATCGAGGTGACTCCCGACGAGCCGACCGTGGAAGAACTGGGCGACTTCGAAGAGGCCGAAGAGTTGGAATCCCCGCTCGCCGTGGCTTTCCAAGTGCCTGAAGGCGCCGTTGCGTGGCGCTTCTGGAGCGCGGGAGGCGAAATCCTCCCTGAGGAGGCCGTTTCTTCCTCCACCATCTCCCTGGAGCTCCGCAATCTCGGTCTCTGGCATTTGCTGCTCTTCTTCGATGACTCCGGCACCACGCTCTCCTCGACGTGGCTGTTCCTGTCCGCGGAGGAGGCCGAATAGGGAACGGGCCTTGGCCCCGCGAAGCGGTTTTTGCGGAGCTCCCATCCGTCCCGGTTTGCGGACAAGCCATCCCGGCAAACAATACCCTTCCGGATGAGCGACGGCGGAAACGCCGTCGCTCCTTTCATGGTGCCTCGGCGGGGACAGCTCGCCGCACCCGGAACGGGTGCAGGGGTAGGGCGGCGAATCCCCTCGCCGCCGGAATCTGGAACCTGCAACACGGAGGTGAAACGCTCCACCCGGACACCGCTTTTGCACTTCCCTTCCGCCCCGTTTTTTGGTCCCCTTCCACCAGAAGGAAAAGTGTTCCGAGTTCCGGGTCCGGCGGTCGCGGAGTTTGGGGCGTTCAACAAACGGAAAGGGTTCAAGAACATGAAAAAATGGTTGGTTGGTTTGTTGGCGGCGGGCTTGTGCGCGGCAAGCGCAGTGGCCGCTACGGTCACGGATACCCTGAACTATGCATTCACGGGGATCTCGGGAACGGGTTACGCGGAATGGTCGGGCAAGACATCGGAATCTGATGCGGTTTATGCCGGACAGTCCGGTGGGGCCAACAACTCCATCCAGTTGCGCTCGAACAACAGCAACAGCGGCATCGTGACGACCAAGAGTGGCGGTAAGGCGAAGAAAGTCACGGTCACGTGGGAGGGCAACACACAGAGTGGGCGGACGCTGACCGTTTATGGCCAAAATTCGGCCTACAGCCAAGCCACGGATTTGTACAACGCTTCCAGCCAAGGGACGTCGCTCGGAACCATCGTGTGCGGAACCAGCACAGAACTGACAATCTCCGGCGATTACGAATTCATCGGGATGCGGTCGGCGAGCGGTGCAATGTATCTGAGCGAGGTCAAGATTGACTGGGAAGTCGCCTCGTCCGACCAGAGCGTGACCCTGAACCCGGCCGGGCCGATCGAAGCCGAGGTCGGCGATGAGGTGATCATCACCGCGACCGCGGATGGCTTCAGCGGCGACGTGAACTGGTCTTGGACCGGGAGCGGCACGCCGGACGGCAACAGGTTCACGGTGGACACGTCGGCGGCGGTCGAGGCCGCCACCGTCACTGCGACGGCGACTTACGGCACCGACGAGACGGCCTCGCAATCCGTGACCGTCACGGTCGTGGCCCCGCCTCCTCCGAGCGTCACGCTGGAAGCGAGCGCGACGGAAGTCGAGGTTGGCGACGTGGTGACGGTGACCGCGACGGCGGCAAACTTCAGTGGCGAAGTAACCTGGGAATGGGCCGGAGACGGCTCTGCCGTCGGCAATGTCTTCACGGTCGACACGTCGGTGGCGGGGGACCATCTGATTATGGTCGAAGCCACTTGCGGTGATGAGAGCGCGGATGCGGAAGTGACCATCACGGTCAAAGAGCCTGGGGTGGAGGAAGACTACGCCCTCGTCTCCTCTCTCGACGAGCTCTCGGACGGCACCGCTGTCATCCTGACTGATGAGGGAAGCAACTATGCCCTGCCCGCGACGATTTCGGGCTCTGTTTTCGGCGTGACGCCGGTCGCTCCCGTCAATGACGTGATTTCCACGGATGACGCCTCCATCGTCTGGACGCTTGTATCCGACGGCAACGGGCACTTCTCCCTCTACAGCGCAGATGCCGGAAAGTATGCCGGGCACGGCGGTGGCGGCAGCAGCAATTCCGGCCAGTTGCAGGATGATGCCTTCCCCCACGCGATTGAGCTCGATGGAGGTCTGTTCGTGTTTACCGCCACAACGGCGGATAGCTCTGGAAATTATCGTACCCTCCAGTTCAACCAGAACGGGACAAATCCCCGCTTCGCCTACTACAAGGGGACGCAGACCGACCTCAAGATTTATGCGAAGTCCACTCCGCCCGTCGTCGAGCCGACCGTGACCTTGGAAGCAAGCGCGACGGAAGTCGAGATCGGCGAAGAGGTGACGATTACCGCCACGGCGGAGAACTTCGATGCGCCCGCCAGTGACCTGATTTGGGAATGGAAGGTGGGTGAAACGGTGGATCCGACGCAGGTGGGCACGACGTTCACGTGGGCCCCGTCTGCCGCGGGCTCGTACACGGTGACCGCGACGGCGACCGATGGCGACAATATCGACGACGACTCGGTGACCATCACGGTCAATAATCTCCCGACTGCCCATGAAATCGTGGTCGATGCGGGAGAGCACGGCAATGCTTATGCGGATGTCGAGACCGCCTACGAGGGCGCCACGGTGACTCTGACGGTGGAACCGGCCCCTGGCTACGGCTTGGACACTCTCACGGCCAAGGAATTGACCAGCGAAGCGCCCGTTGCCGTTGACCCCGACACGTTGACGTTTGTCATGCCCGACGATGATGTCTACGTGGAGGTCACCTTCAAGGAAGTCGTGACCTACACGCTGGTCGAAAGCGCGGACGACGTCGTGGTGGGTGCCGATTACGTCATCGTGGCCTCCGGAAACGGTTTCACCGAGGCGCTGAAGAACGCGGCCAATGGCACCCGCATCGGCACCGAAGCGGTCACCGTTTCCGATGATGGAAAGACCATCGAAAATCCTTCCGACGCCATCATCTGGCAGATCAAACCCGGTGTCCACAAGGGCCAGCGCGGGCTGTTCAACGCGGCGGCGAACGTCTATGCCGCCGCCCCCGCCACCGCGGGCAACAATGCCCAGCTCCTTGCCGACGGCACGGATGACCTTGCGCAGTGGACGATTGACTTCTCGGCACAGTCGGAAGTCAAGATCTACAGCGTGTCCTATGATGACCGCTACCTGCAACGGAACAACACCGCCGGAAACCACTTTTTCGCCACGTACTCCAGTGCCCAGGCGACTCCCCGCCTCTACCGGGCCGACTCGACGGAGGTGCAGACGGTGACGTTCGACCCGAACGGCGGGACCTACTATGACGACATGCTGACCATGAAGTATGTCAAGGGAGGGCAGTATTGGGGTGTCTGGAAGCCAGCTGCCCGGGAAGGCTACAAGTTCCTGGGTTGGTTTGACGAGGATGGAGCCAGAGTCCAGAATGGCCAGATCATCACCGAAGACGACACGCGGACGTTCACAGCCCAGTGGGTGCAACTCCAGACGGTGACGTTCGATGCGAACGGCGGGACGCTCAGAGGCATGGAATCAAAGGAATTCCGTTGCGATGGCGTTTATGCCGGATTCGCGAAGCCCATCCGGGATGGCTACACGTTCATGGGATGGTTCAGCGAGGACGGCGAACGCGTCCTGAACGGCGAAGCCGTGACGGACGACGCCGAGCGGACACTGTACGCCCACTGGGGCCAGACCGTCCGTTTCGACGGAAACGGCGGGACGGTCAGGCAGGAAGCACGGACATTCGACACCGCCGGCGTTTATGCGGGGTTCTCGATGCCCACCCGGGATGGTTGGACCTTCCTGGGATGGTTTGACGAGAACGATCAACGCGTCAAGAACGGTGAAGACGTGACGGAAGACGGCGAGCGGACGCTGTACGCTCACTGGAAGGAGAGTGCCACTTCCCTGTCCATCTCCGGGTTCTCGGTGGCTTCCCGTTCCGCACCCGCCGCGCGGGATGCCCGGAGTGGCGGCGGCCAAGCCGTCAACCTCCGCTTCGAGACCGTCGCCGGCTTCGTTTACGAGGTCCAATGGGTCTCCGCTCTGGATGGCGACTGGACCGTCCTGAAGCGCTGGACGGCCGAGGATGGAGTGTCGGAGGTCACGGTCACCGTGCCTGCCGATTCCCCCTCCGGATTCCTCCGCTTGGCCATGTTTGACGAAGTGGAATAACGCCGGGCAAAATCCCGGACTGCACCGGAGGCAACCGCCGTGAGGCGGTTGCCTTCGGTTTTTCCGTGCCGGACGAGGGTGGAGGAGGCCTGCACGGCGAACCCTCCCTGCCAGTACCCACGGCGAATGGCTCGATGCCGGCAACGGCTGGCAGGGTTGCTTCCAGACCCTCAAGCCGCCCGCCGATGCCTGTTCCTGAGACATCCCGTCCGCCCACGGACGTGTGGCTTCGACCGCCCCCGCTGGCCAGCCCGGTCAGCGGGCCTTCACCGTCAGCGGAGACCCCCACCCGCGAAAACCACTCCAACCGTACCCCAGGACAAGCTGGAGCGGTTTAAGATTTTCTGTAGCTTCTCGGAAGTTTTCCTCCCACATGGTCGCGCAGAAGCGCGACCCGCGCGCTCTCCACGGGGAGGGACGCGCTTCTGCGCGTCCGCGAAAGAAAACAACGGATGGCGGTCACACTATTTCTCAAACCGCTCTACCGGTCAATCCCTTCTCGTGCTTGCGTGCGGGCAAGGAGTCCAATTCCCCGTTTTTTTGGGGGGTGAGTCCAGAACCACGGGGAAACGAGGAAATCCGACTCACAAGCCTGCGGCAACCTGTTCCGTTTCCCTCGTCAAACGCTCGTCGTCCTCGTTGACGGGGCGTCCGCAGGTCAACCGCTTGCGGATGCCGTAGAAGATGTTCCGCGCACCCAGGAAGGCGGACGCCACCGGGTTCATGCCAAGTCCTTTCCTGAACAGGATGTAATGCCATTGCATCAATTTCCATTTGCTGATGCCCGTCGTCAGGGAACCGTCGTGCTTGATGTAAAACGACAGGCACTGGGGCAAACGGTGGCAGGGGGCCTTTTCGATGGCATGCAACCACAGGAGATAGTCGTTGCGCTTCCTCAAATCGGCAATTTGGAGCAATCCGATCCTTTCCCTGTCGTAGATGACCGTGATCGTGGAGAAGTAGTTGTATTTGTACATTTTCTTCTTGTCCTGCACGGCCGGCCCCGTCCAGACTTCGTTTTGCCAGACGCCATTCAGCTGGATGCGGTAGTCGGTGCAGGAAAAGGCATGTCCGCCTCTTTTCATGAATTCCAGCTGGCGTTCCAGTTTTTCCGGATGCCACCAGTCGTCCCCGTCCAAAAAAGCCACCCATTTCCCCTTGGCTTCGCGAAGGGCCCGGTTGCGCGACAAGGCGGCACCGGAATTCTTTTCGTTCCGGAAAATCCGGATGCGGGGATCGGCGAAACTTCCGGCGATTTCCCCCGTGCCGTCGGTGGAGCAATCGTCGACGAACAGCAATTCCCAATTCCGGTATGTCTGGGCCAGGACGGACCGGATGGTGGCGCCGACGTATCGGGCATTGTTGTAGGCCGGCATTACGATGGAAACCAAGTCGTCCATGGCTCACTCCTTCAAGGCATCCAGCAGCCAAGACTTCGAGCGGGCCACCAAATCGTCCAGCTTCCCGTTCACGGTACCGTAGTCGATGGGGGCCTTCACTTCGTCCAAGGTCATGCCGGAACGGAAAATGCGCCCTTCCAGGCCCAGCGCCTGCAACAAGCCGGCGGGCCGCTCGTCCTTGCCAGCATCTCCCGTCAAAAAGCAGACAAACGGCTTGTTGAAGAGAATGGCGAACGACAGGCAGTGGAACGAGGCGGTCAGGACGAGCTCCGCGTCGCGCACGTTCCTCACGAACTCCGCGGGGGGAAGGCAATAGGCGACTTCCACGCCACGGCGGACGAAGTCCCGCGGGGAGGTCTGCCGCGCCAGTTTCCGCAATGTCTTCCCCTGCATGGAATACCGGGTTGCCCGGAAGAAGGCCTCGGCCTGTCCCCCCCGGTTGGTATAGGAAAACACGAAAGGCGTTTCGTCCCGCCTCTTTGTCCCCGCCAAGGCATCCCAATGCCCGCGCCCGGGCAAGAACACGGGATCCATCACGACCGGGACGTCCCGCCCGGTCAACGACTTCACCAACTGGCTCACGGCCCGTTCCCTCACGGCAATCCGACCCATGCCGTTCAGGCAACGGGCATACGCCTCCTTCAAATCCGCCGGGATTTCGGAAATGCCGAAGCTGGAAGAATAGGCGATTTTCCTGTGCGGATCGTCCAGGAAATCCAGCAGGAACGCCGTGTCGGCCCCGTTGTTGAACGGATTCCAGACCTGGTCGCTTCCCACGACGAACTTGTCGTATCCGCCCGTGGCCGCCCCCAGCTCCCCGGAGGTCCGGTACTCGCGCGAACTCACTTTCAAGTGCGCCCCGCGGAAAGCGGCGAAACGCCGCTTCCGGAGTTGCATGAACGGCGCGCCGAGGAAATATTTCGCGGCCGACGCCAGGTCGCCCCGCCGCAAACTGTCGGCCACGTGCCATCCCATGTCATACATGTGGCGGCGCCGTTCGTTCCGGTAGTCCAGATACTCGCAATCGAACCCTTCCCCTTCCAGAAACGCCTGCAAGGCATAGGCCTGCAAGGCCGCTCCGTAGTTCGCCGCGTCGTGGAAAGTCAACAAGCCGAGTTTCACCGCATTTTCCTTTCGCATTCCGAATACAACGCCAGATATTTTCCGGCGATGCCGTTCCATGAAAAATCTGTTGCGAGCTCCAACGATCCCACCCGCGCGGCGCATCCCGCGTAATCGGACAGGATGGCCCGGATGGCCCGGGCAATCTCCCCTGCGTCCTTTGCCCGCGCGGCGCGCCCGATTTCCCCGTCGGGCCGGTATTCGTCGAATCCCTCGTCCGTGGCGTAAATGACAGGCAATCCCTGGCTCAGGGCTTCGACATACACCAGTCCGAAGGTTTCCCGTGCCGACGGCATCGCGAAAAGGTCGCCCGCCCGGTATTCATCCATCAGTTTCCCGGCGTCCATGTGGTCTTTCAAGACCACCCACGGCCGCGACGCGGCCATCGTTTCCATTTCCGCCGCGTAGGCGGCGTCTTTCGGACGGAACGGCAAGCCTCGCCCGATGGCGACCACCCGGAGGTCCAGTCCTTCGGCGCGGAGCGAGTCGCACGCCTGGATGGTTTCCCGAAGCCCCTTCCTTTCGAAAAACCCTCCCGCGTAAACCACGGTCACGGGCTTTCCGGGGGCCGGCGCGTGCCGGTGGCGGTTCGCCAGATAGCCATCCCGGACGCCGTTGGGTATCACGACCGACTTGGTTTCCAGTTCCCCGCTCCACTTCCCGGGGATTTTTTTCGAGAGGAAGTTTTCGCGGTATTTCGGAGAAATGAACACGATCCGTGCCGCTTCGCGGAGGATGTCGAGGAAATAGCCCCGTTTCCACCAAAACTTGGCGTAATAGGCATCGACGTCGGTGTTCCGGACCGCCACGACATACGGAATGTCCAGGCGTTTCGACAACTCGTGCGCCACCGCCCCGTCGAAAAAGGCCGTGTGGGCGTGGATGATGTCCGGCCTGGCGCCGGCCATCCACTGTTCGGCCGCCCGGACCACCGTCGCGATTTTCGCGCCGTACCAATAGCGGTGCCAGCGCTTCAGGCAGGTGGAATAGTGCAAGGCGGAGCCTTCGGTCCTGAAATCAATGAGCTGCCGCCCCAAGCGGTCGTGGTTGCGGGCGTTCAGGGGGACGAACACGCGTTGTCCGCAACCTGCCCGGTCCAGGGCCGAAAACAATTCGGTGTAGACCTCCGTTCCCCCGTAGCTGTTGGCGATGTGCAACACGTTCATGGCATCACTCGAACACGCGGATTTCCAATTCGCATGCCTGCCTGATGGCGCGATGCGCGGATTGCATTTTCCCGACCAGCCGCTTGAAGTCCGTCAGGGTTCCGGCTCCCCGGTTGCCAATCCAATTCGACGTTTTTCCCGAATACGCCAACCCGCCGCTCCGGGGGTGGAGCAGCCTGAAAGCCTGGAACAACCAGCGGTTTCCGCGGTGGAACACCGATCCGCAACTGGGCAACCCCGCATCCAAATGTTTCCGGCTCGTTTCCAGCCGCTCCCGGATGCGTTGTTCCGTCACTTCGGGCGCTTGTTCCGCGAGGCGGAGCACGGCCGAGAGCACCACGCACCCGTTGGACTGGTAGGGGGAGACGCGATGTCCGAAAGCCGCCTTGTCCACCGGTTCCCGGCGAATGGCGCCGGTTTTCCAGTCCAGCAACTCGACTTCTTCCAGGACGTCGGCGATGGAGGGGCCACGCCCGCGTCCCGCATTCATGACGATACACCCGCCAACGCTCGCCGGCAGGGAAAACAGGTATTCGATCCCGCCAAATCCGGCTTTCTGCGCGTCGCGGATCAACCGCTGGACGCGGACGGAACAACCGGCACGGAAGCGCCCCCCTCCCAGGTTTTCCACTCCGCCGTCCACCCGCATCAAGCTCACGACGGGAGTTTCCACCCGTTCCCCGAACACGACGTTGCTTCCCGCCCCCACCCAATGGCATGCCGTCCCGTCCGCGGCCAGTTGCCGGGCCAGGGAACGCAATTCCTCCACGCTTTCGGGTTCGTATACGACGGCTCCCCTTGCGGCCAGCCGCATGGTGCTGAACCCCCGCAAGTCGGCATCCTCCAAAACCTTCATCCGGCCTTTCCCCCTTTGTTGGCAATGGCCAGCCGGAGCGCGTCGAGATAGCCGTGGCCGTGCTCCAAGTCCGGTTCCATGTAATTGCCTTCTCCCCATTCGTTCCAGGCCTTGATCAAGACGAGTTGCCTGTCGGACGGCTTGGCGGCCACCACGTCCAATGCCCGTTCCGCCACTTGCCGGAACAAGTCGGGATCGGGATCCGTCAAGACCATGGCGCGGCTGCCCGAACGCGGCGAATGGTCCCAATTCGGGGAAATCGAGGGGATGACGTTTTCGTTCCGGCAGTCGTCCGACACCATCCATTTCATGGCGTCCGCATAGCGGAAAACCGTCGGCCTGCCCAGCCAATGCCGTCCGACCCACAACCACGCCTTGCGCCAAGCCGGCAGGTGGTGGTGGATGTTCCGGGCGTCGTCGTTGTAGATGGCATCCAATCCCATCGCGAGGATTTTTTCCTTGTTCCGGCTGTCGTAGTCTTTCGTCACGAAATAAAAACCGCCGAGTCCGGCCTTCCGGGCCAGCTCGTTCCACTGGCGGATGAAGCCGGGCACGTCCGGGAAGGTCAGCGTATCGTAGATGAAGAACAGCAGGCGCCCGTCCACGCGCATGTACCGCGGATCGCGGAAAGCCCGTTCCAGATCGCGGAAATGGCGCTCGTGGGCTTCCGGGCCGGAGTAGGTTTGTTCGATCAGGATTTGGTCCTTGCCGGGCGCTTCCGGGTCCCACTGCTTTTTGTACCACGAGTGGTTGGCCCAGCAGAGGCAGAAGGGGAAATCCGGCTTGCCGGAGGCCACGACTTCCTCGAAGGGGCGCTCCAGGAGACGTTTCCCGGGGCCGAACCAGTAATGGTAGTAGCAAAAGCCCTCGATGCCCGCTTCGCGGGCCAGCTTCGCCTGCGCCTCGCGGGTCTCCGGCAGGCGCAAGTCGTAAAAACCGAGGTCCGCCGGCAAATGCGGCTGCACGTGGCCGCGGAACAAAGGGCGAGCGCGGGCCACGTTGAGCCATTCCGTGAAACCCGGCCCCCACCATTCGTCGTTTTCGGGAATGGGGTGGTACTGGGGAAGATAAAACGCGATGAATCTAGGCATGGCGAATTCCTTGTTGCTCAGGGAGCTCCGTTTCCGGAATGGATCGAAGGCAAGGGGCGGAGAGGGCGGCCCGGTCCTTGGATGAGCGCCTTCCGGCGTTCCAGTTCGCGCGGATTCCAAATGCGTCCCAGGGCATACCAAAACGGCATGACATACAATCCGTTGATGCAAAAGGCGTTGGCCCCGATTGCCGCCAGCAGGAAAAACACCAGGATTCCCGTTTCAAACCGGCAATAGCGGAAATTCCGAATGCCCCGGACCAAACTTCCCAGCAAGATCAAGGCGAACCATGTCAAACCAACCGCCCCCTGTTCGTAGAGGATTTTCACGTAGTTGCCGTCATTCACGCCCATGAACTGCTGGGAGCGCGCATATCCGCTGGCGCTCCCCATGCCGTACCCCACCAAAACCGAATCCCATTGTTGCAATGCGTTTTCATACTGTTGGGTCCGGGTTGACATTGCCGTGCCAAAGGACATGTCTTCGGCACGCCCCTCCAGTTGCTCCGAAACCACGGAAAAGCGGTGTCCCAGGGCGTCGGGATCGAGGGAGGCAAGCACCAAAACCGCCACGCCCAACCCGGCTGCCAGCCAGAAGGCATATTGCTTGCGCGCCACAATGCCCGTGTACAGGAGATGCGCACCGACCGTCAGGGCGGAACAAACCATCGCAATGCGTTGCTGCGACAGGATGCAGGCCAGGCTGCAGACAAAGACGCCCAGCCAGCCCAGCAACCGATCCCGCCTGGTCGAACCGATGTCGACCTCCAAAAACGAAAAGCCGAGAGCCGTCACGCCGAAAAACGACATGGCATACGAATTGCCCCAAAACGAGGAAAACCGGCTGTAATCGACGATCGTGAGTTCGTTGGCCGCCGACTTGTACCACCGCAAGGCCCTCATGGCGACGAGCTGCCGCGAATACCAGGGCGGGGGCGAAAAATACAGGTAGAAACCCACAAGGAAACAAACCAGGCACGACCACAAAAAGAATTTTTCGTAGTCGTCGCCGGTGTTGTTCCGGTCGCATCCGATGAAAAAGAATGCCATCGCGCACAGATACTTGTCCACTTCGATGACGTACGAAAGAAAAGGCACGTCGTGGAACAGGAAGAACACGCCGGAGAACAGACTGTAAATGATGAACCCCAAAACCACCTTTGAAAAGGGATTGCCCGAATTGCCTTTCCACGCGGCGCATCCGAGGAGAACACCCAGAATCAAAAAGCCGAACAGCATCCTCGTATTGATCCCCATGAAGAACAGGAATTGGTTGACCATGACGAGAGGTGTCCACCACTGCAGGATTCGTTTGGTTGACAAGGAAAAAGTCATTTGGAAATCAACCTTTCGGCCACTGTGTGCAACTGGATTTCCGGGAACGGCATTTTGCGTCCCTTCCGGAAACCGTCCCGAACATGGAGCGTGCCGTGCATGTCACTCCAGCACATCCCTTTTCAACAATCGCGAAAAACATGCCTGCCGGCTCCGGATGGATTGGTATCAACCGTTTGGCAGGAAAAAACATCCTTTGAGATCCCGTCCAACCGTTTCCCGACACGACAACATCGGCGAGCAGGCGTTTGAAAGCATCCATTCCGCAAGCATGGCAAAGGTGCCGGCAACATACCCGCAACAACGTTGTCATGCACAGCATGGGCAACGGCGGCAAATCGAGCAACCTGTCATCCATGTCCACCGCCTTGCCGATCCAGGAAAGCAAAGCGTTCGCAAAAACTCCGGAATGTCGCCCCGGCGATGGCTTTCGCCTTTTCCCTGGCTTCCAGAGGTTTCCGCAAACTGCCACACAAAGACCCGATGGCCTCCAGGGCGGCTGCCGCATCGAATCCGCTTGTCCCGAGTTGCCGGATGTCAACGGCCCGGTTTCCCAGCTGCAGGCATTCCAGCAAACCATCCATTTTGTGTTCATAGGACAAGGAAACGAAAGGCACTCCGTTGTTGATTGCAAACACGATGCTGTGGTATCGCGCGCCCACAACCAATTCCGCACGGGAAATCAGGGTTTGCTGGATGTCCGAACCGTAGTGGTCGCCCAGCACGAGCCAATTCGCATGGAGCGGGGCCCGTGCCGCCAATTTCTCAAAATATTCATGATCGCCGCCTGCTTTTCCCCGCCCGAACAACTGGGGGAGGAAAGTGATTGCCGCTTCGGGGAAACGGCGCTGCAACACGGTTGCGACATCGAGATAAAACCGATCAATCCGGCATTGGTCCGCCTTCCGGTAGGCCACATGCCAAGTCAAGCTGTTGGGGACGAACACGACCAGCGGACGTCCGGCGATCTTTGTTTCCAGTTCGGGGGGCAAGCGCGTCGAGGAGGCCGGCGAATCCAGAAATGCACTGTCGATGGAAGGTTCGTAGGAAATCCCCATCGAGTCCGCCAATTCCATCGTCTTCTTGTCGCGGATTGACAAAAAATCCAATCCCTTCAACACGTCCGTCGACAAACGCCAAAACAGGGCGTCCCCTTTCCGGCCTTCGGGTTTGGGGCCGAACGACGGGGAGTAATACGCGAAAGGCTTGCCTTCTGCGCGAACCAGCAAATCGTGGTAAAGCGTTTTCCATGTCCGGAAGGCGCCGAGCATGATGCCGCTGGGTGCGGACACCACCAAATCCGCTTCCCGGATACGGGTCCGGTAGGCCCGGTATCCCGGATGGATGCGTCCCAGCAGCCATCCCAGCCGGTACATCAGGGCAAAACGGGGCAATCGCGCCCGCCCCCATTTCATGGGGATGATTTCATACTCGACGTTCGGTTCGTCCACGTGCATCGGATCGCACCCGGGCGGGTCTTCCCCCATCCATACCACACGGATGCCGTGCCGGGGATACGTTTTCGCCAATGTCCGAACCAAGCCCCGATGCGCCGATTCATCGCCGCGGTTCTTGATGGGTTGGTTGATGATGAGGATGTTCACAATTTGCACCTCGACAAGATTTTCCTGTGGAACTTCAGCCATCGTGGATTCGAAAAAACCAGTCGGACGTACCATTTCCATGCACGCATCCTGTTCAGCACGGTCCGTCTCCACGGGTGCGTGGCATAACCGGCTTTCCGGTCCAGTGTACGGCGTTGGGATCGAAACACCGTTTCTTCGGGAACGGCTTCGAACACGCACTCATCGGTGGCGGCGGAAAGCAAGCGGTCCCCCACAGGGGTGTGGGACACCACGAACGTGAGGCCGGGCGTCTCCCTGCCCAGGTATTCGGGCAGCCATGGATCCGCCAATGCGATGTCCGCATGGTCGTTGAAGGTGTTTTGGCAATACAGGCAACGCTTGGGCATGCACAGGCGCGAATGGAAAATATCCGTCCAGATGCTTCCGTTGTTCGTTATGAATTTTTCCTCCCCGTTTTTCAACCCGATGCGGATTCCTCCCGGCCATCCTCCGCCGCGGTATTGCAGGGTTCCGACGTCCGCTCTGCGAATCTTGGCCAAATCCAAAAGGCGTTCCGTGGCCGCGAAGGTCTGCTGGGACGAACAAACCAACCCAAACAAAATGCTGTCGTGGCCGGCGTCTTTCAGCAGAATGCGGATGGAAGCTGCTTGGCAAGGGAGGCAAAAACAGGCGAAACGCCCGCGAATTTCCCCCAAATGCGCGCGCAAATATCCGATCAGATCCATGTCCTGGTAAATCGAGCCGGTTGGGCGATAATCGTTCCAGCGATGAATCAGCCGGGGGGAGTACCGCAAGGTCGATGGATTGAAGTCGAATGTCAGTGAGGTTTCGATTTGTCCGTTTTTGAAAAGGCAGTTCAACAGGGCCGAGCCCACCCCGCCCGAGGTGGCATCATGGCGGAGTTGGGCATCCCTGGCGTATCCCACGAAGGTTTTCATCCAAACACCTTTTCCCGTTTGCAAAACACCTTCCAGCCGGTTGCCAACGCCTTGCACTGGAGGCGGAAAATCCCATGATATGGAGGAATCGCCAAATTTGCCAAGCAGCCTGCCACCGATACGGTCGCCAAGGTGACCCAGGCCGCGCCCTGGACTCCCCAGCGAGGCAAGACGACCCAATTCAGGCCCACGCACACCATGCATCCGAGGACATTGCGGATGACGGCCCACTTCTGGATGCCTTCGATGATGATCAAGGCCCCGGCGGAGGTTGACAGTGCCATCCCCACCGTTTTCCAGATCAGCACTTGAAGAACGGGGACTGCGGCCGCATACCGCGCTCCGTACGTCCAGCCAATCATCCATGGGGCTGCCGCCGTCACGACCAATGCCATCAGGACCGAGAGCCATGTCACGCCGCCGGTCACTTGTTCCGCTTTTCCGCGATAGGCGGAAATGTCGGTCTTGTGGAGTTGGACCAACAGCGGAGTCACGGTCTGGACAAAGACGTTCGGCAGGAAAAGAACGACGTTCAGGAACATGCTGGCCGTGGCGAAGTATCCAACGCCTTCCTTGCTGACCAAGTGTTTGATCATGACCTGGTCGATTCGCTGGTACACGATGACAGCAGCCCCGGAGAGAAGGAGAGGGAAGGATTCGGCCAGCAGGAAGGGGACGCGGCGGAACTCGAACCGCCAGTCGCGGAAACGGCCGACTTGGGTGCGGTAGGCTTGGGCGTAACCCGCGGCGAGGAGGTAGAAGTCGAAGCCTGCGGCGAGGATGAACCAGGTCAGGGACATCTTGCGCCACAGGAGAACGATCTTGATCAGGGCACCGAGAAGGGTCCGGGCGATTTGCGATTTGACGACGTATTCGTTTTTGACGATGGAGGTGAAGTAGTTGCGCGCGACATTGAAGGGGAAGGCGAAGAGGCAAAGGCCATAGGCGCCGATGACATTCCGCGTGTAAGAGTCGTCTTCCGTGGCGGCCACGATGGCCCAAAGCAGGAGATAGGCCAAGACGGCAAACACCATGCGCAAGGCGAAACACGTTCCCATGATGGCATTGCGGGCTTCCGGTTCCTTTGCCAGCTCGCGGACCTCGATGTGGCCAAGCCCGAATTCCGAGAGTATCTCGAACAAGGCCACGAAACTGATGACATAGTTCATCAGGCCGTACTTTCCAGGACCGAGATAGCGCCCTACGAGGATGCCCACGAAAAGAACACCGACCATGCTGATGGCCTTGCCAAGCATGGCCCACGCGACGTTCCGGACCACCTTGCGGCGGTTTTCGGAAAGCGAGTTCCAGCGCTGGAGGACGTTCAAAGGCATTGGGAACGATCGCGCATGATGGCCCGGCAGCCCGCTGGCCGTGTCCCGGCACACCAGGTCTGGCGCCCGCCGAGGGGGGCGTCCGCCACAGTCATGGGCATGGGGAGGAAAACCATCGGCGCACCAGCGACGGCTTCGCTACCGCCGATGCGTCGGGCGAAAAGGCAGGATGCAACGGTCTGAGGCATGGCCATTTCCAAGACGGTGGACAATCAGAGCCTCCACCAAAGGAGCCCCGACGTTTTCAGCTCGTCGATGGGGTACATCCCCTTGACATCGACAAGGACCTTGCCCGCCGGGGAACCGAAGAGCGACAGGACCCCGGACAGGCCCAATTCCTTGAACTGCCTGTGGGCGACGGCGACGACGACACAATCGGCATCGTGGATGGAAGCCGCATCGCAGAGGTCGACGCCGTATTCCTTCTTCGCGACGGCGGGATCGGCCCAGGGGTCGGCGACAAGGGGCTTGATGCCGAATTCGGCGAAGCGGGAGAGGATGTCGGCGACCTTGCTGTTGCGGACGTCGGGGCAGTTTTCCTTGAAGGTGAGGCCGAGGACGACGACCTTGGACTTCTTGGGCGCCTGGCCGGCCTGGATCATCTTGCGGATGGCGGCATCGGCGACGAAGGCCCCCATGGAATCGTTGACGATGCGGCCGTTGAGGATGATCTGGCTGTGGTAGCCGAGTTTTTCGGCCTCGTGGGTGAAATAGTAGGGGTCCACGCCGATGCAGTGGCCCCCGACGAGTCCGGGGCGGAAGCCGAGGGCATTCCACTTGGTGTTCATGCCGTCGACGACTTCATTGGTGTCGATGTCCATGCGGTCGAACACCATGGCGAGTTCGTTCATGAAGGCGATGTTGATGTCGCGCTGGCTGTTTTCGACGACCTTGACGGCCTCGGCCGTGCGGAGGTTGGACACGGGGTGGGTACCCACTTCGACGACCAGGTCATAGACGGCCTTGATTTCCGCAAGGCTTTCGGCATCGATGCCGGAAACGATCTTGTGGATGTTTTCGAGGCGGTGGACTTTGTCGCCCGGGTTGATGCGCTCGGGGCTGTAGCCGACCTTGAAGTCGGCGCCGCAACGGAGGCCGCTCTGTTTTTCGAGGATGGGGATGCAGACATCCTCGGTGCAACCGGGATAGACGGTGGATTCGTAGACCACGATGGAACCGGGAGCAAGGTTGCGGCCTACGATTTCGGAAGCGCCGATGACGGGGGAGAGGTCCGGCGTGTGGTCTGTGTTGACGGGGGTGGGAACGGCCACGATGACGAACTTGGCGTTCTTGAGTTCCGTTTCGTCGGCGGTGAAGCGGACGGTGGTTTGGCGGATGGCTTCGTCGCCGACTTCGAGGGTGGGGTCCTTTCCGGATTTGTAGAGGTCAATCTTGGCCTTGTTCAGGTCGAAGCCGATGACTCGGAGTCCCTTTTTCGCGAAGGCGAGGGCGATTGGCATACCCACGTAGCCGAGGCCGACGAGAGCCAGGGATTCCGTTCGGGCAACCAGTTGGTCGTACAGTTTCATGGTTTTCCTTTCCAATCAGGCAAAGAGCAGGCCCTTATTTCCAGACCTTGCTCCGTTGGGCCGGCGGCTATGAAAAAGGGGATTCCGAACGCGAGCATGTTTCTTACCGGACAGGGGGTTGCTTGCGGAGCGCGCCGGTGCCGCCTTCGACGACGCCCTCGCCGCGGGCGACGGAGAAGACGGTGCCGAGGAAGCAGCGGCAGTCGAAGAAGAAGGCGTGGAAACCGCCTCGGGCGAGGTGGGCGGTGTAGTCGCCGTCGAAGCGGGCCTTGACGGGGATTTCGAGTTCGTCCCGGCCGTTGATCTGGGCCCAGCCGGTGAGGCCGGGCTTGGGGCCGTTGGCGCCGTACTTGTCGCGTTCGGCGGTGAGGAGGTCCTGGTTCCAGAGGGCGGGACGGGGGCCGATGACGGACATGTTGCCGATGAAGATGTCCCAGATCTGCGGGAGTTCGTCGAGGGAATGGGCTCGGATGAAGCGGCCGACGCGGGTGATGTAGCGGTCGGGATCGCCGAGCATGTGGGTGGGGACGTCGTGGGGGGTGTCCATCTTCATGGAACGGAATTTGTGGACGCGGAAGAAGCGTTTGTTCTTGCCGACGCGCTTCTGGGAAAAGAGGACGGGACCGGGGTCTTCCAGGACGATGGCGAGGGAGATGGCGAGAAGGACGGGAGAGAGCAAGACAAGGCCGAAGAAGGAGAGGATGAGGTCGAGGGCGCGCTTGACAAAGCGGGAATAGAACGTTTCGTGGAGGATGGCGGGGCCGGTTGCTTCAAGATGGCCGCAGGCCCCGTCGGCATTCGGAGGATCGTCGGCCGATTCGACGAACACGACGGACTTGCCCTCGACGGGATTGCGGTCTGAGGGGGAGTTGGCGTAAATGGTTCCGGGACAGAGGATGGCGGCCAGGAGGGCGAGAATCAGGACCAGCCCGGCAAGCATGGCGGCAATGGCGAGCAAAACGGTCATTTTATCCCTCCACCAGCGGTGATGGGGGGGGCGGGGCGGACGCAGGTCCCGGCAGGCACTTTGGTCAACGACGGGACGGAGGCCCGTGCGGCGACAACGGCCCCGGCATCGACGTGGGCGAAAGAGCCGACGACAGCATCGTGGTCGATGACCGCGCCGGCGGAGATGATGGCGCCCATGCCGACAACGGCGTTGGTATGGACGATGGCGCCGGGAAGGACAAGCGCCCCGGGCCCGATTTGGGCGGAGGGGCTGACCGTGGACGCAGGGTGCACAAGGGCGGGAATCGGGACGGGAAGGGACGCGAGGCGGTCAAGGAGTGCCTTCCTGAGAGGAAGGTTCCCGATGCTGACGGCCGTGGCGGAGTAGCGCGGGGCGAGCGCGGGGAGGTCGGACAAGGCCCCAGCGGCGCCCGGGGAGCGGTCATCCGCAAAGTCGATGCGTGAATAGCCGCAGGCCCGGGCCAGTTCGGCCACGACACACCCATGGCCCCCCGCTCCGACGATAAGAATGGTTGCGGGGCGGGTGGCGGATTCGGATGGGCGGGGCGCGGACAACATGATGACTGTCAAAACTGCAAGGTTGGAGTGTAATACAAAGAGAGTCGGGGGGGCAAGGTAAAAGGAGAATATGCGTCATCCCCCGCGGGGTATTATGGGGGCGCATCTCTGCTGTGCACAAAGGGGGTGATGCTCCCGAGGCAGGATTCTGCGCGGACGACGGCGAGGGTGCCGTCACAACGCGCCCGACCGACCCCGTGCACCGCGACGGCGCCCCGCCATCGGCAGGCGCCTGAGCGGTTTCGGAAACAGGATGGCTGCCGCCCATTGTGTCGCCACCTTTTCCAATGCGGACGCGCAGAAGCGCGTCCCTCCCCGTGGAGAGCACACCGGGAGGGTCGCGCTTCCGCGCGACCTTGTGGGAGGGGGACATCCGCATCGGAGTTTTCCGCCTTCGTCCCAGGGAACACAAAACCATGTAATATTCCAGAGCTTGACCATTGACAGACGTGGCACCTCCGTGGTGGAATCCGTCCATGTTCCGGCGCAGCGGATTCCGGGACGGAGGACCAGCCATGCTACGTATCGCGAAGATTTGGACAAAGACCCGGCGGAAAACGGGCCAGGCAGACCGTTCCGCACTGTCCATAGGCATGTTGTGTGCAATGCTCTGGCTGGGCGGAACGGCCGTGGCTGTCCGGGGGGCCACGGAAAACGTGGACGGGGTGCTTTGGTCGTTTATCGCAAGCAATGGAATCGCCACCATCACAGGGGCCGATCCGTCAACCGGCGCCTTGGAGATTCCTTCCACATTGGGGGGCTGCCACGTGGCCCGGATTGGGGATGGGGCGTTTTTGGGGTGCGATCGGCTGACGGCGGTAAGGATACCCGACAGCGTGGTGTCCATCGGAGCGTCGGCCTTTATCTCATGTACCCAGCTGGAAGAGATCGAAATGCCCCCGTATCTGGCAGAAATCGGAGACGATGCGTTTCGGGGGTGTGAAAGCGCGTTCGTGTCGCTGGAATTGGGCGAGTCGATCGAATCGCTGGGCGTCCGCGCGTTCGCCGGGTGCAGCAGCCTGAGGGAAGCGAGACTGGATTGCCGGGTCGAATCGTTGCCGGCGGGGCTTTTCGAGGGATGCGAAAACCTGCAAAC